>JAGOFG010000185.1 GCA_017997335.1 Flavobacterium sp. | reverse complement strand
GCTTTTAATTGATCGATACCGTTGTCTATGGATATTCCGGCATCTTTTAGAATTTGGATACTATCTTCGTTTAATCTTCCTGATTTTTGGATAGCAATTTTTAGTGTACTCATTTTAGTTTTTTGTTTAGATTGATAAAATTTGAGTACAACTAAGAAGGTATAAAAAAACCCGTTTGATGTACTCAAACGGGTTTTAAAATATGATGATTTACAAACATATCATTAACACATCGCTTGAGAGCAATAATGTAAATGATGATGATGTAATTGAGTTGCAAACATTTATTCTGTTTTTTTAACGTTGCAAATATACAGAAATATTTTTTTATAAAACTAATTATTTTACAACATTGTGTTGTTTAATTGTTAAATCACTGCTTTTTTTAAAGCGAAACACCCGCTACGACAAGCCAAGAGCAAGTGGTAACGAGTGTTTCAAAAAAAAACCAACTTAATTATTATTATAGAATTATTACAGCTATTAAAGTTGAGGTCCAGCAGCTACTAAACGTTTACCTTCTTCGGTATTAGTATATTGCTCGAAGTTTTTGATGTATTTAGAAGACAAATCTTTAGCTTTAGCTTCCCATTCTGCCATATCTTTATAGGTGTCTCTTGGATCTAAAATTCCATCACTTACGTTTGGTAAATAAGTCGGAATAGTCAAATTCAAGAAAGGAATTGTAGCAGTAGGTGCTTTATCAATTTCTCCACTAATGATAGCATCAATGATTGCTCTTGTGTTTTTCAAAGAAATTCTTTTTCCTGTACCATTCCATCCTGTGTTCACCAAATACGCTTTTGCTCCGTGTTCTTTCATTTTACCAATCAATGTTTTAGAGTACATCGTTGGGTGTAAGGTTAAGAAAGCTTCACCAAATGCTGGAGAGAAAGATGGTTCTGGTGCAGTAATTCCTCTTTCTGTACCTGCTAATTTAGAAGTATATCCACACAAGAAGTGGTATTGTGCTTGATCTTCGTCTAAGATTGAAACTGGAGGCAATACACCAAAGGCATCTGCAGATAAGTAAATGATTTTCTTAGCGTGTCCTGCTTTTGAAGGCAATACAATTTTGTTGATGTGATAGATTGGGTAAGAAACTCTTGAGTTCTCAGTGATACTGTGATCATAGTAATCAATATCTCCGTACTCATCTACAATCACGTTTTCTAACAAAGCGTCACGTTTGATGGCTCTCCAAATGTCTGGTTCATTGTTTTCACTTAAGTCGATAACTTTTGCATAACAACCTCCTTCATAGTTAAATACTCCATTGTCGTCCCATCCGTGTTCGTCATCTCCAATCAAGTAACGTTTTGGGTCAGCAGATAAAGTTGTTTTTCCAGTTCCAGAAAGTCCAAAAAATACCGCTACATCTCCATCTTCTCCTACGTTTGCAGAACAGTGCATAGAAGCCATTCCTCTTAATGGTAGGTAGTAGTTCATCATCGCGAACATTCCTTTTTTCATTTCACCACCGTACCAAGTTCCTCCGATAATTTGGATTTTTTCTGTTAAATTGAACATTACAAAGTTCTCAGAGTTTAATCCTTGCTCTTTCCAGTTTGGATTAGTTGCTTTTGAACCATTCATTACGATGAAATCTGGCTCTCCAAAGTTTTCTAATTCGTAAATAGAAGGTCTGATGAACATATTGGTTACAAAGTGTGCTTGCCAAGCTACTTCCATCACGAAACGTACTTTTAAACGGGTGTCAGGGTTCGTTCCGCAGAATGCATCTACTACATACAATTTTGGAGAAGTAGACAATTGATTTAAAACCAATTCTTTACATTCATCATAAATTAATTTTGAAGTTGCAAAATTTACTTTTTCATCCCAGTAAATGGTATCTTTAGTTACATCATCTTTAACAATATATCTATCTTTAGGAGAACGCCCTGTAAAAATACCGGTTTTAACTGCTACAGCTCCAGTTGAAGTATTGGCACCTTTTTCGTATCCTTTTCTTTTCAAAGAAACCTCTGCTTGATACAATTCTTCATAAGATGGATTATATACTACTTCATGATAACCAGTAATCCCTAAATTGTGTAGTTCCTGAATGATTTTAATGTTTTTCATTGTGATAATTTTTTATTTTTTATTTTTTTAACCTTATTTTTTTTATAAATCTCTTAATTTTTGATATTCAAATTTACGACTGTTATAGATGGAAAAAACTGATATTTATCATAAATAGAAGAAAAATTTACGAAAACGATTGCAATATTTTACACTGATTATAAGGCTTTTACAGCGAAATCGATTTCATAACAAATTTATACTTTTATTTTAAAAATAACCTGATTAACTGATTTTTATCATAAAAAAAAATCTGCAAAAGTGATTCATTTACACTACTTTTAATAATAAATTTTAACATTATGTTTGAATGGTTTAGAATATTGTTTACTCCGACCGAGGAGCCGGAGATGGCACAGTCATTAATAGTTTTATTTTTGGCAATAAGTATAGGTTTCTTTGCAGGAAGACTCAAAATAGGAAAAGTTTCTCTTGGTGTATCTGCAGTTATGTTCGTTGGACTCTTTTTGGGACATTTAGGATATAGTATGCAAGCCGATTTGATTCAGTTTGTGAGAGAGTTTGGTTTGATTTTGTTTGTATATGGAATCGGAATACAAGTAGGTCCTACTTTCTTTTCTTCCTTTAAAAAAGAAGGATTGGTTTTCAATGCTTTAGGGGTTGGAACGGTTTTTCTTGGAGGAATAATAGCTTATCTCATCCATATTTTGGCTAATGTAAAAGTGGAAAATGCAGTAGGCTTAATGTCAGGCTCTGTTACTAATACTCCTGGTTTAGGAGCGGCTAAATCCACTTTGATTGAAATTCAAAAGCAATTGAATCTGCCAGCTGATCATTTTTCTGATCCAGCGATTGCTTATGCCATCACTTATCCGATTGGAGTTTTTGGGATTATTCTCCTTATTATAGTTGCCAAAAATGCCTTAAAAATTGACCTAGAAAAAGAGGTGATTTTACTCAAAAAGAAAAATAAAGACCACGAGAATGTTATTGTTCGTCAAAAATGTAGGGTCACAAAATCGGAGGTAATAGGTAAAACTTTCAAACAAGTATTCAAAGAATTTCACATTGATAATGTTATCATTTCGAGACAAAAACAAAGCGGAACTAAAGTGGTTTACTCCCCTTCATTGGATTCTGTTATAAAAGCTAAAGATGTTTTAATGGTAGTAGCAAAACAGAAAGACATCAACACATTTATTGATGTGGTTGGTAAAATTTCGACGGATTTGTTTATTGAATCAGAAGAAGATGTGACTACAAAAATTCTTAGTGTGACTCACAAAACAGCTATTCATAAAACATTGGCCGAATTGGATTTATACAATCAATATGACGTGAAAGTTACTCGTGTTATTCGTTCTGGATTAGAAATTTTAGCACAACCTTCATTGGAATTGTTTTATGGCGATACTTTGATGGTAGTCGGCAACAAAGAAGCCATTCAAGAAGCCGAAAAAATCATTGGAAATTCTAAAAAAATATTGCTAGAACCCGATTTTCTTTCTTTGTTTGGCGGTTTAATTTTTGGATTAATCATTGGTTCTATTCCAATTGTGATTCCTTCATTACCCGTTCCTTTAAAATTAGGTTTGGCAGCTGGACCGCTTTTGGCAGCTTTGTTTATAAGTAGATATGGTGGTGTTGGTGTGATTCACTCGTATATCAACAACGGAGCCATTCACTTTATGAAAGATCTTGGAATTTGTATGTTCTTTGCCGCAGTTGGAATCAAAGCGGGACACGGTTTTTATGAAAATTTTGTAGCAAACAATGGTTGGATGTGGATTTACTACGGCTGTTTTATCACTTTCATTCCGCTAACTCTTTTGGTCCTTATCAGTCGTTTTGTTTTCAAGCTCAATTTTTATCAAATGGTTGGAATTATGAGTGGTTCTTATACAGATCCAGCAGCTTTGGCTTTTAGCACCAAATACTTAGATTCTGATATCCCTAATCAATCGTATGCTACCGTTTATCCTCTAGTAACTATTAGTCGAATTCTGGTCGCACAATTGCTTATTTTACTCTTTGCGAGTTAATCATTTTTGTTAGTTTCAATTTCAATAAAAAAGGATGTCATTGGTTTGACATCCTTTTTTCATTAGCTTAAACCCAGATTCCGCATTAGAAATCTACTACAACTAATTTCTTCTTCAAAACCAAGAACTTACTCCCATTTTTAAATTCAAAATACAAAAGTATTCCTTCTTCAAAAATAGTCCGTGAGCTCTTGCTTTTATTGAATTATTCAGTTTCGCTACGATGTCTAATGCGAATTCTGGGTTAAAACTATAATTAATCCTTGTCTTCCATTTGAACATCAGCTGGAACCGCTACCGTCCTTATCTCTGTATGACGAATTTCTCCACCTGTTGTTCCTGTTCTTTGTCCTAAAAATACAGCTACCGCAGCAATAATAACTGCTACATAAGTTACTAGAACTGATTTAGCTGATTTTTTGTAATTCAAATACAAACCAATTACGGAAGTTAGTCCCAAAACATACAATGCAATAGCCAATTTTTCTGCCATTTCTTCGTGTTCGTGAATAAT
>JAGOFG010000184.1:2070-4609 GCA_017997335.1 Flavobacterium sp. | reverse complement strand
AATCTTAAATCTCAAATCCTCAATCTCAAATCTATCGATTCTCCTTGTTTATTCGATATACTACTAATGAAGTGACTCCAATCAAAGGTAAAAGAAACCAAAATGGCGCTTTATTGATCAATACTATAGTGTATAGTAGGAAGCATCCCCAGTTAACGTAGCTTAGCCATTTTATGGCTTTGATGTTTTTTTGAAGTACAAAAAACACCAATACTAACAAGGTAGGATTGAATAATAATACATTGTAATTGTTGGCCAATTCAGGATGTAAAGAATACCATCCCATAAAAAGAAAGAACAATCCTAAGATGCCCATTACCGTCAAAAATAGCAACCCAACACTTCTTTTTTTCCAAAAGACAAGCAGCAATAAAAAGGCACCATAAGTATAGGCATTATTCCACCAAGAGTGAGGTGTTGTGGTAGCCACTGTTAAAAGTGACACAACTGGTTCACTAAGCGGTTCGTTTTTGTACTTAGTGATTTTAAGACTTTCTAATAAATCAAACGGAAGAAATAGGGTAGTGGCTTTTTGATCTACTTTGGTTCCAAAAATACTACTTGTACCCAATTGTTCGTAGAAATGATTTTTGAAGTAGGGGAATAATACCTCTCTGTAGGTCTTTTTAGTAGCGTCTTTTTTTGTGATTGCTTTTGTGCCAATTGTTTGGTTAAGCAAATCGACTACCATAGTTGTACAATTGCGATCAATAAATTTATAGGTATAGAAGCGTTCTTCTGATTGTAATGTTTTGTTAAGTTGATCAAAAAGCTGCTGTTTTAACGGAAGTGATAAGCGAAGCTTTTGTTCATAAACACTTCTTCCTTCGTATTGGTATCGTCCTATAAACTCCGAAAACGAGTCGGCCACCACAAAGTATTGTAAATCTCCTTTTGCAAATTTAGCTACAAAATTAGGTGTCGAAAAATCAAATGCGCCATAATTATATACAACATCTAGGAATTGTTCTGGGTCAGCAATACGGACTGCAGTATGCCCGAAAAGGGAATACGATTCGTTTCCTGTAGCACAGGTTAATACACTTACCGTTGCTTTTGGTGAAAGCGGTGCTAGTTGAGCGGAAACAACAATGCTCGATAAAAAAATAAGTACTGATAGATTTATTTTGCTTAGTCTTGCAAGAAAAGTTGGGATAGGCATAAAAGTGCGCTTGAATTGATTTCAGGCGTAAAAATAAGGCATTCTACTGAGTTTACTTCAAAATTAATTTCAAAAAAGAAGCAAAAGCAGTTTGCCTTTTAAGCTCATTTTTTATTCATTTTATTCTTTTGATGAACGCGTTTTGTGATTTTTTTACTAGATTACTACTATGAACAAGCAAAAAGGCGATGCAGGGTTTAGTGGTATCGCCTTTTTATTGTGTACTAGCTTTCTCCTATTACAGTCACAGAAAAGGAATAGTTCTGACTATGATTGATAAGTTTTTTTTATGTTAATGTGTTACAAGAGTTTGCTATTCAAGCTACTCCATCCACCACCATTGTAAACTTCTGTATAGCCACTTGCTTTTAAAATACTTTTGGCAGAAGCGCTTCGCATTCCAGAGGCACAGCAAGTAATAATGACTTGATTTTTATTTTGTAATTGATTTAAATTTTGACGCAGTACATCAACGGGGATATTAAGGGAACCTTTGATGTGACCTCCTCGGAATTCACCTTTGCTGCGCACATCGACGATTATGGCGCCTTGCTGAAGTAATGTTTTATAATTTATGGCTGGGCCAAGGCCAAAAAGACGTTTTAAAAGAGTAAGCATATTAATCGATTTTGTTTTGTAAGGATTGATAAAAATTCACGTTCAACCAAGAGCCGCCATTCAGACACTCTATACCTTGCTGTGAAAGATAATATTCTGCCTGACCGCTGCGTCCCCCAGAAGCACAACATAAAATGAGGGGAGTAGCCAAGGCTTTGATTTCCTCTAGGCGTTCTGGAATTTCATTTAGTGGAATATTGATAGAAGTAGCAACATGACCGCCCATAAATTCCTCTCGGGTTCTTACGTCTACAATGGTGCCGCGTTTTTCTTTAATGAAATGTTCTACTGTCATAAGAATGTAATTTTGTTTTTGTTTGAGTAAGGCAAAAGTAAAGGTACAAAATGGGTTTTTGAGTAACAATTGTTACACAATCAAATAATTTTCAGATTCCCGTAGGGACAGGTCGCGACCTGTCCAATATGTTTATTTCAAATAATGATTTTTATTTTGTAGTATTTTAAATGTTATTTTTTTAATTTTATTCAATAATAATTGATTTTTAATGGTATTGCCGTAGGGACAGGTCGCGACCTGTCCGTACATTGCGTCTATGTGTGTAAAGCCATTTTTCCAAAATAAATGCAATAAAATGATAAGAAAGAATAGAAAAAGAAATCGGAAAGAAGGATTTGATTATTCACAGGATAATTTGTATTTCGTAACGATTTGTGTTCAAAACCGAATATGTTGTTTTGGATCCATTCCCGTAGGGACAGGTCGCGACCTGTCCACAAATCACAACCACGACCTGTCCA
>JAGOFG010000184.1:0-1970 GCA_017997335.1 Flavobacterium sp. | reverse complement strand
GTCCACAAATCACAACCACGACCTGTCCAAAAATAAAAATCCCGATCTGTCTGCACTGGATTCGCATTCGGTGAATTTCAATGAAGATGCAATAAATGAAAAAGATGAAGTACAAATGAAATTAAACGAATATGGTGAAATTGCCAAAAATCAAATGGTTTGGTTACAAGAACAATATCCGTATGTTGTAGTTCATTGTTTTGTAATTATGCCAAATCATGTTCATGTCCTTTTAGAAATTGACAAAAGTTTGGTTTCAGACAAGGATATTAAAATTAAATCGGTATCAGAATTGATAGGTGCCTACAAAACGACTACTTCTAAATGTATCCATCTAAAAGGGTTGTTGTCTTTTGCATGGCAACGTTCTTTTCATGATCATATTATCAGAAATGCGATTTCATATGAAAGGATTTTTAATTATATAGAATCGAATCCATTGAGGTGGCATATTGATACATTTTATATGAAACCGTAGGGACAGGTCACGACCTGTCCGTACAGATTTCCTGTCCGTACTTTTCGTTCATGTTAAATAAAGTCCTAAATCGTAATTCGTAAATCTGAAATAAATTATCTTTGCCGTCCCGAACGGTCGGGAGAAAAACGAGAGAGATGAAATTTGATTTATTACAAAAAGATACACAGTCTAAAGCCAGAGCGGGAAGTATTACTACAGACCATGGGGTAATTGAAACCCCTATTTTTATGCCTGTAGGTACAGCAGGAACGGTAAAAGGGGTGCATCAACGCGAATTGAAAGACGATATTAATCCCGATATTATTTTAGGAAACACTTACCATTTATACCTGCGTCCGCAAACCGATATTTTGGAAAAAGCGGGAGGCTTGCACAAATTCATGAATTGGGATCGTAATATTTTGACCGATTCAGGAGGTTATCAAGTGTATTCTTTATCGGCCAATCGAAAAATTAAGGAAGAAGGAGTGAAGTTCAAGTCGCATATTGATGGGTCATACCATTTTTTTACCCCAGAAAATGTGATGGAGATTCAGCGAACTATTGGAGCCGATATTATTATGGCTTTTGATGAATGTACTCCTTATCCTTGTGATTATCGCTATGCACAACGTTCAATGCACATGACACACCGTTGGTTGGATCGTTGTATCAATCATTTAGAAAAAGTACCTTATAAATATGGATATGAGCAAACATTTTTCCCTATAGTGCAAGGGAGTACCTATAAAGATTTGCGTCGTCAATCGGCAGAATATATTGCTAATGCTGGGCAACAAGGAAATGCCATTGGTGGACTTTCTGTAGGGGAACCAGCGGAAGAAATGTATGCTATGACTGAGGTGGTTTGCGAGATTTTACCCGAAGACAAACCCCGTTATTTGATGGGAGTGGGGACACCTATTAATATTTTGGAAAATATTGCTTTAGGAATCGATATGTTCGATTGTGTGATGCCTACTCGTAACGCTAGAAACGGAATGTTGTTTACCGCCAATGGGTCCATCAATATTAAAAACAAGAAATGGGAAGCCGATTTTTCGCCAATTGATGAAATGGGAATTACCTATGTAGATACTTTTTATACCAAAGCTTACTTGCGCCATTTGTTTGCATCGAATGAAATGCTAGGAAAGCAAATTGCTACCATACATAATTTAGGTTTTTACATGTGGTTGGTTCGTGAGGCTAGAAAACATATCTTAGCGGGCGATTTTAGACCTTGGAAAGAAATGATGGTCAAAAATATGAGCCAAAGATTATAAAAAAATAGGAAGTTAGAAGTTAGAGATTAGAAGTGTGTTCAGCGACGACTTTATAATAGCTAACTTTTGACTTCAAACCTCAAACTTTAAGAAATGAAATTGACCATAATAGACAAATACATTCTGAAACGCTACTTGGCGACTTTTGCAGTAATGTTATTGTTGTTTATCCCGATTGGAATTGTAATTGATGTTTCGGAGAAAATCAATAAAATGCTGGAAAA
>JAGOFG010000005.1:19089-39145 GCA_017997335.1 Flavobacterium sp. | reverse complement strand
ATTAATTGCTTGAAGATGTTAAAAAGGTTTTTATTTTATTTGAAATTTACCAGAGGTCAACGAAATGGGCTTTTGGTTTTGTTTGGAATTATAATCATTTTGCAATTTTTTTATTGGTTTATAGACGGTAATGCTAGAAATGTTAATTCGTTAGATGCAAAAGATTGGCTCTCGCTTCAAACGAAAATTGATGAATTAAAAGGCAATACAGCCAAGAGCATTTCTATTTATCCGTTTAATCCAAATTTTATTTCTGATTATAAAGGATATAAATTAGGGATGTCGGTAGAAGAAATAGATAGACTACATACTTTTAGAAAAACAAATCGTTTTGTAAACTCAACAGCTGAATTTCAGAAGGTAACGGGTGTTTCTGATGCACTTTTGAATAAAATAAGTCCTTTTTTTAAATTTCCAGATTGGGTAGAGAATAAACAAAATGGTGGTTTTAAAAAATATTCCAAGTTTGGGTATAAGGAAAAGACTAAAGCCATTAAAATAGATATAAATCTTGCAACAAAAGAAGATTTAATAAAAGTTTATGGTGTTGGTGAGGTCATCGCGAATCGAATAATCGCTCAAAGAAATAGTTTGAAAGGTTTTGTTGTAATGGAGCAGCTTAATGAGGTTTGGGGTTTGTCTCCAGAGGTTATTGAAAATATAAATAGTCAGTTTTGTGTATCAAAAGCACCAGAACTCGAATTAATCGATATTAATAATGCGTCTTTAAAAGAATTGTCGCAGTTTATTTATTTCAAATATGCATTGGCTAAACAAATCTTAATTTATAGAAGCATGAATGGCGATTTTAAAAATATTGAGGATTTATCAAAAATTAAGGGTTTTCCTGTTGATAAAGCAAAAATAATTGCGTTATATTTGAAGTTCTAAAAATAAAATAAAAAAACGCATTTTATGAATTCAGCATATTTTTCAGAAGAACATGATTTGTTTAGGGCAAGTTTAAAGGATTTTTTGCAGAAGGAAGTAGTACCTTATATTGAGCAATGGGAAAAATCTGGAACAATCGACCGTTTTATTTGGAAGAAGTTCGGAGAGATGGGGTTTTTAGGTATTTCTTATCCTGAAGTATACGGTGGTCTAAATCTAGATTTGTTTTATATGATGATTTTGTTAGAAGAACTTCAAAAAATAAAATCATCTGGTTTTGCAGCTGCTATTTGGGCACATGTTTATTTAGCAATGACACATCTTAATGCAGAAGGCGATGAAAGAATAAAGAAAGAGTATTTGGTTCCAAGTATAGCTGGTGAAAAAATTGGAGCGTTGTGTATTTCTGAACCTTTTGGAGGGAGTGATGTTGCAGGAATGCGAACAAATGCAATAAAAAAAGGCGATAAGTACATTATAAACGGATCCAAGACATTTATTACTAATGGAGTTTATGCGGATTATTATGTTGTTGCTGCTAAAACAGATCCTGCACTTGGGAATAAAGGGATTAGTATTTTTTTAATGGATACTTCATCTAAAGGAATTTCGGCAACCAAATTAGATAAATTAGGATGGAGAGCTTCTGATACAGCAGAAATTGCATTTGATAATGTAGAAGTACCATTTGAAAACCTGATGGGGGAAGAAAACAAAGGTTTTGCTTATATTATGCAGCATTTCGCTTTGGAGCGTTTAATTATGGCAATTAATGCGCACGCAAGAGCAGAATACGCTTTGGATTATACTATTGATTATATGTCCAGTCGTGAAGCATTTGGAACAACAATAAATAAGTTTCAAGCTTTACGTCATACTCTTGTTGAGCATGCAACTGAAGTAGAGCATTGTAAAATCTTCAATTATGCTGCTGTTGCACGCTTAGATAAAGGTGAATATGTAGTCAAAGAAGCGACGATGGCTAAATTAAAATCAACAAAAGTGGCTGATGAAACTATTTATAGCTGTCTTCAAATGCTAGGAGGGTATGGTTATATGGAGGAATATCCACTTGCAAGATTGTTTAGAGATAGTCGTTTAGGGCCAATAGGGGGAGGTACCTCTGAAATATTGAAAGAGATATTGTCAAAAATGATTATTGATAAACAAAATTATCAACCTGCTGTAAAATAAATATCTAATTATAATTGCTAATTAATAAAACTTTACTACTTTTGCGCACTTAACGAAAGGGGGTGATAAAATTATGTTAATTATACCAATTAAAGACGGAGAAAATATCGATAGAGCATTAAAGCGCTATAAAAGAAAATTTGATAAAACTGGAACTGTTCGTCAATTAAGAGCGCGTACTGCTTTTATTAAGCCATCAGTTATCAATAGAATGAAGTTTCAAAAAGCGGCTTACATTCAAAATATGAAAGATAGTTTAGAGAATATCTAAATTTCTGTTTTCAAAATTTATTACCGTTAGTGATTAAAGTTTTATAACTTTGATCCTAACGGTTTTTTTTATGACTTCTATTAAAATAGCTTTTAGAGATTATCTTGTTCTAGAGAAGAATTATTCGTTGCATACGCAAAAAGCGTACTGTGACGATGTGGATGCTTTTGAGATTTTTTTACAGGAGGCTTCTTTTGAGGTTGTCTTGGAAAAAGTAGCGTATTCCCATATTAGGAGTTGGGTGGTTTTTTTGGTGGACTCGGGATTGAATACTGTTTCGGTGAATAGGAAAATTGCTTCTTTGAAGGCGTTTTATAAGTTTTTAATGAAGACAAAGCAGATTTCTGTTAGTCCATTACTTAAGCATCGAGCTTTGAAAACTTCTAAAAATATTCAAATTCCTTTTTCTGAAAAAGAGATGGATAGCCTTGATGGTGTTTTTAAAGATGATACTGATTTTGATTCTTTAAGGGGTAGGTTGATGATTGAAATGTTTTATGCTACAGGAATGCGTAGGGCTGAAATCATTAATTTAAGGTGTAAGGATGTAAATGTTGGTGCTGCTACTATAAAAGTGCTTGGTAAGAGAAATAAAGAAAGGATTGTTCCGATGTTGTCAATGTTAGCGGGGCGTATTGAGTTGTATTTAAAGGAACGGTCAAATTTAGAAGAGCTTGTTGATTTTGAATATTTTTTTGTTACTTCAAAAGGGTTAAAATTAAGTCAATCTTTTGTCTACAGAACAATTAATTTGTACTTTAGTAATGTCTCCGAGAAAGTAAAGAAGAGTCCGCATGTTTTAAGGCATACTTTTGCGACTCATATGTTAAATAACGGGGCGGATTTGAATTCAATAAAGGAGTTGTTAGGGCATTCAAGTTTGGCGTCTACTCAGGTGTATACTAATAGTAGTTTATCTGAATTAAAAAAAGTGTATAAAGATGCGCATCCAAGAAGCCTGAAGTGATTTCTATACTATGTTTAACCACAAAAAATAATGATTATGAAGGTAAATGTTCATGCAGTTAACTTTACTGTTGACAGAAAGCTAGTAGATTTTGTCCAAGTTAGAATGGATAAGTTAGAAAAGTATTATGATAAAGTAGTTTCTTCGGATGTTTTTATGAAGGTTGAAAAGACAAGTGATAAAGAAAATAAAATTGTGGAGGTTAAAATTAATGTTCCTGGAGATGATTTTTTGGTGAAAAAACAATGTAAAACTTTTGAGGAAGCTATTGATTTGTCTGCTGAATCACTAGAGCGTTTGCTGGTTAAAAGAAAAGAAAAAATAAGATCTCATATTTAATTCAATTTTTTTTCAAAAAATGTTTTGATTAAGAGATAAAATCTATACATTTGCAGTCCGTTAGAAATAGCGGACTTTTTTATTGATATTTGCCAGCGTAGCTCAGTCGGCTAGAGCAGCTGATTTGTAATCAGCAGGTCGTGGGTTCGAGTCCCTCCGCCGGCTCTATTGGGTTCAAACTTTGTTTTGAACACGTTCTTAAGGTTATGGTAATAAAGGGGAGATACTCAAGCGGCCAACGAGGGCAGACTGTAAATCTGCTGTGAAAACTTCGCAGGTTCGAATCCTGCTCTCCCCACAAATTAGAATGAAGATTATAGATAAGTGGGTATACGCTCTACGCTTCTTAATCAAGGATTCTGCCGACTTAGCTCAGGGGTAGAGTGCTTCCTTGGTAAGGAAGAGGTCACGGGTTCAATTCCCGTAGTTGGCTCAAGTAAGTAGGAAATTGAAATAAATATATAACTAAGATTAAAAATTAAGTAAAATGGCAAAGGAAAATTTTACCCGTAACAAGCCCCATTTGAACATTGGTACAATTGGGCACGTGGATCACGGAAAAACTACATTAACTGCGGCAATTACAAAAGTATTGTCTGATGCAGGTTACTGTCAAGCAAAATCATTTGATCAAATTGATAATGCTCCAGAAGAAAAAGAAAGAGGTATTACAATTAATACTTCTCACGTAGAGTATGAAACTTCTAACCGTCACTACGCTCACGTTGACTGTCCAGGTCACGCGGATTACGTTAAGAACATGGTTACTGGTGCTGCTCAAATGGACGGTGCTATTCTTGTTGTTGCTGCTACTGATGGACCAATGCCACAAACTCGTGAGCACATCCTTTTAGGTCGTCAAGTTGGTATTCCAAGAATCGTTGTATTCATGAACAAAGTGGATATGGTTGATGATGCTGAGTTGTTAGAATTAGTTGAGATGGAAATCAGAGACTTATTATCTTTCTACGAGTATGATGGAGATAACGGACCAGTTGTTCAAGGTTCTGCTTTAGGTGGATTGAATAATGATCCAGTATGGGTTCCTAAAATCATTGAATTGATGGAAGCTGTTGATGCTTGGATCGAGGAGCCAGAAAGAGATGTTGCAAAACCTTTCTTGATGCCTGTTGAAGATGTATTCTCAATCACTGGTCGTGGAACTGTAGCTACAGGTCGTATCGAAACTGGTGTTGCTAATACTGGAGATCCAGTTGAAATCATTGGTATGGGAGCTGAGAAATTAACTTCTACAATCACTGGAGTTGAGATGTTCCGTAAAATCCTTGATAGAGGTGAAGCTGGAGATAACGTTGGTATCTTGTTAAGAGGTATTCAAAAAGAAGATATCAAAAGAGGAATGGTAATCTGTAAACCAGGTTCTGTTAAGCCTCACGATCACTTCAAAGCTGAGGTGTATATCTTGAAAAAAGAAGAAGGTGGACGTCACACTCCATTCCACAATAACTACCGTCCACAATTCTACGTACGTACAACTGACGTAACTGGTATTATTTCTTTACCAGCTGGTGTAGAGATGGTTATGCCTGGAGATAACTTAACTATTGAAGTTAAATTATTGAGCGAGATTGCATTAAACGTAGGTTTACGTTTTGCTATCCGTGAAGGTGGTAGAACTGTAGGTGCAGGTCAAGTTACTGAAATTCTTTAGTTTTTTTAACTAAAACAAATAAACTAAGCCAGTAACGCTTTAGTTACTGGCTTTAATACGGGCGTAGTTCAAGGGTAGAATAGCGGTCTCCAAAACCGTTGATGGGGGTTCGAATCCCTCCGCCCGTGCAATATAAAACACAGAGTTTAAATTATGGCAAAAGTTGTTAATTACATTTCAGAGGCATTTGAAGAATTAAAATCAAATGTTACTTGGCCAGCTTGGGCTGAGGTTCAACGTCTAACAATTGTTGTTGCTGTTTTTTCAGTACTATTCGCTTTGGCGACATGGGGAGTAGATGAAATGTTTGCAAAAGCATTAGAAGGATTTTTTAACTGGTTGAAAGCATAAATTTCTTGGGATGACTGAAAATAATTTAAAAAAGTGGTATGTCGTTCGTGCAGTAAGCGGGCAAGAAAATAAAGTAAAAGCATATATCGAAACTGAAATCGCTAGATTAGGGATGGAGGATTATGTATCTCAAGTATTGGTGCCTACTGAAAAAGTAGTTACCGTGAAAGAAGGAAAAAAAATCGCAAAAGATAAAGTATATTTTCCGGGGTATGTAATGATAGAGGCTAACTTGGTTGGTGAGATACCTCATATTATTAAGTCTATTACAAGTGTCATAGGGTTTTTGGGAGAAACTAAAGGTGGTGAACCAGTTCCTTTAAGAATGGCAGAAGTAAACCGTATGTTAGGAAAAGTAGATGAGTTAACTGTTAATACAGATACTCGTTCTATCCCATTTAATGTTGGTGAAACTATTAAGGTAATTGATGGACCTTTTAATGGTTTTAATGGAACTGTTGAAAAAATCAATGAAGAAAAGCGTAAACTTGAAGTTATGGTTAAGATTTTCGGAAGAAAAACACCATTAGAGTTGAGTTTTATGCAAGTGGAAAAAGTATAATTTTTGTTACACTATAATAATCACACAATCGCTTCCAATGATTGTCGTGTTAAATTTTTTAAAAAATGGCTAAAGAAATTAGTAAGGTAGTTAAACTACAAGTTAAGGGAGGTGCTGCGAATCCGTCGCCACCGGTTGGACCTGCTTTAGGAGCTGCTGGGGTGAACATCATGGAGTTCTGTAAGCAATTTAATGCTAGAACACAAGATAAACCTGGCAAAATATGCCCAGTACAAATTACTGTGTATAAAGACAAATCATTCGATTTTGTTGTTAAGACTCCTCCTGCAGCAGTTCAGTTAATGGAAGCTGCAAAGCTAAAATCTGGTTCAGGTGAGCCTAATCGTAAAAAAGTAGCTAGTGTTACTTGGGAACAAATTAGAGCTATTGCTGAAGACAAAATGCCAGACTTAAATGCATTCACTATCGAGTCTGCTATGAGTATGGTTGCTGGAACAGCTAGATCTATGGGTATAACTGTATCAGGAGATTCTCCTTTTTAATTAAGAGAAAGACATGGCAAAATTGACAAAAAAGCAAAAAGAGGCTGCTTCAAAAATTGAAAAGAACAAATTATACTCTTTGAAAGATGCTGCTGCATTAATTAAAGAGGTTGCTTCTGCAAAATTTGATGAGTCTGTTGATATCGCAGTTAAATTGGGTGTAGATCCAAGAAAAGCGAATCAAATGGTGAGAGGTGTAGTAACATTGCCTCATGGAACTGGTAAGGATGTAAAAGTATTAGCTTTAGTTACTCCAGATAAAGAAGCAGAAGCTACTGCAGCTGGAGCTGATTATGTAGGTCTAGACGATTACTTACAAAAAATAAAAGATGGTTGGACAGATGTTGATGTTATCATCACTATGCCAGCTGTTATGGGTAAATTAGGTCCATTAGGTCGTATTTTAGGACCTAGAGGTTTAATGCCAAACCCTAAAACAGGTACTGTAACTATGGATGTTGCAAAAGCTGTTGCTGAGGTAAAAGCTGGTAAAATCGATTTCAAAGTTGATAAAACTGGTATTGTACATGCAGGAATTGGTAAAGTTTCTTTCGGAGCTGAGCAAATTTATGACAATGCACATGAAATTATTCAAACATTAATCAAACTTAAACCAACTGCTGCTAAAGGTACCTATATTAAAGGTATTCACCTTACAAGCACTATGAGTCCTGCTATTGCATTAGACCCAAAAGCAGTATAATTGGTAGTTAATAATTTTTAGTATGACTAGAGAAGAAAAATCAATCGCGATTGAAGATTTAACTGCACAGTTAGCTGGTACAAACATTGTATATGTATCTGATATTTCTGGGTTAGACGCAGAAACAACTTCAAACTTGAGAAGAGCTTGTTTTAAAGCAGGTATTAAATTAGAGGTAGTTAAAAACACTTTGCTTGCAAAAGCAATGGAAGCTTCTGATAATGATTATGGTGATTTGCCATCAGTATTGGCTGGTAATAGTGCTATATTTATTGCAGATGTTGCAAATGCACCTGGAAAAATTATCAAAGATTTCAGAAAAAAAGCTGCTAAGCCAATTTTAAAAGGAGCTTACATCAATTCTGAGATTTATATTGGTGATGATCAATTAGATACTTTAGCTACAATTAAATCTAAAGAAGAGCTTATCGGAGAAATCATTGGATTGTTACAATCTCCAGCTCAAAGAGTTATTTCTGCTTTACAAAATCAATTCGCTAACAGCGAAGAGACTGAAGCTTAATATAACCAAGCAAGGACTAGTTCCTTGTTGCTTGAATTAGCGCACAATAAATAAATTATATTTTACAAATCATTTTAAAACGATAGAAAAAATGGCAGATTTGAAACAATTCGCAGAGCAATTAGTTAATTTAACTGTAAAAGAAGTTAACGAATTAGCAACAATATTGAAAGATGAGTACGGTATCGAACCAGCTGCTGCAGCTGTAGTAGTTGCTGCTGGTGGTGGTGAAGGTGCTGCTGAAGAGGCTCAAACAGAATTTACAGTTGTATTGAAAGATGCAGGTGCATCTAAATTAGCTGTTGTGAAATTAGTAAAAGAACTTACAGGTTTAGGTTTGAAAGAAGCTAAAGATGTAGTTGATAGTGCTCCTAGCAACGTAAAAGAAGGTGTTTCTAAAGAAGAGGCTGAAGGTCTTAAAAAATCATTAGAAGAGGCTGGAGCTGTTGTTGAGTTAAAATAATTTCAACATAGTTTAAAATTAGGTTTAGGTCTTGGGTTTAATCACTCAAAGACCTAAACCATTTTTCGTATAATAAAATTTATTAAGTTTTATTATAAAATAGTTTAAAATACCTTAGAATTTTTAATCATTACGAAGAAAATAAATTAGTTAAAGAGCAATCTTTATTAATTTCTCAAGATGTATTGATTCTAAAAAAGAAAGTATAGATTGTTTTATAAATTAAACAGTGTTTCAAACACAAAAATTACTTTTTTTAATCAAAATTTTGTCCATTGATGCTAACAAATCAGACTGAAAGATTGAATTTTGCCTCTACAAAAAATATTCCTGACTATCCAGATTTTCTTGATGTTCAGGTGAAGTCATTTAAAGATTTTTTTCAATTAGAAACTAAATCAGACGAAAGAGGCGACGAAGGATTGTATAATACCTTCATGGAAAACTTTCCTATTACAGATACAAGAAACAATTTTGTATTGGAATTCCTTGATTATTTCGTAGATCCACCACGTTACACCATTCAAGAATGTATAGAAAGAGGTTTGACGTATAGTGTTCCTTTGAAGGCTAGACTTAAACTTTACTGTACAGATCCAGAACACGAAGATTTTGAAACTATTGTTCAAGACGTTTATCTTGGTACAATTCCTTACATGACACCAAGTGGTACTTTTGTAATCAATGGCGCTGAACGTGTTGTTGTGTCTCAATTGCACCGTTCTCCGGGTGTGTTCTTTGGACAATCATTCCATGCAAATGGAACTAAATTATATTCTGCAAGAGTTATTCCTTTTAAAGGCTCTTGGATTGAATTTTCTACCGATATCAATAGCGTTATGTATGCTTATATTGATAGAAAGAAAAAATTACCTGTTACTACTTTATTCCGTGCTATTGGATTTGAAAGAGACAAGGATATCCTTGAGATTTTTGATCTAGCAGAAGAAATTAAAGTTTCTAAAACAGGATTAAAGAAATATATTGGAAGAAAATTGGCTGCCCGTGTATTGAATACATGGCATGAGGATTTCGTAGATGAAGATACTGGTGAAGTGGTATCTATCGAACGTAACGAAATTATTTTAGATAGAGATACAATTCTCGACAAAGATAATGTAGAAGAAATCATTGACTCGAATGTTAAATCTATTTTGTTACACAAAGAAGATAACAATCAAGTTGACTACTCTATCATTCATAATACGTTACAAAAAGACCCAACAAACTCTGAAAAAGAAGCTGTTGAGCATATCTACAGACAATTGCGTAATGCAGAACCGCCTGATGAAGAAACTGCTCGTGGCATTATAGATAAATTATTTTTCTCTGACCAACGTTACAACTTAGGTGAAGTAGGTCGTTATAGAATTAATAAAAAACTAGGTTTAGATACTCCAATGGAAAAGCAAGTGCTTACCAAGGAAGATATCATAACTATCGTTAAATATTTGATCGAATTGATCAACTCAAAAGCTGAGATTGATGATATTGATCACTTATCAAACCGTCGTGTTAGAACAGTTGGTGAACAATTGTCACAACAATTCGGTGTTGGTTTAGCGCGTATGGCTAGAACCATTAGAGAGCGTATGAACGTTAGAGATAACGAGGTGTTTACACCAATAGATTTGATTAATGCTAAAACATTATCTTCTGTTATCAACTCTTTCTTTGGAACGAATCAGTTGTCTCAATTTATGGATCAAACGAATCCATTAGCTGAGATTACGCACAAAAGAAGATTATCTGCACTTGGACCAGGTGGACTTTCTCGTGAAAGAGCAGGTTTTGAGGTTCGTGACGTTCACTATACGCACTATGGTCGTTTATGTCCTATTGAAACTCCTGAGGGACCAAACATTGGTTTGATTTCATCTCTTGGTGTATATGCTAAAGTGAATGGAATGGGATTCATTGAAACACCTTACCGTAAAGTTAACAATGGTCGTTTAGTTTTAGATTCTGATCCAGTTTATCTAAGCGCTGAGGAAGAAGAAGGAAAATTAATCGCACAAGCGAATATTGAAATTGATAAAGAAGGGAACATTACTGCTGAAAACGTAATCGCTAAGCTAGATGCCGATTTCCCAGTAGTAGCTCCAACTGAATTGGATTATGCCGATGTGGCACCAAATCAAATTGCATCGATTTCAGCATCATTGATTCCTTTCTTGGAGCATGATGATGCGAACCGTGCGTTGATGGGATCTAACATGATGCGTCAAGCGGTACCTTTAATTCGTCCAGAAGCCCCTATTGTAGGAACTGGTTTAGAGCGTCAAGTAGCTTCAGATTCTAGAGTATTGATTAATGCTGAAGGTGATGGAGTTGTTGAATATGTTGATGCTAACATTATTACTATCAAATATGATCGTTCTGAGGAAGAAAGAATGGTAAGTTTTGAACCTGATGAAAAAACGTATAACCTAATTAAATTTAGAAAAACGAACCAAGGAACAAGTATCAACTTGAAACCTATTGTAAGAAAAGGGGATAGAGTTGTTCTAGGTCAAGTTTTATCTGAAGGATATGCTACTCAAAACGGTGAATTGGCTTTAGGTCGTAACCTTAAAGTGGCGTTTATGCCATGGAAAGGATACAACTTTGAGGATGCGATTGTAATTTCTGAAAAAGTTGTTCGCGATGATATTTTTACTTCTATTCATATTGATGATTATTCATTAGAAGTTAGAGATACTAAATTAGGTAACGAAGAGTTGACTAATGATATTCCTAACGTTTCTGAAGAAGCTACCAAAGATTTGGATGAAAATGGTATGATCAGAATTGGTGCAGAGGTAAAACCTGGTGATATTTTGATTGGAAAAATTACTCCAAAAGGAGAATCTGATCCAACACCAGAAGAAAAATTACTACGTGCTATCTTTGGTGATAAAGCTGGTGATGTAAAAGATGCTTCATTAAAAGCTTCTCCTTCATTACACGGTGTAGTTTTAGATAAAAAATTATTTGCAAGAGCAGTAAAAGATAAACGTAAACGTACTCAGGATAAAGATGCTTTAGGCGCTTTAGAAATGGAGTTTGAAGTTAAATTTGTTGAATTAAAAGACAGATTGATTGAAAAGCTTTTCCTAATTGTTAACGGAAAAACATCTCAAGGAGTAATGAATGATTTGGGTGAAGAAGTTTTACCAAAAGGTAAAAAATACACTCAAAAAATGTTGTATGCTGTTGAAGATTTCGCTCACTTAAGTAAAGGTCAATGGGTTGCAGATGATGTGACTAACAAAATGGTTAATGATTTAATTCATAACTATAAAATTAAATTGAACGATTTACAAGGAGCATTACGTAGAGAGAAATTCACTATTACTGTAGGTGACGAATTACCATCTGGAATTTTGAAATTAGCTAAAGTATATATTGCTAAGAAACGTAAATTGAAAGTTGGGGATAAAATGGCGGGACGTCACGGTAACAAAGGTATTGTTGCTCGTATTGTTCGTCATGAAGATATGCCTTTCCTAGAAGATGGAACTCCTGTTGATATTGTGTTGAACCCACTTGGGGTACCTTCACGTATGAACATTGGTCAGATCTATGAAACAGTTTTAGGATGGGCTGGAATGAATTTGGGTAGAAAATTTGCTACTCCAATTTTTGATGGTGCTTCTCTTGAACAAATCAATGCTTTAACAGATGAAGCTGGTGTACCACGTTTTGGACATACACACCTTTATGATGGTGGTACTGGAGAACGTTTCCATCAAGCAGCAACTGTGGGTGTAATTTATATGTTGAAATTAGGACACATGGTTGATGATAAGATGCACGCTCGTTCTATTGGTCCATACTCGTTGATTACACAACAACCACTTGGAGGTAAAGCTCAATTTGGAGGTCAGCGTTTTGGAGAGATGGAGGTATGGGCACTTGAGGCTTATGGAGCATCAAGTACATTACGTGAAATCTTAACTGTAAAATCGGATGATGTTATTGGTAGAGCTAAAACTTACGAAGCAATCGTTAAGGGAGAATCTATGCCAGAACCAGGATTACCTGAATCATTCAACGTATTGATGCACGAATTGAAAGGTCTTGGTCTTGACATTCGTTTAGAAGAATAATTAAATCACAGTAATCAGTTCCATTTTTTGGGGCTGATTACTATTTATAAAAGTTTTTAGGATTTATACCCGTAAACCGTTCCGATTTTTTATGTTGATTCTCAGGAAACACATAACTAGCACTTCAGAGAGAAGTTTAGAGAAGTAATTCGTGGTAATAGAGCTTAATGAATTTTGATGATATAGTAACTACTATTTTGTCTTTGATTCATAAATCTAAAATCAATTTTTAATTGCAAATAAATCAATAGTAAAAACTATGATGAACAATAGAAACAACAATAAAGATAAGAATCCTGTAAAAAGATTCAATAAAATTTCGATAGGATTAGCTTCTCCAGAATCCATCTTGAAAGAGTCGAGAGGAGAGGTGTTAAAGCCTGAGACTATCAACTACAGAACACATAAGCCAGAACGTGATGGGCTTTTTTGTGAAAGAATTTTCGGCCCTGTTAAGGATTTTGAATGTGCCTGTGGTAAGTACAAAAGAATTCGTTACAAGGGAATTATCTGCGACCGTTGTGGTGTAGAAGTTACTGAGAAGAAAGTTAGAAGAGATAGAGTAGGTCACATCAATTTGGTTGTGCCAATCGCTCATATCTGGTATTTCCGTTCTTTGCCTAATAAAATTGGTTATATTTTAGGATTACCATCTAAGAAGTTAGACATGATTATCTACTACGAAAGATATGTAGTAATTCAAGCTGGTATTGCAAAAAATGCTGATGGAGAATCTTTACAACGTTTAGATTTCTTAACAGAAGAAGAGTATTTGAATATTTTAGATACTTTGCCTGCTGATAATCAATATTTAGATGATTTTGATCCTAATAAATTTGTAGCCAAAATGGGTGCAGAATGTATTATGGATTTATTAGCGCGTATCGATTTAGATGAGCTTTCTTATAGTTTACGTCATAGTGCCAATAATGAAACTTCTAAACAAAGAAAAACTGAAGCATTAAAACGTCTTCAAGTTGTTGAATCTTTCCGTGAATCTAACTTGAATCGTGAGAATCGTCCAGAATGGATGATTATGAAAGTGATTCCTGTTATTCCGCCAGAATTGCGTCCATTAGTACCGCTTGATGGAGGTCGTTTTGCTACTTCAGATTTGAATGATTTATACCGTCGTGTAATTATACGTAATAACCGTTTGAAAAGATTAATGGAGATTAAAGCTCCTGAAGTTATCTTGAGAAATGAAAAACGTATGTTGCAAGAATCTGTAGATTCATTGTTTGACAACACTCGTAAAGCTTCTGCTGTTAAGACAGAATCTAACCGTCCATTGAAGTCGCTTTCTGACTCTTTGAAAGGTAAGCAAGGTCGTTTCCGTCAAAACTTACTTGGAAAACGTGTGGATTATTCTGCTCGTTCTGTAATTGTTGTTGGACCAGAAATGAAGTTGTTTGAATGTGGTTTGCCAAAAGATATGGCAGCTGAATTATACAAACCATTCGTTATTCGTAAGTTAATCGAAAGAGGTATTGTAAAAACAGTTAAATCTGCTAAAAAAATAATTGACAAAAAAGAGCCTGTTGTATGGGATATTCTTGAGAATGTAATCAAAGGACATCCAGTATTGCTTAACCGTGCTCCTACTTTGCACCGTTTAGGTATTCAAGCATTCCAACCAAAATTAATTGAAGGTAAAGCAATTCAATTGCACCCATTAGTATGTACGGCGTTCAACGCGGATTTTGATGGGGATCAGATGGCGGTTCACTTGCCATTAGGACCTGAAGCTATTTTGGAAGCGCAATTATTGATGCTAGCTTCTCACAATATCTTGAACCCTGCGAATGGTGCTCCTATTACAGTACCTTCTCAGGACATGGTTTTGGGTCTATATTATATGACCAAAGAACGTTTAACTACACCAGAATTAACTATTCTTGGTGAAGGTTTGACTTTTTATTCTGCAGAAGAGGTAAATATTGCTTTGAATGAAGGAAGATTAGAGTTGAATGCTCGTGTGAAAATCAGAGCAAAAGATTTTAATGAAAATGGCGAATTGGTATACAAAATTATTCAAACAACGGCTGGACGTGTATTGTTTAATGAAGTAGTACCAGAAGCTGCAGGATATATCAATGATGTATTAACTAAGAAAAACTTAAGAGATATTATCGGTCACGTATTAAGTTCGACTGATGTACCTACTACAGCTGCCTTCTTAGATAATATGAAAAATATGGGTTATAAGTTCGCTTTCAAAGGAGGTTTATCTTTCTCTTTAGGTGATATTAGAATTCCAGAACAAAAAACAAAATTAATTGCTGATGCAAGAGAGCAAGTAGAAGGAATTTCTGCTAACTATAACATGGGTCTTATTACCAATAACGAGCGTTACAACCAAGTTATTGACGTATGGACTTCTGCTAATGCTCAATTGACGGAGTTAGCAATGAAGAATATTAGAGAAGACCAACAAGGATTCAACTCAGTGTATATGATGCTTGATTCTGGGGCGAGGGGATCTAAAGAACAAATTCGTCAGTTAACTGGTATGCGTGGTTTGATGGCTAAGCCTAAAAAATCTACTGCTGGTGGTGGTGAAATTATTGAAAACCCGATTCTTTCTAACTTTAAAGAAGGTCTTTCAATCCTTGAGTACTTTATTTCTACTCACGGTGCTCGTAAAGGTCTTGCGGATACGGCGTTGAAAACGGCGGATGCTGGATACTTAACTCGTAGGTTGCATGACGTTTCTCAAGATGTTATTGTTAATATAGACGATTGTGGTACATTAAGAGGTGTTGAAGTTTCTGCATTGAAGAAAAACGAGGAAATCGTTGAATCTTTAGGTGAAAGAATCTTAGGACGTGTTGCATTGCAAGATGTAATTAATCCTTTAACTACTGATATTTTAGTTCACGCAGGACAACAAATCACAGAATCTATTGTAAAAGCAATCGAAGCTTCTCCAGTAGAAAAAGTTGAAGTTCGTTCTCCATTAACTTGTGAGGCAACAAAAGGAATTTGTGCAAAATGTTACGGTAGAAACTTAGCTACAGGTAAGATGACACAAAAAGGAGAAGCTGTTGGAGTTATTGCAGCACAGTCTATTGGTGAGCCAGGTACACAGTTAACATTGCGTACATTCCACGTTGGAGGGGTTGCTGGAGGTATCTCTGAAGATTCTAGTATTATTGCTCGTTTTGCAGGTAAATTAGAAATCGAGGATTTGAAAACAGTAAAAGGTGAAGATAACGAAGGAAACTCTGTTGATATCGTAGTATCTCGTTCTACTGAATTGAAATTAATCGACGAAAAAACAGGTATTTTATTAAGTACAAATAATATTCCTTACGGTTCTAGTATCTATGTTGCAGATGGACAATCTGTTGCAAAAGGAGAAGTTATCTGTAAATGGGATCCATATAACGGGGTAATTGTTTCTGAGTTTACTGGTAAGATTGAGTACGAAGATTTAGAGCAAGGACAATCGTTCATGGTTGAAATCGATGAGCAAACTGGTTTCCAAGAAAAAGTAATTTCTGAGTCAAGAAACAAAAAATTAATCCCAACTTTATTGGTTTACGGTAAAGATGGCGAACTAATCCGTTCTTACAACTTACCAGTTGGGGCTCACTTGATGGTAGAGAATGGTGAGAAAATTAAAGCAGGTAAAGTATTGGTGAAAATTCCACGTCGTTCTTCAAAATCAGGCGATATCACGGGAGGTTTACCAAGAATTACAGAGTTGTTAGAAGCTCGTAATCCATCTAATCCAGCTGTAGTTTCTGAAATTGACGGGGTAGTTTCTTTTGGAAAGATCAAAAGAGGTAACCGCGAAATTATCATCGAGTCTAAATTTGGTGATGTTAGAAAATACTTGGTTAAATTATCAAGCCAGATTCTTGTTCAAGAGAATGACTTCGTAAGAGCAGGAGTACCATTGTCTGATGGTGCAATTACTCCAGACGATATCTTGAGAATCCAAGGACCAGCTGCGGTACAACAATACTTAGTAAATGAAATTCAAGAGGTTTACCGTTTACAAGGGGTAAAAATCAATGACAAGCACTTTGAGGTTGTAATCCGTCAAATGATGCGTAAAGTAAGAGTTCAAGATCCAGGAGATACGTTATTCTTAGAAGACCAATTGATTCATACTAAAGATTTCATCGTTCAAAACGACAATCTTTACGGAATGAAAGTGGTGGAAGATGCAGGTGATTCTTCGGTATTGAAACCAGGTCAAATCGTTACTCCACGTGAGTTACGTGACGAAAACTCTTTATTAAAACGTACAGATAAAAACTTAGTTGTAGCTCGTGATGTTATTACAGCAACTGCTACTCCAATTTTACAAGGTATTACAAGAGCATCGTTACAAACGAAATCATTTATCTCTGCTGCTTCTTTCCAAGAAACAACTAAAGTGTTAAACGAAGCTGCTGTGGCAGGTAAAGTTGACTTGTTAGAAGGCTTGAAAGAAAATGTAATTGTAGGTCATAGAATTCCTGCAGGTACGGGTATGAGAGAGTATGATAATACTATTGTAGGTTCAAAAGAAGACTACAATGATATGATGGCTAACAAAGAAGAGTACATATACTAATGTATTTAGAGATGTAAGATTACTATATTCAAAGACGATTTCGATCGTCTTTGAGTTTTTTAAATCTCTACCTCTTTGAATCTTTAACTTTTTACTATGAAAGATCAACAAGAACAAATTAATATTGAGTTAGACGAGAGTATTGCTGAGGGAGTTTATTCTAACTTAGCGATTATTAATCATTCCTCTTCGGAGTTTGTTTTGGATTTTGTGAGTATTATGCCTGGTTTACCAAAAGCAAAAGTAAAGTCCAGAATAGTATTGACGCCACAACACGCGAAACGATTAATCAAAGCCTTGGCTGATAATGTTCATCGTTTTGAGTTAGCTCACGGTGAAATAAAAGATACAGAGCAAGCACCAATTCCTTTGAATTTTGGTCCAACAGGACAAGCTTAAATTCAAAAAGACTTCGTTAAGAAGTCTTTTTTTGTTTGGAATTATAAGTAAAACAAAAGCCAACTTTTTAGAGTTGGCTTTCTTGTATTAATCAAATTCTGAAGTAAAAAATAATTTAACGCTCGGGAATTTGCTTTGTGTCATTTGAATAGTAAAATCAGAATCGGCAAGAAATACTAGTTGGTTGTATTTGTCTTTGGCCAAAAACTTCTGTTTAATACGTTTGAATTCTTTGAATTCTTCGTTTTTGGCATCGTCTGGTTTTACCCAACAGGCTTTATGAACGGGGAAGTTTTCATAGGTACATTTTGCACCATATTCATGCTCCAAGCGATACTGAATCACCTCATATTGTAGCGCACCAACCGTACCGATTACTTTACGATTGTTCATTTCGAGTGTAAACAACTGCGCAACACCTTCGTCCATTAATTGATCAACACCTTTATCCAATTGTTTTGCTTTTAACGGATCGGCATTATTGATGTATCTAAAGTGTTCTGGTGAGAAACTTGGAATTCCTTTAAAACTCATAATTTCGCCTTCGGTCAGCGTGTCTCCAATTTTGAAATTTCCTGTATCGTGTAATCCCACAATATCTCCAGGATAAGAAATGTCAACAATCTCTTTTTTCTCCGCAAAAAAAGCATTGGGGCTAGAAAACTTTAGATTTTTCTTTTGTCGAACATGATAATAAGGCTTGTTTCTTTCAAAAGTTCCCGATACAATTTTTATAAAAGCTAAACGATCTCTGTGTTTTGGATCCATATTCGCATGAATTTTAAACACAAAACCAGACATTTTCTCTTCTTTAGGATCTACCAATCTTGTTTCGGACTCTTTTGCTCTTGGAGAAGGGGCTATGCTTACAAAACAGTCTAGCAATTCTCTTACTCCGAAATTATTCAAAGCTGAACCAAAAAATACAGGTTGAATTTTTCCATCTAAATACTCTTGACGCTCAAATTTAGGGTAGACTTCATCAATCAATTCTAATTCTTCACGAAGTTTAGTAGCTGGTTTTTCTCCAATAATTTTTTCTAATTCTGGGTTTTGTACATCTGAGAAAGCAATTGTTTCTTCTATATTTTTTCGGCTATCACCACTAAAAAGATTAATGTTTTCTTCCCATAAGTTGTAGATTCCTTGAAAATCATAACCCATACCAATAGGGAAACTCAAAGGAGTTACAGTAAGACCCAATTTCTGTTCTACTTCATCCATTAAATCGAAGGCGTCTTTACCCTCACGGTCTAATTTGTTAATGAAAACAATCATTGGAATGTTTCTCATTCTACAAACGGCCACTAATTTTTCAGTTTGTTCCTCGACCCCTTTTGCAACGTCAATAACAACTATTACACTGTCTACAGCTGTTAAAGTTCTAAAAGTATCTTCAGCAAAATCCTTGTGACCAGGTGTGTCTAGGATGTTGATTTTTTTGTTCTTATAATTAAAAGCTAAAACGGAGGTTGAAACTGAGATCCCTCTTTGACGCTCAATTTCCATAAAATCACTCGTTGCTCCTTTTTTTATTTTATTACTTTTTACAGCACCAGCCTCTTGAATAGCTCCTCCAAAAAGTAATAATTTTTCCGTTAGTGTGGTTTTTCCAGCATCAGGATGCGAAATAATTCCAAACGTTCTTCTGCGTTGTATTTCTTCTAAAAAACTCATAGTAATAAAAATAGTGTGCAAAAGTACTACTTATAATTTCGAATAAAAAATCTGATGCAAATTCTATTGGTAAAACTTAGAATTGATTTTTTAGAAATCATCTAAGCGTAATAATTTTTTGTTAATAGTAGGTAGTATAGTTGTATAATGTCTTTGAATTGCTATTTTTGTTTGCAATATGTTTACTTTTTTTCAATAGTAATTTTAGTGCTAAATTGTTTCCGTTTTGTGAGGTGAATTAGCTTTTACAATTTTGATAAGAGTACTCTTTTTGTAAATAATATTAATACATACAATTTAACCTTTTTTCGATGAAGTTTTTAAAATACAATTTTGTACTTCCTATTTGTTTCGTTTTAATGGTCTCTTTTGCAATGAATGCGCAAGAAGTGATAAAAGAAAAAGCAACAGAGGTAGTAAAAGAAAATCCAACGAAACGCCAAAAAGTAGATGGAGTAATAGCAACAGTTGGAGATTATATTGTATTAGATTCAGATATTGACAAGTCATTTTTAGAGATTACTGCAGGAGGTGGTTCTGTTAGTGGTGTTTCAAGATGTCAAATGCTTGGGAAATTATTAGAAGACAAACTATACGCTCACCAAGCCATTCAGGATAGTATTGTAGTTTCAGACTCTGATATCAAAGGAATGATGGAAGATCGTTTGACCTATATGGTTGAGAATTTAGGCTCAATGGATAAAGTTGTAGAGATGTATAAAAAAAGCTCCGAAGAAGAACTTAGATCTACATTTTTTGATGTTTTGAAAGAGCAAAAACTAAGTTCAGAAATGGGTAAAAAAATTGTTGATGGTGTAGAAATCACTCCAGAAGAAGTTCGTAATTACTTTAAAGCGATTCCAAAAGCAGATTTACCTAC
>JAGOFG010000005.1:0-18989 GCA_017997335.1 Flavobacterium sp. | reverse complement strand
GATTATATTAAAATTAAAGATTTGGCTTTGAAAGAAAAACAAATCAAAGCAGTAGGAAAATGGTTTGAAGAAAAAATCAAAGAAACCTACATCAAAATTAATGGAGAGTACAGAGACTGTGCTTTTACGAATAACTGGTTGAAAAAATAATTTTTATAAAATAAATAAAAAGAGTTAGTTTTATGATTTCATAGACTAACTCTTTTTTAATTAAAACATACTTATATGTCAGATGTTGATGCGATTCATGCTTTAGTTCAAAAGCGAAACCAACTCAAAACAGAGATTGCAAAAATTATTGTAGGTCAAGATGATGTTATTGATCAAATTGTCCTTTCTATCTTCTCTGGTGGTCATGCATTGCTTGTTGGTGTGCCGGGTTTAGCAAAGACGTTAATGGTAAATACTTTAGCGCAAGCACTTGGTTTGGATTTTAAGCGAATTCAGTTTACACCAGATTTGATGCCTTCTGATATTTTAGGAAGTGAAATTTTAGATGAAAATCGACACTTTAAATTTATTAAAGGACCCATTTTTTCTAATATTATTTTGGCCGATGAGATCAATAGAACTCCTCCAAAAACGCAAGCCGCTTTGTTGGAAGCGATGCAAGAACGTGCGGTTACTATTGCTGGACATAACTATAAATTAGATTTGCCTTACTTTGTTTTGGCAACTCAAAACCCTATCGAACAAGAAGGAACTTATCCTTTGCCTGAGGCGCAGTTGGATCGATTTATGTTTGCTATAAAGTTAGATTATCCCTCATTTCTCGAAGAGGTGCAAGTAGTGAAAAATACAACTTCAGATGTAAAGTTGGCTATTAATCCTTTATTCTCTACGGAAGAAATTATAGAATATCAGCATTTAATTCGCCGTATTCCAGTGGCAGATAATGTGATTGAGTATGCGGTAACCTTGGTTAGCAAAACACGTCCTAATAACCCTTTGTCCAATGATTACGTGAAGAACTATTTAGATTGGGGGGCAGGTCCAAGAGCTTCGCAAAACTTAATAATAGCAGCAAAGGCGAATGCAGCATTTCACGGAAAATTTTCTCCAGACATAGAAGACGTGAAGGCGGTCGCTACAGGAATTCTGCGTCATAGAATTATCAAGAATTACAAAGCAGATGCTGAAGGTATTTCGGAAGAAATGATCATAGAAAAGCTATTATAACGTTATAGTTGTCTTATTTAGAAAGGTTCTTTGTTTGAAATACAACAAAGGACCTTTTTTTATTTTGTCTCATATTTTCATATTGATAAAAAAATCTTTTTTAAATATTGAATAGATAAAAATTTAATAAAATATTGATATTTTATCAATAAAATGTGGTTAAGTGCTGTTTTTGCCGATAATAATTTTCAAAAAGGGGACTTCTATTAAATTTTTTTAATTCTCGGCTTTAATTCCTAAATTTGCGTAAAAAAAATAATAACACTTAATTATTATGGCTTTTGGTATTGAAATATCCAATAAAAAGGGTCATTAACATACAACATTTATGAGCACTTACAACGATTACATCAAAGAGATTGAAGAACGTAAAGTACAAGGACTTCATCCTAAACCGATTGATGGGGCTGATTTACTAAGCGAAATCATCACTCAAATTAAAGATTTAAATAATGCTAATAGAGTAGATTCTCTTAATTTTTTCATTTACAATACAGTTCCAGGTACTACTCCTGCAGCAGGTGTAAAAGCTAAATTTTTGAAGGAAATTATTTTGGGTGAATCTGTGGTAGCTGAAATAACACCAGAGTTTGCTCTTGAATTGTTGTCGCACATGAAGGGAGGTCCTTCAATTGAAGTGTTATTAGATTTAGCATTAGGTAATGATGTCGCTATTGCAAAAGGAGCAGCGAATGTCTTAAAAACTCAAGTATATCTATATGATGCAGACACAGATCGTCTAGCAGCTTCATATAAAGATGGTAACGAAATTGCAAAGGATATTTTAGAAAGTTATGCTAAAGCTGAGTTTTTTACAAAACTTCCAGATGTACAAGAAAAGATTGATGTTGTTACTTATGTAGCTGGTGAAGGAGATATCTCTACGGATTTATTGTCTCCAGGAAATCAAGCACATTCTCGTTCTGATCGCGAATTACACGGAAAATGTATGATTTCTCCACAAGCTCAGGAGGAAATTAAAGCACTTCAAGCACAATATCCAGATAAAAGTGTAATGCTAATTGCAGAAAAAGGGACTATGGGTGTAGGGTCTTCAAGAATGTCAGGTGTAAATAACGTGGCGCTTTGGACAGGAAAACAAGTAAGTCCATATATTCCATTTGTGAATATTGCCCCAATTGTTGCAGGAACAAACGGAATCTCACCAATTTTTTTAACTACTGTTGATGTTACGGGTGGTATCGGTTTAGATTTAAAAAATTGGGTGAAAAAAGTAGATGCAAATGGAGAGGTTCTTCGCAACGAAAGTGGTGATCCTATTTTAGAAGAAGTGTATTCTGTTGCTACAGGTACTGTTTTAACAATCAATACTAAAACCAAAAAGTTATACAAAGGAGATCAAGAATTGATAGATATTTCTAAGGCGTTTACTCCACAGAAAATGGAATTTATCAAAGCTGGTGGATCTTATGCAATTGTGTTTGGTAAAAAATTACAAACATTCGCTTCAAAAACGTTAGGGATTGATACTACTCCGGTATTTGCTCCATCAAAAGAGGTTTCCATCGAAGGACAAGGACTAACAGCAGTAGAAAAAATATTTAATAAAAACGCTGTAGGTACAACACCTGGTAAAGTGTTACATGCAGGTTCTGATGTTCGTGTTGAGGTAAATATTGTTGGTTCTCAAGATACAACAGGTTTAATGACTTCACAAGAACTTGAGTCTATGGCAGCGACTGTAATTTCACCAACAGTTGATGGTGCTTATCAATCAGGTTGTCATACTGCTTCGGTTTGGGATAATAAATCGAAAGCGAACATCCCAAGATTGATGAAGTTCATGAATGACTTTGGTCTTATTACAGCGCGTGATCCAAAAGGAGTATATCATGCTATGACTGACGTTATTCACAAGGTTCTTAATGATATTACTGTAGATGAGTGGGCAATTATTATTGGTGGTGACTCACATACAAGAATGTCAAAAGGAGTAGCTTTTGGTGCTGATTCGGGTACTGTTGCGCTTGCGTTGGCTACTGGTGAAGCTTCTATGCCAATTCCAGAATCTGTGAAGGTAACTTTCAAAGGAAATATGAAAAACTATATGGATTTCCGTGATGTTGTTCATGCTACACAATCTCAAATGCTTCAACAATTTGGTGGAGAGAATGTGTTTCAAGGAAGAATTATTGAGGTTCATATCGGAACATTAACCGCAGATCAAGCTTTTACATTTACAGACTGGACAGCTGAAATGAAAGCTAAAGCATCTATTTGTATTTCAGAGGATGCTACTTTAATTGAATCACTAGAAATTGCAAAAAGCAGAATCCAAATCATGATTGATAAAGGAATGGATAATGCTAAGCAAGTTTTAAAAGGATTAATCAACAAAGCGGATAAGAGAATTGCTGAAATTAAATCAGGAGAAAAACCTGCTTTAACTCCAGATGCGAATGCTAAATACTATGCAGAAGTTGTTATTGACCTAGATGTTATTGCTGAGCCAATGATTGCTGATCCAGATGTTAATAATGCTGACGTTTCTAAACGTTATACTCACGATACCATTAGACCACTTTCTTTTTATGGAGGAGTGAAAAAAGTTGATCTTGGTTTTGTTGGATCATGTATGGTACACAAAGGCGATATGAAAATTCTAGCGCAAATGCTTAAAAATGTAGAAGCGCAATATGGTAAAGTTGAATTTAAAGCACCTCTTGTAGTTGCTCCACCAACTTATAACATTGTTGACGAATTGAAAGCTGAAGGAGATTGGGAAGTTTTACAAAAATACTCTGGATTCGAATTTGATGATAATGCTCCAAAAGGGGTTGCGCGTACAGGATATGAAAACATCTTATATCTAGAACGTCCAGGTTGTAATTTATGTATGGGTAACCAAGAAAAAGCAGCCAAAGGAGATACTGTTATGGCTACTTCAACGCGTCTTTTCCAAGGAAGAGTTGTGGAAGACGCAGAAGGTAAAAAGGGTGAATCATTACTTTCTTCAACTCCTGTTGTTGTATTGTCTACTATTTTAGGAAGAACTCCTACTATCGAAGAATATACAGCTGCAGTGAAAGGGATTAATCTAACACAGTTTGCACCATCTCATAAATTATTAGTAAACAATTAGCATATTGCTTTTAGCTATGATTTAAAAGCCTGATTCTATGGATTCGGGCTTTTTTTATGCTTGATTTTTTGTAACTTGCAGGGATAATAAATTAGTATTAATTTTATTTAAATCTTATGGCATTCGATATTGAAATGATTGAGAAAGTATATAAAAATATACCTTCTCGTGTAGATAGAGCTCGTGAACTTGTTGGACGTCCACTTACACTAACAGAAAAGATTTTGTACGCTCATTTATGGGAAAAAATCCCGACAGAACACTTTAAAAGAGGTGTTGATTATGTTGATTTCGCTCCAGATAGAGTAGCGTGTCAAGATGCAACAGCACAAATGGCTTTGCTGCAATTTATGCATGCTGGCAAGAAGACAGTCGCAGTACCTACAACGGTGCACTGTGATCACTTAATTCAAGCAAAATCTGGCGCAACAGAAGATTTAGCCTTTGCTAACAAACAATCCAAAGAAGTTTTTGATTTTCTTTCATCTGTTTCAAATAAATATGGTATTGGGTTTTGGAAACCAGGTTCGGGTATTATTCATCAAATTGTACTAGAAAACTATGCTTTTCCAGGCGGAATGATGATTGGAACAGATTCTCATACGGTCAACGCAGGGGGATTAGGAATGTTAGCCATAGGTGTAGGTGGAGCAGATGCTGTAGATGTGATGTCAGGAATGTCTTGGGAATTAAAATTCCCTAAGTTAATTGGAGTTAAATTGACGGGAAAACTTAACGGTTGGACTGCTCCAAAAGATGTGATATTAAAAGTAGCTGATATTCTTACAGTAAAAGGAGGAACTGGGGCAGTTGTTGAATATTTTGGTGAAGGTGCTCTAAATATGTCTTGTACAGGAAAAGGAACTATATGTAATATGGGTGCAGAAATTGGCGCAACTACTTCTACGTTTGGTTATGATGATTCTATGCGCAGGTATTTAGCTGCAACAGGGAGACAACAAGTTGTTGATGCAGCCGATAAAATTGCTCCTTATTTAACTGGAGATCCAGAAGTTTATGCTAATCCAGAGCAGTATTTTGATCAATTGATAGAAATTAATTTATCAGAATTAGAGCCGCAGATTAATGGTCCTTTCACTCCTGATAGAGGAACTCCAGTTTCGAAAATGAAGGAAGAAGCAGCGGCGAATGGTTGGCCTATTAAAGTAGAATGGGGACTTATTGGTTCTTGTACCAATTCATCTTATGAAGATATGGCTCGAGCAGCTTCTATTGTAAATCAAGCAGTAGAACACGGAATCTCACCAAAGGCTGAATTTGGAATAAATCCTGGTTCTGAACAAATTCGATATACCATCGAGAGAGACGGTATTATAGCAACTTTCGAAAAAATGGGAACGAAAGTATTTACCAATGCTTGCGGACCGTGTATAGGACAATGGGACAGGGCAGGGGCTGATAAAGGGGAGAAAAATACAATCGTGCATTCCTTCAATCGAAATTTTTCTAAACGAGCTGATGGAAATCCAAATACACACGCTTTTGTAACTTCTCCAGAAATGGTGGCGGCTCTTGCAATTTCAGGAAGATTAGATTTTAATCCATTAACGGATACCTTGCTGAATGATAATGGGGAAGAAGTGAAATTGAAAGCTCCTTTTGGAGACGAATTACCCAAAAGAGGATTTGATGTTGAAGATGCAGGTTTTCAAGCTCCAGCCGAAGATGGCTCAAATGTTCAAATCGTAGTCAGTCCTACTTCAGACCGTTTGCAATTATTGGCACCATTTGAGGCTTGGGATGGAAAAAACATTACTGGCGCTAAACTCTTGATTAAAGCATTTGGTAAATGTACCACAGACCATATATCAATGGCGGGTCCATGGTTGCGTTTTCGAGGACATTTGGATAATATATCTAACAATATGCTAATTGGTGCAATCAATGCTTTTAATCAAAAAGCAAACGAAGTAAAAAATCAGTTAACGGGAAACTATGAAGCTGTGCCAACGGTTCAAAGAGCTTATAAGGCAGCTGGAATTCCATCGATAGTAGTAGGTGATCATAATTACGGAGAAGGTTCTTCGCGCGAGCATGCTGCAATGGAGCCTCGTTTCTTAGGAGTTAAAGCGGTTTTGGTAAAATCATTTGCCCGAATTCATGAAACGAATTTGAAAAAACAAGGAATGTTGGCCATAACATTTGCTAACGAGTTGGACTACGATAAAATTCAAGAAGATGATACTTTTAATTTCTTAGATTTAACAGAATTTGCACCTGGTAAACCTTTAACTATTGAGCTAGTACATGCCAATGGAACTTCAGAAATTATTCTTGGGAATCATACGTATAACGCTAGTCAAATAGGTTGGTTTGTGGCCGGTTCCGCATTAAACTTAATCGCTTCAGTAGGACAATAGTACAATAAAATACACGTTCGTAAAGAAAGCTCCTTAGGTAACTTTGGAGCTTTTTTGTTTTTCATTATAGTACTATAAGTAGATTTTATAATAGTTTTAACATTTTTAATTTATTAAAAAAAGTATATTTGTAAAACTTGATAAAAATGTGATTTTTAGATTAAAAATGCCCTTTTTTTTAATCTAATTTCTGTGAAATAAGCTTTTAGATAAAAATAATACCACAATTTGTAAAAAATAAGGATGAAGTACTTTGGAATACTATTTTGGCTTTTGGTTTGTACCACGACAACTGTTTTTTCACAAGAAAAATTTGTTAAACACAAAATTTCTCAGGGCGAAACCATTTCTTCAATTGCAGAAAAATACAATGTTAGTCAAAAAGTAATTTTTAATTTAAATCCAAAAGCTTCAGGGATTTTAAAATTGAATTCGGTATTAAAAATTCCAAATAAGAATTATAAAAAAGAGGTTGCCAAAAAAGAGTTAGCAGCTAAAAAGAAAAACACTAAAGAGATTGATTATCTTGTTTTACCCAAAGAAACTTTGTTTGGTATCGCTAAGAAATTCAATGTTAGAGTCGAAGAAATTAAAAAAAATAATCCTTCAATAGAAAAATCAGGATTACAAATTGGAGAGAAAATAAAAGTAATTGTTCCTGAAAACTTCGAGTTGAAAGAAGAGCCAACGGTTGCTATCTCAAACGATTCTGAGCAAAAAAATACAACTATCCCTTCAAATACTTCCGCTATTAGTGAGTTTGTTGCTCCAAATACTTCAACTGAAGGACAGCAAATACATGAAGTAATAGCAAGTGAAACAAAGTATGGTATCTCAAAACGCTATGGTATTTCGGTTGAAGAACTTGAAAAATTGAACCCCAACATTGTATCTAAAAGCCTTGAAATAGGTCAGAAATTAAATGTGCCTTTGCAAAATAAAGCAACAGAAGTGATTCAAACTGTTGAGGTTTCGAGTCCATCTCCAGTTAAAGAAGTAACTTCAGTTGAAGTAAACAAAGAGCAAGTGGTAGCTGAAACATCGGTTTCAAATACGGTTGCCTCTCCTGAGACTACTACTATCGTTCATGAAGTTTTACCTAAAGAAACTAAGTTTGGTATTGCCAAAAAGTACGGAATTACTGTTGCGGAATTGGACAAACTAAATCCTTCGATTCATAAAAAATTGAGAGTTGGGGCAATCTTAAAAATTAAAGAGGGAACCACTGCAGTAGTAGCTGTGAATGAAACGGAAACCAAGGTGGATTCAACAGTTGTGGAGTCCAGTTCTGAGAAGTTCTTTGGGGATTATTCCATTGCAGATGATTTAATTGCCAAAGCATCTGATAATTTAGGGATTCGGTACAGGTCTGGAGGTACGACAAGAGCAGGTTTTGACTGTTCTGGTTTAATGTGTTCTACATTCAGTGCTTTAGATATTAAACTTCCAAGGTCTTCCAATGAAATGTCCAATATTGGGATAAGAGTTACACCTACAGAAGCCAAAAAAGGAGACTTGATTTTCTTTAAAACCAGAGGCAGCGGACGCATCAACCATGTAGGAATGGTAGTAGATGTAGTAGGAGATGAGATTAAGTTTATTCATTCTTCTACCAATAGTGGTGTAATCATTTCTTCAACAAAAGAAGGATATTACCATCGAAATTTTGCCCAAGTTAATCGTGTTTTAAAGTAAGTTACTCTTCCTTTTCTTTAAACAATTCGATGTTGTTTTTCGAAATTCTTTTTTTTAGCCACGTCTTAAGTTTGTCTTCATCGCTAGTACTTAATGTTTTTGTGCTGTTATAAATTGCTACAGTTTTAGTAATTGTACTATCTGTATTTTCATTAAAAGTATGATTCGCCAAGGAAATGTTTTTGATTTGAGGAAACAAAATAATGATTTCTTCTCTCAATGCTTTGTTGTTGTAAGTGTTCTGCTTTAGCTTGTTTTCTAAATTGAGTATCATTAAGTCTTTTTCATTTTCTTTCGCTTTTTCGGTAGCGTTGTTTTCCAAAATGAATTTCTTAATATCTGTGGTGTCTTGTTTTATTACCAATTGAGTGTTTTCGATATTGTATTTTTTCAATGCACTACTTAAGTTTTGTATCTCTTGTTTGTTTATTTTTTTGTTTAAAAAAGCCAATTCAATACTTTTTGGGTTTTTGTTGTAATTGATTTTTTGGTACAAAATGGCAAACCCTTTTTCATTCAATTCATCATTTAAAAACAATTCCACTTTTTGTTTGTATTTCTTTTCTTGGGCTAACAAATAAGCAAAATAAACACTAGGAACAATTAGCAAAACAATAATTGTTGAAATGGTATATTTTATTTGTTTTCGGTATTTTGGGTCTACATGAGTGACTTCAGGATACTGTAAATACTTTACGATAACAAAGGTAGAAATGCAGATAAACACACAATTGATAGTGTATAAAAATAGGGCGCCGAGAAAGTATTTCCAATTTCCAATAGCCAGTCCGTATCCTGCTGTACACAAAGGAGGCATCAAGGCTGTCGCAATCGCAACACCTGGAATAGGATTTCCTTTTTCGACTCTAGTAATTGCAATTACTCCCACAAGACCACCAAAAAAAGCTATCAATATATCGTATATGTTGGGTGAGGTACGAGCCAATAATTCGGATTGTGTTTCCTTAAAAGGACTCAGCATAAAATAAATAGTAGACACAAACAAACTGACTAAAGTAGCAATGAGAAGGTTTTTGGCTGCTTTTTTTAATAATTCAAAATCATAAATGCCTAAGCTAAAACCTGCTCCAACGATAGGTCCCATTAAAGGAGAAATAAGCATAGCGCCAATAATCACAGCAGTTGAGTTGACGTTGAGTCCAACAGAAGCGACTACAATAGCACAAGCCAAAATCCAAACGGTAGCGCCTCTAAAGGAAATATTTGCCTTAACATTTTCTAAAACTTTTTGTTTGTTTTCTTCTCCAGTATGTAAGTCAAGGAATTTTTGTAATCGATTCATAGTATTCTGAATTAAAAAAATTGTTCAGTAAAGTTAAACAATTAAAAATTGGCATAAAAAAAACGTTGAAATTAGTTCAACGTCTTAGAGTTGTTATAGAAATTGGATTTTAGTTTTTGGTAAAGGTCAAATAATCAGTTCCACCATTGCCACCGCTTACGTCTTTTAGTTTAATTACTGTTGAAGTTCTTTCGATAATTTCCCAGTCATCTGTTAGTTCAAGAAAAGTAGCAGGAGAAGTGAAAGCGATATTGAAATCCAAGTCACTTATGCTATTGTCATCATCGCTATTGCTATCAGTGACAGACCAAGTCCCCGTTTGTGTTAATGTGCCGTTAGTAGCAGTTAGAACACCATTGCTGCCAAACGTAAAGTTATAACCAGAAAAATTACTTGTTTCTTCTTTGTCAGTATCAAAGTAATAAGTGATTTTCCACGTTCCAGATGCTACTGCAGAAGTGATGCTGCTTATAGAATTTGTTCCGTTAGAGTTACTGTCATCGGAACTGCAAGAAAGAAAAAAGACAGTAACCAAAAGCAGTAGAATGCTTTGTCTGTTGATAAAACGGATTGTTTTCATATAATGTGGTATTTAAGATTTAAATAGTAGCGAAAAACAATCTGATATATTGTATGTTCTTAAAAATCAATCGTTTATTTTAAAATTGCAGTTTTTAAATGTATGGATACCTGCTTAGAAATTTTAGCGGCTACTATGGTTGGTATTTCGATATTGAAGTCGTCTGTGTTTACGACAAAGGTAGATTGGATTTCAATTCCCTTGGTTATTTTTCTAAGCCAAGCTTTGCTAATGATGGGTTTGGATTTTCCGTGTATTTTGAGAATTCCTTTTATTTGGTACTCTGTAGGGGTTTGGGATACAAATTTGTAATCGAATTTGTCAATTCTACCAATAAAAGTTGCTTTGGGGTAACGGTCGCTCTCTAAATAGTTTTCATTAAAATGAGTGCGCATCAAATCTCTTTTGAACTTAAAATTTTTGATAAAAACGGTACAGCTAATTTCGCCAGTTTTTATTTCAACAGAGAAAATGACCTCCTCATTAATTGCTTTCACTTCCTCAAAAAAAGGTACCGAAGCTTCAAATGAAATTACCCCTTTTGAGTCAGATAATTGTTCTTGAGCTTGAATGAAGAGTGTAAACGACAAGAAAAAAAGAGAAACTATTTTTTTCATAAGTCAAGAGATATTGTATCTCTTAAAGTTACACATTTTAATTATTATAAACGATTGTTTAGTAGGTTTTTATTGAAGTTGCAGCTGAATGTTGTACTTGGTGATATTGGCTAAGTTTTCTGCAGAACAATAATCAAATTCTTCTTCGTGCTCTTCGTGTTCTTTTTTGAGTTCTATTTGTTTTAAACAATTGCTAAAGCGTCGCACATCATTTAGGGTTTTTAATTGTAAGCCCGGAACGGCAACACTTTTTCCGTTAGCATCTTTGGCAACCATCGTAAAATAAGAGGAATTACAATGTTTTATGGCTCCAGTTTGAATGTTTTCTGCTTCTACTCGAATGCCAACAATCATTGAACTTCTTCCCACATAATTTACAGAAGCTTTCATGGTAACCAATTCGCCCACTTCAATAGGCTGTAAAAAGTTTACAGTATCAACAGAAGCGGTTACGCAATAGTTTCCAGAAAACTTAGAAGCACTTGCAAAGGCAATTTGGTCGAGTAAGGATAAGATATAACCGCCATGAATTTTACCACTAAAATTAGTGTGTGAGGGCAGCATTAGTTCAGAAATGGTAACATGCGATGCGGAAACAGGTTTGAATACGTTGGTCATAATTTATCTGTTATTAAACGGGGAGGCTTCTTTTTGAACGGAGGTTATAAAAAAACGAGTTTCGCCCCACCACATAAAAGTGCGCTTTTTTTCTTCATAGGTTAAGCGAACATAATGGCCTTGTAGTATTTTCAAACTATCGATAACTGCTTGGTCTTTGTCTAAAACTGAAAAGCGAAAAATTTGTGCTCCCGAAATTCCTTGGCTCAATTCACCTTCCCAAGTTTTGATGAGCACACCTTTATGGCTTAAACGGATTAACTCCCCAGAGCGAACACCATCACTAACAGGAATGTAATAAATAAACGCCATATAAATAGAAACGATTAGTACTCCAGCGAGTAGCAATAAAGCAGCAATTTTTTTCATTTGTTTTAGTTTATAAGGTTGTTTGTATCATTTTCAGCTCTTTTTAGAACATTTTCAGGTAGTGCTTTTTTGGCTTTGGCCCCCATTTTTTTTAATTTTTCTACACTAACAATTAGGTTGCCTTTGCCATCCACTAGCTTATTCATAGCAGCTCCATATTCAACTTTGCTTTCGTCAATTTTCTTTCCTATTTTAATTAAATCGGCCACAAAGCCTTCAAATTTATCATAAAGTGCCCCAGCTTGTCGTGCAATTTCAAAGGCATTTTCTTGTTGTTTTTGGTTGGTCCACATACTGTCAATAGTGCGTAAAGTAGCCAAAAGAGTAGAAGGCGTCACGATTACGATATTTTTCTCAAAGGCTTTGTTGTACAAGGTAGTGTCGTCATTTAATGCTAAAGCAAAAGCAGGCTCCATAGGAATGAAAAGCAACACAAAATCGGGACTTTCTATTTGGTACAAATCATGATAATTTTTATCCCCCAATTGCTCTACGTGGCGCTTTATGGATTGAATGTGTTCTTTTAAAAATCCAGCTTTTAAATTGTCGTCTTCTTCATTAATGTATTTTTCGTAGGCAGTCAAAGACACTTTAGAGTCGACAATCATTTTTTTGCCATCGGGTAAATTGATAACGACATCGGGAAATACTCTGCTTCCTTCAGAAGTAGTATGCGATTGTTGTACAAAATATTCGCGGTCTTTTTCCAATCCCGATTTTTCTAAAACCCTTTCCAAAATAAGTTCACCCCAATTTCCTTGCATTTTACTATCTCCTTTTAATGCTTTGGTAAGGTTTAAGGTTTCTTTACTCATTTGAAGATTCATCTGTTGCAAACCCACAATTTGCTGACGTAACGCCGCGTGATAATCAATACTTTCTTTATGGGTATCTTCTACTTTTTTCTCGAATAACTGAATCTTATCTTGAAGCGGACTCAAGATATTCTTCATGTTTTCCTTGTTCTGTTCCGTGAATTTATTCGATTTTTCGTCAAGAATTTTATTAGCTAAGTTTTCGAATTCTTTGGTGAATTTTTCCTGAAGTTGTTCCACTTCATTTTTTTGTTCTTTATGTCGTTCTAGTAAATTATCAAAATCTACTTCTTTTTTAGAAAGCTGAATGGCCAAACTATCTTTTTCATTTCGGATGGCTTCTTTTTCTTGAAGGCTATTTTGTAATTGTTTTTCAAAAGCAGTTTTATCGATTGTAGCTTGTTCTTTTTGTTGTTGTAGCAAATGTTGAGCAGCATTGATTTTCTCTTCCAAGCTTATTTTTTGTGACTCAAAACGAGCTGAAAACAACAGTTTTCCAATAAAAAGACCAAGGGCAAGCGCAACGATAAAAACCAATAAAAAAGAAAATAATTCAGACATGGATGATAGTTTTTTGAAAAGTAAAAGTAAGAATTTTTAATTCAGTTTCAAGTTGACTTAACGATATAAAAAAAGTCCCACCGAAGCAGGACTAAAGGTTTTCACCTACGGCATATAGCCTTATTGTGATAAGATTAAAGATTAGAAGTTTTAATCTGTTGTAAATGTAGGAAAAAAAATCTTTAATTATAATGAGGATAACCGTAATGTTCATAATTTATTTTTTCATAGCTTTAAGAATTCTTACAAAATTGATAGTACTATGACAAAAATATTAGGATTGGATTTGGGAACGAATTCGATAGGGTGGGCATTAATTGATGACGTTCAAAATAAAATAGAGGGAATTGGAACTAGAATATTTCCGATGGGAGTGGAGAATTTGGGAGAAGGAGAGGGAAGAGAAATGTCAAAAAATGCAGGAAGAACTGGGGCAAGAGGCGTTAGAAGACAATTTTTTAGAAGGAGATTGCGGAAAAAGATATTACTTAAAGCGCTCTCGGAAAATAAAATGTGTCCAATGGAGGCTAATGATTTTGTAGATTGGAAAAAAACAAAAGAATTTCCTTCTGATAAATTAGCCAACTGGTTTGCTTTAAATCCTTATGAGTTGCGACAAAGAGCGCTGAATGAAAAACTAACTTTAGAAGAAATTGGTAGAATTTTTTACCATCTTATTCAAAGGCGAGGTTTTTTAAGTAATAGCAGGAAGGGTGGGACAGATGATGGTACAATTTTTAAAGGTAATCCAAAAGAAGGGAAAATTGGAATTACAGAAACACAAGACAAAATTCAAGAGAAAACTTTAGGGTCGTATTTATTTGAAATTTATCCAAAAGAAAATCAACCTTTTCAAGAGGGACAAGAAAGAATCCGAAATAGATACACTACTCGTAAAATGTATGTGGATGAGTTCGAATTAATTTGGAATAAACAAGCACAATTTCATTCTGAACTTACAGAAGAATTGAAAACTACATTTGGAGGAAGAAAATTGGACGGATACAAAGAAGATGGGATTTTATTCCATCAAAGACCATTACGTTCGCAAAAACATTTGGTTGGAAATTGTGCTTTTGAGACAACCAAAACCAAATGCCCAATTAGTGCCATTCCATTTGAGCAATTTAGAGTTTGGCAATGGGTAAATACGGTTGAGTGCAACGGAGAGAAAATCTCTGAAGAAGAGAAAGAAAAAATTGTTGATTTTCTGTATGCTAACGAAAAACCAGATTTTAAAAAAATAAGAAAAGCTATTGGTAAGGAAAGTGCAGAATTTAAATTCAATTATAAAGATGATGATAAAATAGTGGGAACTTATACCATCTCTAATTTATCAAACAAAAAGTATTTTGGAAAAAAATGGTTTGATTTTACTGAAAAAGAGCAAGAAGATATTTGGCATGTTTTATATTTTTTTGATAGTAAATCCAATTTAAAAGACTACGCCATTAAAAATTGGAATTTTAATGAAGATCAAGCGATTGCTATTTCAAAGTTTAATGTCAAAGATGGGTACTCTAGTCTAAGCAGAAAAGCAATTGCAAATATTTTACCTTTCTTGCAAATGGGTTATACCTATGATATTGCAGTAGTTTTGGGAGGAATAAAAAATGTGTTTGGTTCGGAGTGGGAAAAATTATCTGATGAAAAACGGAATTTCTTTCATGATAATGTATATGAAATTGTACGTTCTAAAACCAAAGGCGGTTTTATTGAAACCATAAAAGATATTCTTAGAAATGATTATAGTATTTCTGATCATCAAATGCGAAAATTATACCATCATTCAGCAACAATTGATGTAGCAGAATTGATGGATAAATTGCCTCTTGGGAAAGAAGCAGATGATGAAATTCAAAAAATAAAAAATCCAATTGTAATCACAGCCTTATTTGAATTACGAAAATTAGTGAATGAACTTATTGACGAACATGGAAAAATTGACGAAATAAAAGTAGAAATGGCTCGTGATTTGAAAGTTTCTAAATCAGAACGATACAAAACGCGTAGAAACCAGCAAAGATTAGAAAAAGAGAATGATAGAGTGAAAGTTGAAGTGTTGAAATATACCAATTTATCACACGACAATATTTTGAAATTCAAACTATGGGAAGAATGTAAAAGAACTTGTCCTTATACTGGTTTGTCAATACCTATAAATGAATTATTTACAAACAAATGGCAGATTGAACATATTCATCCATGGAGTAAATCGTTGAATGATAGTTTTTCTAACAAAACTCTTTGTTTGGGAACAGAAAATATTAAAAAAGGAAATAAAACACCTTTTGAATATTATGGTAATGACGAAGCTAATTGGTCTGCGATAAAAGAAAGAGCGTTGAAATTATTTTCATTTACAAAAGAATATCCAGATTCTTATAATAAGTTCAAGCGATTTGTTAAACAAAGTTTTGATGATGATTTTACCTCTAGACAGTTAAATGACACACGCTATATTAGTAAAGAAGCTAAAAATTATTTGTCTAAAATATGCAAAAATGTAATGGTTTCTCCAGGACAAGCTACTTCAAATTTGAGACAAAAATGGGGTTTAAATCATATTTTGAATGATGAAAATGCCAAGACGAGAGAAGATCATCGTCATCATGCTATTGATGCGTTGGTAATGGCTTGTACCAAACTATCGTATGTGCAAGAATTATCAAAATGGAATCGATATAACAGAGCGTATGATTTAAAACAATTTTCATTGCCTTGGGATTCGTTTAGACGTGACGCCGAAATTGCTGTAGATAACATCTTAATTTCTCATAAAAAAATCTCAAACGATATTACTATTCGTTTTAAAACCGTTGAAAAAAACGGAAAGAAATATACCAATAAAGGAGTAGCTGCTCGAGGTCAATTGCATAAAGAAACCGTTTTTGGGAAAAGAACTTTTAATGGGGAAGAGGCATTTCACGTTCGTAAGGCTATAGATAGCTTAGAGACTGCCAAACAAATAGACAAAGTAGTCGATGAAACTACGCGGAAGTTAATTCTTAAGCGAGTAAATGAATTGGGTGGTTTTGTAAAAGACAAAGTGCCTGCAAATACATTCTTTGTTGTAGATGAAAATGGAATTAAGCAACCTCAAATATTTTTGCCCAATAAAAATGGAGATCCTGTCCCGATTTTAAAAGTGAGAATGAAAGAGAACATTGGAGGAGCTGAGAAGTTAAAGGATAAGGTGAACCAGTGGGTAAACCCCAGAAATAATCATCATGTGCTAATTTACAAAGACGAAAAGGGAAATCTCAAAGAAGAAGTAGTGACCTTTTGGACAGTTGTGGAAAGAAAAAGTAAAGGATTTCCAATATATCAATTACCAGCCGAAGGAAAAGAAATAGTTACAGCATTGCATATTAACGATATGTTTTTGTTGGGATTAAATGAAGATGAAATTAATTGGGAGAATCCAGATTTTAATCTTCTGAAGGAACATTTGTATAGGGTTCAGAAATTTACATCTGGAGATTACTATTTTAGAATAGCAAAAACATCATCAATTCAAAATATGGAAGAAAAGCAACAAATAAATAGTTTTGGTTTTGGAAAAAATGGGTGGTCAACTCATAATCCTATCAAAGTAAAAGTTTCAGTATCAGGAAAAATTTCAAAAATGTAATTCCTTTTCAAAATTTGGTGTAAATTTACACCAACTAAAATTATTGTTATGACACGACAAAGTATCACTTTAGCCAATCAAAATGATGAATGGTTAAAACAGCAAGTAGCCAATGAAGAATTTACGAGCAAAAGTGAAGCGGTAAATTATTTAATCAAGCAAGCAAGAGAACATGATGAATATGTTGAATTTGTACGAATGAAGCTTGATAGAGCGGAGCGAAGTGGATTTAGCACCAAAACAAAAGAGGAATTATTAGCAGATATTAAGAAAAAACTAAATGTTTAGTTATAAACTTAATATTCAAGCTGAGGAGGATTTGGCTCGGATTTTTGAATATGGAATTGGTCGTTTTGGGTTGTCTCAAGCGAATAAATATTATGATATGCTATTTGATTGTTTTTCAAAAATTGCATCAAATCCGTATCTATTTCCAGAAGCTATTCGTTTTCGTCAAGGATATAGATATTGTGTTTGTGGAGTTGATACCATTTTTTATAAAATCAATGCCAATGAAATAGAAATAATGGCAATTATTGGAAGGCAAAAATTCTAAAAGTTCTTTGACATAAGTTTTTCGACCTCTTAAGCATCTCAAACCACAACTGAAAGGTATGGCATCCGCCCAGCAGGGATGCAGTAGCTTTCAGTTGTGGTTTGATTAAAGATTAGAAGACACGATATTAGTTGGTGTTCTACCTTCTAATAATCAAGAGATTAATTGAAAATATCGTCATAAAAAATGCCTCTTTTTTGCCCTGATAAAGCAAGATTGAGGCATTTTTTATTTCGTAGCGGCTTAGGATTGACTAAAACAGTTCCAATTGTGTGGGTTGCGGGGCTTTTGGAACTTCGGCTTTGCCCCAAAAATTCATAATGTTACCAAATTGTTTGTCGGTGATGCGAAGTATACTTACTTTTCCCATAGGAGGTAAGAGTTGGTGGATCCTTTTTTCATGCACATCCGCACTTTCACTACTGGCACAATGCCGTATGTAAACGGAGAATTGCATCATACTGAAACCGTCTTTGAGTAAATTACTTCTAAATTGCGAAGCGTTTCTTCTATCCTTTTTGGTTTCGGTGGGCAGGTCAAAAAATACAAATAACCACATAATTCGGTAGCCGTTTAAGTCCATAGTTTAGGATATTTTATTTTCTTGCGTTCGCCAGTATAGCATTGCTGCAAGGAGCTGGCGGTTTTTTGTAGTGCCACCATCAACGGACTCTTTTCGTCTTCAAAATAGACGGTTCGCGTTAGAATTTGCAATAAATCAGCTTTGATTTTGGTGTTGAGGTCTTGTTCTTCATACTGTTTTATGATTTCAAATACCTTTTCATCTACCAGCGGGCGAAAGGGTTCCATAATATCATCTGCCAAAGCAAAAGCGTTGTATTTGCTTTTATGATGAATCCCCAAAGTGTTCAATAATCCACTCCCCGAAAGTGCCCTTGCAGTGGCTGCTCTTAGAATAGCGTAACCGTAATTGAGAAAGTTATTTGGATAATCGCCAAATCGTTCCCTTTTGAAGGCGATGTCTGTAGTTTCAAAAAAGCTTTTCCAATATTGACTTGCAGCTACTCCTTCCATATTGCTACTATCGCCACTCAATACTTTGGAAGCCAAAAAATCTAAGGTGTTCTTTTGCCCTGTTATTTTCTGGAGTAAAATGCCTTGATTGGTGATTTTTTCGATAATGGTCTGTTGCCACAATTGTTTCTTGAGAGGCAATGATGCTTCAATCTGATTTTTGAAGATTTCTTGCTGGATATGATGGCTATTCAAATTAAGAAATTGTCCATTGGGTAGATGGTTCCTATTACAAATAATGACAGCCGAATTGTTTTCGATTAACAGGTTCATTGCTGGCATACTAATGTAGATTTCAGGATGATCCAATATTATAAAGCCAATTTCTTCTATGGGCACGGTCCCTTCTCTAGTTTCTGATTTAATGACAAGTTGTAGGTTTTTGGATATGATAGAAGATTTGTTTTCTATTAAAAGTGTTTTTTTTAGCATAGTGATAAGTTGTAAGCTGTTGACAGTAAGTTTTTTAGTATCAAAATATATGCCTTTTTTTGGCTCTGCCGAATGCTATTGTTCTGTGTGGTATAAAAATCTCCTTAATTA
>JAGOFG010000183.1 GCA_017997335.1 Flavobacterium sp. | reverse complement strand
CAACGTATGTCTTTTGATTATGTAGGACAAGAGAAGGTGTACGCCGAAATATTGCGTTTGATAAATGAAGGTGTTACTGACTTGGCGCGCACTGATGGTAAAGTTTCAGCATCTTATGCCGCTGTAGGCGATAAGATGTACAATGGTGATAGAGCTAAATGGACTAAATTTGCTTGGGGAATTGTAGCGCGCAATTTGAACAACCAAATTAACAAATCAACTTACAATGCCGATGCTGTAATTGCAGCCTGCGACAAGTCTTTAGCTTCAAATACGGATAATGCCTTGATCAATTACAATGGTTCGGTTTCAGCTGATAGCAATTTTAATGGTCCTGGTAGAAACAACATCTCTCTGTTTCGCCAAACTGATTTTATGGTTAGAGTTATGGACGGAACCGTATTTACAGGAGCAGTTGACCCACGTATGTCTAGAATTTTAGCTCCTTCAATTGGTTTGTCTGAGGCAAGTCCAGCATCAACAGCTATTCCAGACCCTACTAAATACACTTTTGTAGGAAATCCATTAAACACCACCGCTTCATCAACTACTAGCCCAAGTAGAATTCCAAATCTATGGGGTACTTTTTCTACAGGAACAGTAACAACACCAGGTAGATATATTTTTAGAGATAAGGCAAGTTTTCCTATTATGACTTACGCTGAAATTCAATTTATCAAAGCAGAAGCTGCTTTCAAAAAAGGTGATAAAACTTTGGCTTTGGCAGCATACAAAAAAGGAATTGAAGCGAGCATCGATTTTGTAAATTTAAACACTGTTGTTAGTACAAGTTATCCAATCACAAGCGCAATTACGGCTACAGAAAAAAATACTTTCTTAGCAAACCTAAATGTAGTTCCAGCTGAAGCTAACTTAACAATGAGTCACATCATTCTTCAAAAATACATTTCCCTTTTTGGTTTTGGAAATTTAGAAGCTTGGACTGACATGCGTAAATACCATTACGACAATGTAAATATTTACAAAACAATGGCTTTTCCAACATTACTATTCGCAGATAATGGTGGAAAATTGCCTTACCGTGTACGTCCTAGATTTAACTCAGAGTATGTATGGAATTTTGCCTCTTTACAAGCAATTGGTGCAGACAAAGTAGAATATCACACTGTAGAAATGTGGTTTTCAAAACCGTAATTAACAACCTAAAAACTTATTAAATGAAAAATATATTTAACACAATTAAAAAGGCTGTTTTACCCCTTCTTGGGTTGACATTACTAACCTCTTGCGGAGATGAACACGATTTCACTCCGTATTCAACAGGTGTACCCGAAAATGCTGCAAATGTAAAATTTATACATGGAGCTGTAGGCGCTAATGGAACTAATTTTCAGGTGAATTATTTTATTGAAAGTGAAAAAATCTCCTCTGTAGGGGTGACTGTTGGCAATCCTTTAGGAACTTCTTATAGTGCGTACTATCCAGGCAGTTTTTATGGTGCCATAAAATCAGGTGATCAACCATTGAGTATTATTTCACCTAAAATTTCAGCAACCACAACAGTTGCTGAAATACCAGCTGTGGAGCGATTTGTTGGCCGATTGATAACTGAAAAAGGGAAATATTACAGTAATTTTCTTGTAGGATCACTACCAAACGTCTCTCCAGTAACTTTTTCAACATATCAAATAAATGATGATTTTTCAGTAGCTACAGACAAAACGAAAGCTTACATTCGTTTTATAAATGTAATAAGCAATACACCTGCTACTGGTTACGATTTAGGAATCATAAAAACTACGTCAATTTCTGGTGCCGCAACAACTGTAACAAAAGAGATTCAAACTTACAAGAATATTACATTTAAAGGCGGTAGTGAAGTATTTATTCCCATCGAAGCACAAGACCCAATAGACGCAAGAGGTTATCAAATACAGTTACGCGTTGCTGGTTCTGCAACAAACAGTCCTACACTTGCTGCACCTGCCCTAATAAGAAATCAACCAAATTCGGGTACTGGCGTATTTGTTCCTAGAGCAGGGAGAATTTATACCATATACTGTGTAGGATTTGCAGGAGGGTTGTCTTTGGGATTGCCAAGTACCACAGTTAATGCTCCGTTTATTAGTTGGTATACAAATAAATAAAAACCATTTAAAAACACTGCTTTAAAATTTTTGAAGCGGTGTTTTTTTTAAAATTTTAATTTATTCTTTAAATAAAATATTTTTTACAAATAAATAAAAATATTCTAATACAATTCTTGGTTGAACTACCTTTTGTAAATTCCAGTTAAATAAAAACAGGTCTAAAACATTTCGCCTTCAATTACAAGAAAGGAAGTTTATTAACTATTTAAACAGTTCATTATGTATTATTTTTTTAAAAAAAATAGTTTGTTTTTATTTGTATTGATGACAATCAATATGCATTCTAATCACAATCAGAACGTGACAAATATAAAGGCACTTCTAATTCATCCCATTAAAACCGGAGCAGATAACTACCAAAAATACCTTCCTTTATTAAAGGATAAAAAAGTTGGAATTGTTACCAATCAAACCGGAATTTTATCTGACAATACTCACTTGGTCGATTTTCTATTAGAGAAAAAAATTGCTATTCAAAACATTTTTGCGCCAGAACACGGATTTAGAGGCACTGCTGATGCAGGCGAACATGTGGTTGACGGAAAAGATCCAAAAACTGGATTATCCATTATCTCTCTTTATGGAGACAATAAAAAACCAAAACCCGCACAATTAGCAGGAATCGATATTATGATATTTGACTTACAAGATGTAGGCGCCCGTTTTTACACTTATATTTCGTCTTTGCACTATGTAATGGAAGCCTGTGCCGAAAATGGAATTCCGCTTATAATCTTAGACCGACCAAATCCAAATGGAAGTATTACTGATGGTCCGCTTTTAGAAAAAGAATTTACCAGCTTTGTAGGTATGCACCCTGTCCCACTTCTTCACGGACTGACAATAGGTGAATATGGAAAAATGATTAATGGTCAAAAATGGCTTAAAAATAAAGCTCAATGTGCGCTAACTGTTATCCCATGTACCAATTACAATCGTAAAATGCCGTACAGTTTACCTGTTAAACCATCACCAAATTTACCTAACGACCAATCTATAAATCTATATGCAAGTTTGTGCTTGTTCGAGGGTACTAATGTAAGTGTAGGCCGCGGAACTGAAAAACAATTCCAAATTTATGGCTCTCCTTTTTTAAATAAAAAAAGTTTCGATTTTAGTTTTACGCCAAAACCAAATTTTGGTGCAAAAGATCCCATGCATAATGGAAAAGAATGCTTTGGTGAAGATCTAACATCGTACCCAAAACTTACTCAATTAGAACTAAAATGGTTAATAAAAGCCTATCAAAATACAACTGATAAAACTAAATTTTTCAATGCCTTTTTTACAAAACTAGCTGGAACAAAAAAATTACAACAGCAAATTGAAAACGGAGTTTCGGAAAATAAAATAAGACAAAGTTGGCAGAAAGATTTGACTGCATTTAAAAAAATGCGAACCAAATATCTAATTTATTAAATTTAGTAGCACTGCTATTAATTAAAGTTCTTTCACTTTTAAATATTAAAAAAATGGCTAAAAATAATCCTGATACCGAAAAAGAATCGCTTTACGCTAATCTAGAAAAAATGAGTACTGAAGAAATACTCATGGGAATCAATGCTGAGGATAAGAAAGTCTCGAGCGTAATAAAAAAACAAATTCCGAATATTGAAAAACTAGTAGATGCAGTTGTTGTAAAAATGCAGCATGGTGGTCGCTTGTTTTATATAGGTGCTGGAACTTCTGGAAGAATTGGAATTTTAGATGCTTCAGAATGCCCCCCTACTTTTGGCGTACCTCATGACTTAGTAATCGGAATTATTGCTGGCGGTGATTATGCGATCAGAAAAGCGGTTGAAAACGCTGAAGACGACTTTAGTCAAGCTTGGGAAGATTTGAAAAAACACAATATCACAAGTGCCGATTTCGTAATTGGTATTGCAGCATCGGGAAATACACCTTATGTAATTGGTGGTTTAAAAATGGCTCGTGAAAACAATATTAACACCGGAAGTATTTCATGTAATAGCAATAGCTTAATCTCAGCAGAAGCCGATTTTCCTATCGAAATTGTTGTAGGTCCGGAGTTTCTAACAGGAAGTACACGCATGAAAGCGGGAACCTCACAAAAATTAGTTTTAAATATGATCTCTACTTCGGTGATGATTAAACTAGGAAAAGTGTATGGGAACAAAATGATTGACATGCAGTTATCGAATAAAAAACTCGTGCAAAGAGGTGTAGAAATGATTGTTGAAGAACTAAAAATCGATGAAAAATTAGCGGCTGAATTGTTGAATAAACACAAAAGCGTAAGAGCTGTTTTATTAGCTGAAAATAAAAATTTAGAGCATTAATTGTTAAACAACTATATACTAACCAAACAATAACCACATAGAATGACACCAAGCGCAATCCTAATTCTTATCTTCGTTTATTTCGGATTATTATTCTATATCTCACACCGAGTGAGTCGGAAAGATGATGGAAACGCAGCATTTTTCACTGCTAATAAAAACTCAAAATGGTATTTAGTGGCGTTCGGGATGATAGGAACTGCTCTTTCTGGCGTGACTTTCATTTCAGTTCCTGGAGAAGTTGGTGCAGC
>JAGOFG010000004.1:3057-39373 GCA_017997335.1 Flavobacterium sp. | reverse complement strand
CTCTTTTAAATACAGATGGAGTGTTTCATCTTTCTTTTTATAGGAAGTAAGTTCAAAGTAGTCTACTATTATCTCTGGTAATAACAACTTAAGGATATCGATAAAAGAATCTTGCATTGGGGGGGGGATATTGAACTTACAAATATCTAGATTTTAATATTTGCCCACAACAATATGTTATGATCCACATTTATGCTCAGTTTGTAAGAATGACGCTATATATTGACTTTATTTATTCAACCTTTTTTATGTCGTACAAGCAGTTTTTTTTTGATTAATTTCAAGTAATGATTTCAGAAAAGTATATATTTTTTAAATTTGAGTATTGTATAGAAAAATTTACTAAGTTGTATATTCTATTTTGTGTATAGCTTTTACTATAAATCAGAAGCAGTCATAATTTTATTCATTCAATTAATTTTTTAATATAAAATTAGTAGTAGCCTCAATAACATCTTTATCTCCTAAAATTTTACGATGTCCAAGGTTATTGGTAAGTAAAAGTGTTCCTTTTTTGCAATGTTCATGAATATGTATACCTGCTGAAACAGGCACTTCAATATCATTGCGATCGTGAATAACCAATATTGGAACATTGATATTAGCTGTAGCTTTGTAGGCAGAATAATCATCCATAATACTACCATATTTTTTTTCAAAATGAGCTCTAAGTTGGTTGCCAATCTCTGGATTTAGTTTTAGTTTAATAACGAAATCATCTACTATATCTTGTACAACATCACCACTCCCAATAACGGTTGCATTTTTTACTTTTAGTCCTTTATTTATAGCATTCAGTGTTGACATTCCACCTAATGAGTGACCAATAATTGCTTCAAATGGGCCAAACTGTTTGTCTATTTCCAATATAGATTCAATGAAGTCGGTCATAATTGAGGTTTGACCTGGAGATTTTCCGTGAGCTGGTGCATCAAAGCTTATCGTAGAATAGTTGTTTCTTATTAATTCATCTGCAATTTTGAACAATTGAGTTCCTCTACCTGACCATCCATGTACCAACAATATTTTTTTATCTGAATTTCCGTAATGGTAAGTCATTATTTCTTTATTGATTACAGCAACTTTTATGATTTGTTTCTTTGATTTTGATTCCATTTCATGCTCTCTTTTCGGAGTCTTATGTTTGATTGGGGTTACAAAAAGTTTTGCTGCGAATCGGGTGACTAATTTTGTCGAAATAAAAGCGAATATTTTAGCTGTTATTAAAATTACTTTTGGAATTCGCAAATTTTTTGGAGAACTAGTCTTTGTTTTTGGCATTTTACTAATTTTTTTTAAAAAGTTGTAGTGACGTTCTTTTTTACTAAATTTAAGAAATATAAAAGTAATATAAAATCTAATTTATCTCCCATTTTTTTGATGAATGTCTGGATAACTAGGATTTGTATGATTTTTTTGTTCAAATTATTAATTTCTTATTAAAGTGTTAATTAGGTGTAATGTTTTTAACTAAAAGAAAATGAAACAGCAAAAAAAGAATGTAATTGCTATTATTTTGGGAGGGGGTCAAGGCTCTCGATTGTATCCATTGACGGAATTTCGTTCAAAACCTGCGGTACCTATTGCTGGGAAATATCGCTTAGTTGACATCCCTATTTCGAATTGTATGAATTCTGATATTTTTAGGATGTTTGTTTTGACTCAATTCAATTCCAAATCTTTAAATGCTCATATTAAAAATACCTATAATTTTAGTATTTTCAGTCATGCTTTTGTTGATATTTTAGCTGCTGAGCAAACTCCTGATAATCCTACTTGGTTTCAAGGAACCTCTGATGCCGTTAGACAATGTATGCCACACTTTTTGAATCATGATTTTGAGTTTGCTTTGATTTTGTCAGGTGATCAATTGTATCAAATGGATTTTAATGAAATGCTTGAAGCTCATATTGATAATGGTGCTGATATTTCAATAGCAACTTTACCTGTAAATGCAAAAGATGCTCCTGAGTTTGGTATCTTAAAAACAAATGACGCTAATTTTATTGAGGCTTTTATTGAAAAACCTGCCGCCGAACTTTTGCCTCAATGGGAGTCTGATGTAAGTGAGGAAATGAAACAACAAGGTAAACACTATTTAGCTTCAATGGGGATTTATATATTTAATAAAAAACTATTGATTGAGTTGATGAAAAATCCCGAAACTAAAGATTTTGGTAAAGAGATAATTCCTCAAGCTGTTGGCAAGCAAAAAATTCTTAGTTATCAATATGAAGGGTATTGGACTGATATTGGGAATATTGAATCTTTTTTTGATGCTAATATTGGATTAACAAATGATATTCCTGATTTCAATTTATTTGATAACGATAATAAAATTTACACTAGACCTCGATTATTACCACCATCGAAGTTTAAAAGCACTCATTTAGATAATTCCTTGATTTCAGAAGGTTGCATTATTAATGCCAAGGCAATAAAAAAATCTGTGATAGGTAATCGATCTAGAATAGGAGAAGGTACCGTAATTGAGAATTCTTATATTATGGGTAATGATTTCTATCAAAGTTTAACTGATATGAAGGAGGACATCGAAAATGAGAATCAATTAATAGGTATTGGTGAACGTTGTTACATTAATCATGCTTTAGTAGATAAGAATTGCCGAATAGGTAATGATGTTTATATCAATGGAGGTAAGCATCTTACCAATTGTTCCGAGGAATTGTATTGTATTAAAGATGGAATTGTGGTAATTAAAAAAGGTAAAACCTTACCCGATAATTTTAGAATAGAATAGATTATTGCTCTAATGTAATTATCAACATGATGATTGTAGTATCAATTTCTATCGTATAAAAAGTGATTTAATTTTTTTTAATATTATGAAGCAAACTCGAATTGTTATTGAAAATGTGATGCCACAATTAGATGGTGGTGCTCATTTTATCAAAAGAATAGTGGGGCAGACTATACATCTTACAGCAGATGTTTTTTCGGATGGGCATGATGTAATTGAATGTTGTATTAAATACAAACACGAATCTGAAAAAAAATGGCAGGAAGTACGAATGTGGCCTACTCATAATGATGAATGGAATGGAAGTTTTAAAGTTGAAAAGCAAGGTTTTTATAGCTATTTTGTAGAAGGTTGGGTTGATTATGCGTTAAATTGGCAACATGGCACTGAGCGTAAAATTCAAGACCATCAATATGTAAAATCAGAATTACTTGAAGGAGCTGAATATATAGAAGCAATTGTGAAAAAAGTCGATGCTTCTGAGAAAGACTATCTGAAAAAGTTAATTCAACTTTTCAAAAACGAAGCGGATTACGATGAAGCCGTTAAAGAGGCTACTTCCTACGAATTAAAGAGTATTTTTAAAAAATATCCTGTTCGTTACATCGAAAATAAATCTTTGGAATTAAAGGTCTATGTAGATAGAAAAAAAGCGTTGTTTAGTACTTGGTACGAATTTTTTCCAAGATCTTCATCCGAAGAACAAGGAAAGCACGGCACTTTTAAAGATTGTGAAAGATTGTTGCCAAGAGTAGCTGCTATGGGTTTTGATACGTTGTATTTTCCACCCATTCATCCTATTGGAGAAATCAATCGAAAAGGTAAAAACAACACTACTAATGCACAAGAAGGTGATGTTGGTTCTCCATGGGGAATTGGCTCTCAATATGGTGGACACAAATCAACTCATCCTGAATTAGGTTCTATAGAAGATTTTAAATCTTTAGTTAAAAAAGCACAAGATTTAGGTATTGAGGTTGCCATGGATTATGCCTTGCAAGCGGCTCCCGATCATCCTTATGTTAAAGATTTCCCTCAATGGTTCAAGTGGAGACCTGATGGTACAGTACAATATGCTGAAAACCCTCCCAAAAAATACCAAGACATTCAACCAATATATTTTGAAAGTAAAGATTGGAAAAACCTTTGGAAAGAGTTGTTAGATGTGGCCTTGTTTTGGATTGAAGAATGCAATATCAAAGTCTATCGTGTAGACAATCCACATACCAAACCGTTTTATTTTTGGGGATGGTTGATTGGTGAAATCAAGAAAAAACATCCTGATGTTTTGTTTTTAGCCGAAGCTTTTACGCGCCCCAAAATAATGAATGAGTTGGCCAAACAAGGATTTAGCCAATCGTATACTTATTTTACTTGGAGAAATACAAAAGCCGAGTTAATAGAGTATGTTACGGAGCTAACGCAATCTTCTCAAAAAGAGTTTTATAGACCTAACTTTTGGCCTAATACGCCAGACATTAACCCTTTTGCCTTGCAAGGAGGTAATGAATCGATTCATTTGCAAAAGTATTTTTTGGCGGCTACTTTAAGTTCTAATGTTGGGATTTACGGACCTGTTTTTGAATACATGATTAGTGCTCCAATGGCTCCAGGAAAAGAAGAGTATTTAGATTCTGAAAAATACGAGTTTGTAAAGTGGGATTGGAGTATTCAAAACAATTTGACCCGCAGAATAACCCAAATTAATGCAATTAGAAAAGAACAAAATTCGTTGCAACAAACCAATAACATTGTTTTTTGTGAGACCAATAACGATCAAGTTATTGCTTACTATAAATATGATGATAACAAACAAAATGAAACCTTAATGGTGGTTAGTTTAAACGATCAACATGTGGTTCAAGCTATGGTGCGATTGCCTTATCCGCAGTTAGGAAATCAGCCCATCCGCGTACACGATTTAATTACAGATGCCACTTACTACTGGGAAAACGAATGGAATTTTATAGAATTAGGACCTAATGTACCTTTTCATTTATTTAAAATAATCAAGTAATGGTTGATAAAATTAACGAAGACGAATTCCAAAATCCGTTTGTTTTCAATATTGATTGGAAAAACGCTTTTGCTGAAGAAGATTTTGTCAAAGTATTTTCTTCTGATATACTCGAAAATTACATTATCAATAAACGATGGTATGGTGGAAAAGCCAGTACACTAAAGTATATTGAGATTGTAGAATCCTTTCAAATTTCTTCAAAAAAGCATACTTATTATGGGGTTTTGTTTGAAGTTAATTTTAAAGAAGCTTTCTACCAACATTATTTTATGCCTATTTCATTCATGTCTGAAGTCGATTTAGAAACCAATACGGTAATCGCTCCAGTAATAATGAATGGCGTTCAAGGCTATTTGGTCGATGCGCTTCATCAGGAAGATTTTCGTAAATTATTGTTTGACAATATAGTGCATTCTAATAGTAAGTTAGATGCTAAATTGAACTTTCATTGTGGTACCAAATTAACGCAAAAGACCTATCAGAGCTCTAAATTTATGGGGGTGGAGCAAAGCAATACCTCTATAATTTACAATGACACTTTGGTCTTAAAAATCTTCAGAAGGATTTATATCAATATGAATCCAGATTATGAGATAAGCCGTTTTTTAACCGAGCGTATGCATTTTGAAAATTCACCAGCCTACAAAGGAAGTATCAGCGTTATTTTGACCGAAGGAAATATCACTTTGGGGTTAATGCAAGAGTTGGTGCCAAATCAAGGAGATGCATGGAAATTTATGTTAGAAGAGGTAGACCGCATTTTCGAAAATTTGAGCTATCGCAAAATTAAAATTGACAAATTACCCGAGGTCGAATTATTTTCTAGATTACGATTGAATGAAATTCCACATGAAATTATCGATTGGGCAGGGTTGAAGATTTTTTTACGCATTAGAACAATGGCGACACGTACTGCCGAAATGCACATTGCCTTAGGGAGCGATATTCATGAAACCGCATTTACACCAATAACTTATAATAGTGATTATTCGGTTTGGTTAAAGAACCGATTGACCTATCAATTTCAAAACCGATTAAATATTCTTGAAAACAACTTACACAAACTGGATGGCTTGGCTCTGGAATTGGCCAATCAGTTTTTAGATCAAAAAAAGAACATTCGTAAAATTTTCTTAGATTTTGATTGGACCAAAATGAAATCTGAGCGTATTCGAATACACGGTGATTATCATCTTGGTCAAGTATTAGTAAATGGAGAAGATTTTTTCATTCTAGATTTCGAAGGAGAACCAGAAAGTACCATTAGCGATCGAAAAGTAAAACAGCCCCCATTGAAAGATGTTGCTGGAATATTTCGTTCCTTTCATTATGCCATCTATGCAAACATTTTCAATAATAAAGACAAGTACAATTATGAGCAATCTGAATTGTTTATGGCGGGAGAGTTGTTGTACAAATACTTTGTTGGAATCTTTTTGCAAACCTACACTGAAGTAGCTCAGGCAGGTAATCTTAATATTGGTTACAAAAATGAAATTGACTTTTTACTCAAATATTGTTTGCTAGAAAAAGCAGTCTATGAATTAGGGTATGAGTTGAATTCAAGACCTCGTTGGTCCGTAATTCCACTTACAGGAATTGCAAGTATAATGAATTTTAAAACAAAATAAATTACAGTACTGAGCAATCAGTTTAAAAAATAAAAAATGAATAAAGTACAAGTACATTCTCTTTTCACTGAATTTGATATCGATTTATTTAAAGCTGGGAAGCATTTTCGTCTCTATGAAAAATTAGGCGCACATCCAATTGAATTGGATGGCGTGAAAGGAGTATATTTTGCCGTTTGGGCACCCTCTGCGCAGTCAGTTTCTGTGGTTGGAGATTTTAATTATTGGATAGCAGGCAATCATGAGTTGTATGTGCGTTGGGATGCTTCGGGTATATGGGAAGGTTTTATTCCTAATATTACTAAAGGCACAACTTATAAATATAAAATTCAGTCATCCAACAACGGAATAGTTACTGAGAAAGCGGATCCTTTTGCTTTTTATTGCGAAAAACCGCCACACACCGCCTCTGTAATTTGGGATTTGGATTATCAATGGGATGATGACAAATGGATGAAGTCTCGAAAAGAGCACAACGCGCTAGATAAACCCTATTCTGTTTATGAAGTGCATTTGGGATCTTGGAAACGCCACGCTGATGACAATAGTTTCTTAAGTTATACTGAAATGGCCGAGGACCTTGTTGGGTATGTCAAAGAAACAGGATTTACACACGTTGAGTTCATGCCCGTAATGGAATATCCCTACGATCCTTCTTGGGGGTATCAGTTGGTTGGGTATTTTGCGCCAACTTCTCGTTTTGGCAACCCTCAAGAGTTTATGTATCTCGTAGATCGTTTACACGACGCAGGAATTGGGGTGATTTTGGATTGGGTACCGTCACATTTTCCTGATGATGCACACGGGCTAGGTTTTTTTGATGGCTCTAACTTGTTTGAACATCCAGACCGCAGAAAAGGTTACCATCCTGATTGGAAAAGTTTGGTATTCAATTATGGTCGTAACGAGGTACGTTCTTTCTTGATAAGTAATGCCTTGTTTTGGTTGCACCACTATCATGTAGACGGGTTACGAGTTGATGCTGTTGCCTCAATGTTGTATTTAGATTATTCTAGAAACGATGGGGAATGGGAACCGAATATTTTTGGTGGACGCGAAAACCTAGACACGATAAGTTTCCTTAAAGATTTTAATGAAGCCGTTTATGCCAATTACGAAGGTGTGCAAACCATAGCCGAGGAAAGTACTTCATTTCCTATGGTTTCTCGACCAACTTTTGCTGGTGGATTAGGCTTTGGAATGAAATGGATGATGGGTTGGATGCACGATACCTTGCATTATTTTCAAAAAGAGACGGTTTATAGAAAATACCATCAAAATGAGTTGACTTTTTCTATGACGTATGCTTTTTCAGAGAATTTTATGTTGCCACTTTCCCACGATGAAGTGGTCTATGGAAAACATTCTATAGCAGGAAGAATGCCAGGCGATGAATGGCAAAAGTATGCAAATCTAAGGTTGTTATACGGGTATATGTTCACGCATCCTGGAACCAAGTTGCTATTTATGGGCGCAGAATTCGGACAAAGTGGGGAGTGGAATTTCGAGCAAAGTTTGGATTGGCATTTGCTACAATATCCTTTTCATAAAGGGATTCAAACAGTAATTACCGAACTGAATGCACTCTACAAATCACAACCAGCTTTGTACGAAAAGCAATTTAGTCCAGAAGGATTCGAATGGATTAACTATTCCGACCACGAGAATGCAGTTATGACCTACATCCGAAAAGGAAATGACTCAAAGAATGATTTGATTGTGATTTGCAATTTCACACCAGTAGTTCGAGAAAATTATCGCATAGGGATTCCTAGAAAAGGAGAATTAGTTGAACTATTCAACAGCGATGCCAAGTTATTTGGCGGTAGTGGCGTGCAACAAAACGGAAAGTTAAAAGTCGAAGCTACACCTTATGATGGCAGAGATTATTCTATCGCCCTAACGTTGCCTCCTTTGGCTATTTCCGTATTCAAAATGAAATAACATAACGTATTCAAAATAAAAACGTTTGTAAGACCTAGTTTTTACAAACGTTTTTTTATTTGGGCGTGCCCTCCTCAAGCCTGAAAAAGGCTAGAGGAGGTCGTGCTGTACGTTCCCGCTTTTTTTTATTTTTCCGGAAAAAGAAAAATAAAAAAAGAGCTCCACTGCCATCACTCACGCAACCGTCTTCGAGAGAATGTTTATTGGAATTATAGAAATTTTGCTTTCAATTCTGGAGTAGGCATTAAGCAATGTTCTTGTTGACCGTACCATTTGTACCTGTTTTTGGCTACATAATCGTAAATGGAATTCAAAAGGGGAGTGGGAAGGATTTTAAAAGCAATAGCCAAGCTAAAAATTCCGCCAAGCTCCTTTGCAATGTCCAAAACCGCCTCCGATTTATACGAATACGAAACCCCAGGCGCATAAAAAACAAGACTGTCTATTTTGCGCGTGTCAACCCCAATATGTTTTTGTATGGCTATACCCAATTCACTTTGTAAAGCCACAAATCGAAACACGTCTTTTTTATCGTGTTGTATAATGGTTTGTACGGCAGAATTACACAAATTGCAAACGCCATCAAAAAGGATGATTTTCTTATGCTCAGGAAGTGATAGCGAATGTTGCATTGGTTTATAGGTTTTAATTTAAGTTTGCGAATAGATGTAATTACCGCAAATTCGCAAATTTCATTTTCTTTATTAGCTGAAGTTGAATGCAATTATTTATTAGTTGAATTTCAAATGTTTTATTACCTTCTGCAAGGTTTTCAAAACCTTGCAGGTATACTTGTCGTTTTGAAATACCTACAAGGTCAAAAAAAGACCTTGCAGGAGAATAATACTTATAAATTGATTCTGTATAACTTAAATTTGTGAATTTGCGGTATTATTTCTTAACCGCTTCCACTAATTCTAATTCGTCTAAACTTACCTTCGAAGTGAAAATACCGTAATTAACAGTAGCTTTATTTTTCTCAATACTATCAATCGTTCCCACTGCTTTTCCATCAGCCATGCGCACTCTATCGCCTAATTTTAGAATAGGTTTTGGTTTTTCAACAACGGGTTTCAGTTTCTTTTCTTTTTTGATTGTTCGAATTTCCTCGACCTTAACTTCAACCTCTTTGATAATCTCTTTTTTCTTTTCGGTGATGACTTTGGCTTCTTTGGCCGAAATCTTTTTACGCTTAGAATTTTCTATTTCAATAATTTTCAAAAACTCACCAATCAGTTCTTTTTTGTTTTTGTTATTGAAGTATTTCTCTGAAATATCTTCTATTTTTTGTCCAATGTAAATCGTTTTTTGGTTGCTGTCATACAATTCCTGATAGCTTTCCAGTTTTTGCTTGATTTTTACATTGATGTTTTCCATTTTTTTGCTTTCCTCTCTGGCTTTCGATTCTTCTTCTTTTAATACTTGAGAGGTTTTTTCGAGTTTGGAACGTTCTTTTTGCAAGGTGGCAATGGTTTTGTCAAAACGTACTTTTCCGGTTTCGATTTTCTTTTTAGCACGATTAATTAAGCCAAACGGAATTCCATTTTTCTGTGCTACTTCAAAAGTAAAAGAACTACCTGCTTGTCCTAAAACGAGTTTGTACAAAGGTTCTAATGTTTTCTCGTCAAAAAGCATGTTAGCATTTTGAGCACAAGGCAATTCATTGGCCAAAATCTTTAAATTGGAGTAGTGGGTCGTAATAATTCCAAATGCTTCACGATGGTAGAATTCTTCCAAGAAAATTTCGGCAAGTGCGCCACCCAAATCTGGGTCAGAACCTGTACCAAATTCATCAATCAAAAACATGGTTTTTCTATTGCATTTTTTTAGAAAATAATTCATGTTTTTTAAGCGATAACTGTAGGTACTCAAATGATTTTCTATGGATTGATTGTCGCCAATATCCGTTAAAATTCGGTCAAACAAAAAGGTTTCACTGCGTTCGTGTACCGGAATCAACATACCCGATTGCAACATTAATTGCAATAAGCCAACGGTCTTTAAGGAAATGGTTTTTCCACCAGCGTTTGGACCAGAAATAACGATGATTCGGTTATCTTGGTTGAGTTCTATAGTTTGCGGATGCGTAACTTCGTTCTTTTGTTTGTTGTTCAAATACAAAATAGGATGGTAAGCATCTCTTAGAAACAACCTTCTTTCTTCGCTGATTTGAGGTAAGATAGCATTGATTTTGTTGGCATATTTGGCTTTCGCAGCAATAACATCAATATCACTCAAAAACTCTTGGTATTCGATAAGCAAAGACAAATAGGGACGAATAGCGTTTGATAATTGCTTTAAGATTCGGGTGATTTCTTCTTTTTCTTCATATTCCAGATTGCTCAATTCACGTGAATATCTCAAAGTAGCTTCGGGCTCGATATAAGCAATACTACCTGTTTTTGAGCTTCCCAAAATGGTTCCTTTCACTTTACGACGATACATTGCCAAAACGGCTAAAACTCTACGATTTTGAACAAAACTCTCTTTGATATCATCCAAATATCCCAAGCCGTTATATTGCGATAAGGCTACACCAAAACTTTGGTTTACTTTACCACGAACCACGTTCATATTTCTTCGAATGTTGAGTAAATCTGGAGAAGCATTGTCTTTGATTTCACCATATTTATCTACTACCTCGTCAATTAACGTAATGATATTTTTGGTGTATTCTACTCTAGCGGCTCTAGCATTCAAATTAGGATAATAGTCTTCGAATTTTTTTAGGAAATTCAACAAAAAATTACTCGTAGCAGAAAGCGTAGCAATTTTTCTAAAACTTCCTACTTCGAGAAAGCTATCTTCAATTCCAAGAAATTTGATTTCATGAGTAATGGCATCAAATCCGTGATTTGGAATAGCATTGTTATTTTGAAAAGAAGAGACATATTCTGAAGTTTGCAACAAAGCTTCCATCAACGTTTCTTTCTCTTTGAAAGGCGTTATTTTTAATGCTTTCTCTTTACCAATATCGGTATTGCAAATGTCCGATAGGGTTTCGAGTACAGTGGGGAATTGTAAATCTTGTAATGTTTTTTCGGTGATAGCAATCATGAAATCGTTTAATTTTGGTATGCAAAAATAAGACTATTTCAAGGAGAAACATAATGTTATTTCACGCAGCTTCACAAAGCTACTACGTTATAGTGTATCTCATTTTCTCGAAGCTTTTTTTTGATTCTTAGTGTATCTTTGTAGAATAAATTTAGAATATGCTATCCAACCTTAATCCTTCTTGGCAAAACTTTTTATCTGAAGAACTTGAAAAAGACAATTTCTTGAATTTGGTGCAAGAGGTTGATGAAGAATATCAAAACTATATCTGTTTTCCGCCAAAAGACTTGATTTTTTCAGCTTTTAATCATTGTGCTTTCGAAGATGTAAAAGTAGTTATCATTGGTCAAGACCCTTATCATGGAGAAGGCGAGGCTAATGGTTTGAGTTTTTCGGTGAATGATGGAGTAAAAATTCCACCGTCTTTGCGCAATATTTTTAGAGAATTAACAGATGATTTGGGTGCTATTTTTATGCCAACTTCTGGAAATTTAGAGGCTTGGGCAAAACAAGGAGTTTTGTTGTTGAATGCTACTTTGAGTGTTCGAAAAGACAGTCCCAATAGCCACAAACACTTAGCTTGGAGTCGATTTACAGACGCCGTTATCGAAAAATTAGCTTCTGAAAAACAACAGCTCGTTTTCTTGCTTTGGGGAAGTTTTGCGCAAAAAAAAGGCAACAAAATTGACCGAAAACAACATTTAGTTTTAGAATCCGGTCATCCATCGCCTATGAGTGCTAACCAAGGAAAATGGTTTGGAAATAAACATTTTTCACAAACCAATGCCTATTTAACTTCAAAAGGGTTGCAACCTATTGATTGGTTGTAATTATCTCTTGATGATATCTCTTAAAACTGCTTTGTTTGAATAGTTGATTACTTCAACTGTGATTTCTTGATTTTTGGCAGTTTTTCCGTAGATGGTGTAAAGTTTTCCTTTTTCAAGAGGAAGGTTGCTTTTGTCGAAATCTACATCGCCGAATTTTAAGGTGTTTTTAATATCTGCGGTGTCTACCCATTTTTCGTTTAGAATTTGCGAAGCTTTATCAGAATATACAAAGGGTTTGTTTCTTAAATCATTCAACACACGGGCGTTTGGAAAATAGTTACATCGGGTGTCTTTGCCAGAAAAGATAGCGGCTACAACAAATAATCCCATCAATAAACCAATCAAATAATAAGCGAAACGATATGTAAATTTCATGAAGTAATTTTTTTGCAAAGGTAATTGAAACTTAGTTTAAAAAACAATTAAATTAATATCGTTGTCTTGAATGTCAAACCAATCTCCAATTGCTTTATTTGTAAGTATACCGTGGTACAAATATACTCCATTTTTAAGTCCTTTATTGCAACGAATGGCGCTTTCAATACCACCATCTTCAGCTATTTGTAGCAAATATGGTGTAATAATGTTGCTAATAGAAAGCGAAGCTGTTTTAGAATATCGAGAAGGAATATTAGGAACGCAATAATGCAAAACATTGCTTTTAATAAACGTTGGTTTTTCGTGAGTTGTAATCTCTGAGGTTTCAAAGCAGCCTCCTGTGTCAATACTTACATCAACGATTACTGCCCCTTTTTTCATGTGTTCAACCATAGTTTCTGTTACCACAATTGGGCATCGTTCTTTGCCTCGCATAGCACCAATAGCCACATCGCATCTTCTTAATGCTTTTAATAAAGCTTTGGGTTGTATGGTAGAAGTAAATATGCGTTGGTTTAAATTGTTTTGTAAACGTCTTAATTTGGTAATTGAGTTGTCAAAGACTTTTACATTAGCACCAAGTCCAATAGCTGTTTTGGCTGCAAACTCACCCACAGTTCCAGCACCCAGAATAACTACTTCGGTTGGAGGTACTCCCGTAATGTTGCCAAATAATAATCCTTTACCAAATTCTGTAGTAATCATTAAATCTGAGGCAATGAGTATGGAAGCGGTTCCTGCTATTTCGCTTAAGGATTTTACAGCTGGGTAAGAGCCGTCTTCATCTTTAATATATTCAAAAGCTAAAGCCGTAATTTTTTTTCTTGCTAAAGCTTCAAAATAAGCTTTTTGTCTGGTTTTTAATTGAATAGCAGAGAGAACAATCGATTTATTGTTGAGCATTTCTATTTCTGCTAGAGTAGGTGGTTCAACTTTTAAAATCATTGGACAACTAAATACTTTCGCGGTATCTTTAGTTATTTCGGCACCAGCATCACAATACTCTTTGTCTGTATAACTTGAGCTTTCTCCAGCACCTGATTCAATCATTACTCTATGTCCTTGAAAAGTCAAAGAATTAACAGCGTCTGGAGTTAAACAAATTCGTTTTTCTTGATAGCTGGTTTCTTTAGGAATCCCAATAAAAAGCTCACTTTTATGTCTTGCAACTTCCAACTTCTCTTCTTGGGGCATCAACTGTTGTTTGGTGAATGGGCTAATCGACATAATTGTTAAAAATTTAAGCGTACAATTTACAAAAAGTATTTAAGTATTTTGGATTTAGATTGCAGGAACTCTTTATTTACTGAGGTAAAAGTAGTTCCATTTTGATATCGGCTCTTTCGTATACACCAGATTCCACTGGAATTTCCTTAAAACCAAATGATTCATACAAGTGTAGTGCTGATTTTAATTGCCTGTTTGAATATAAAATTAACTTCTGGATTCCGAGTTTTTGGGCTTCTTCAATGCAAAATTCTATTAGTTGTCTTCCGATTCCTAATCCTTGAGCTTTTTCTGTAACCGCCATTTTGGATAATTCAAAAGTAGTAGTGTTTATCTTTAACAAGGAGACAGTGCCTACTATTTCATCTAAATGTTGCGCATAATATATTTTTCCGCCTTTGTTGATGATTTCTTCAATAGGGTTGCTTAACACCAATTCATCTTTGGGTTCTACTTTAAAATTCTTTTGCAACCATTCTAAATTTAATGTTTTAATGGCTTCTTTATGGTTAATAGAAAATGGGATGATGTCAATATTGGTTTTTGGATTGTTCATTGTAGATGGTACTTTTTATTCTAATGTCAGTTTTCGATTTCCATCAGGTAGTACTTCTATTGTAATAACCGAATGTTGTTCCGGAATTAGATTAGAGATTTTCTCAGCCCATTCTATAAAACACCAATACCCAGAGTAGAGGTATTCATCAATTCCCATATCCAAAGCTTCGATTTCTGTTTTTAATCGATAACAATCAAAATGATAAATATATTGATTATTAGTAGTGTAGTATTCATTAACTAAAGAAAAAGTTGGGCTGCTTGTAGGTTCGTTTACTCCCAGATTCTCACAAAGCTTTTTTATCAAGGTTGTTTTTCCTGCACCCATTTCCCCATTGAATAATAGTACTTTGCTTGGGTTTTGTTCTAGTATTTGTTTAGCAACTAAATCAAGTTGTTCGATTGAAAATGTGATTGTCATTCTTGAAAAATTTATGGATTGCTGAATGCCTTTTGTTGATTATAGTTTCACTTTACTATTTTATGGTAAACCATTAGGCATAAATTATTTTGGATTAAAAACTAAAAATGGAATAATCATTTCCTCTAACGAAATTCCGCCGTGTTGATAGGTGTTTTTATAGTAACTCACGTAATGGTTGTAATTGTTAACGTACGCCAAAAACAAATCATTTTTTGCAAAAATATACGAACTAGTCATATTTATAGCAGGCAATCCAATTTCTTTGGGCTCCTTTACTGCATAAACATCTTTTTGCTCATAAGTCAAGCTTCTTCCGGTTTTGTATCTTAAATTCAAACTCGTGTTTTTATCGCCAACTACTTTAGATGGGTTTTTGACATTTATTGTACCGTGGTCGGTTGTTAAAATCAATTTGAATCCTAATTTTTGGGCTTGTTGAATGATTTCAAGCAGAGGAGAATTTTTAAACCAACTCAAGGTTAGCGAGCGATATGCTTTATCATCTGAGGCTAATTCTTTCACCACATCCATTTCTGTTTTTGCGTGCGATAGCATATCTACAAAATTGTACACAATGGTTACCAGGTCATTTTCTTTTAATGATTTAAAACTTTCTGCTAGCTTTCTTCCACCTGCAAGGTTTGTTATTTTGAAATAATCTTCCTTTAAGTTTAGTCCTAAACGTTTTAATTGTGCGCTAAGGAATTCTGCTTCATAAAGGTTTTTGCCTCCTTCTTCGGGATCGTTTTTCCAATATTGAGGAAACTTTTTTTCCATTTCTAATGGAGTTAATCCTGAGAAAATGGCATTTCTAGCATATTGGGTTGCTGTTGGAAGAATCGAGTAGTAGGGCACTTCTTTCTCAAGCTTGTAGTAATTCGCTACCACATTTTCGAAGGCTTTCCATTGGTCGTATCTTAAATTATCAATCACTACAAAAAGTACTGGTTTGTCTTTCTTTAGAATTTCTGGGACAACCAATTCTTTGAAAAGTGTATGGGATTGTATGGGTTTATCACTCTTAGGTGCAAACCAATCTTCGTAATTACGTTCAATAAATTTTCCGAATTGTGAATTGGCTTCAACTTTTTGAGATTCTAAAATCTCAATCATACTCTGGTCATCTATATTTTCTAATTCTAATTCCCAAAACAGTAATTTTTTGTAAAGTTCAATCCAGTCTTCATAAGAATTTACCATAGCCATCTCTAGGGTAATTTTTCTGAATTCTTTTTGATAATCTAAAGTTGTTTTTTGAGAGATTAGACGTGAGTGATCTAAATTTTTCTTTAGACTTAAAAGGATTTGATTTGGATTTACGGGTTTGATTAAGTAATCGGCAATTTTGGAACCAATTGCCTCTTCCATAATGTATTCTTCCTCACTTTTGGTAATCATAATCATTGGTATGGCAGATTTTTTTTCTTTCATTTCAGAAAGGGTTTCTAATCCGCTCATTCCAGGCATATTTTCATCCAAAAAAACAATGTCGAAATTATTTTCTTCAAAGATACTTATAGCGTCAAGACCATTATTACAAGTGGTTACGCTATAGTTTTTCTTTTCTAAAAACAAAATATGAGGTTTGAGTAAATCGATTTCATCATCTACCCATAGAATTTTTATAGTGTCCATATTTGGTGTTAAAACATTCAAAATTAATAAAACTTTTAGCCAAATTAATTAAATATATCAGGCAGTATAATACAATTGTGATTTTTTTAGCTAATAATTTTTTTATCAGAGAACTTCAATGTTGCATTATGCTTTCTGTTTGGCTTTATTAAATACTTGTCTTAAAATATTGTAAAGTCTAAATTAGTTATATTTGTTCTCCTTAAAAAGTAATGTCACGTGAGCCAAATCAATAAACTCAAAATATTCAATGATCCTATTTACGGATTTATCACTATTCCCAACGAATTAATTTATGATTTAATTCAGCACTCTTATTTTCAGAGATTGCGTCGTATATCTCAAATGGGGTTATCTTATCTTGTCTATCCTGGAGCCAATCATACCCGTTTTCATCATGCATTAGGTTGTATGCATATCATGCAAAAAGCTGTTGAATCGCTTCGTTTTAAGGGGGTAGTTATATCTTCCGAAGAAGAAAATGCTTTGTATATAGCTATATTATTGCACGATATTGGTCACGGACCTTTTTCTCATGCTATGGAAAGTAGTATTGTAGAAGATGTTCATCATGAGGCAATCTCTTTGTTGTTTATGCAACAATTAAATGAGGAATTTGATGGTAAATTGAGTTTGGCGATTCAAGTTTTTAAAGGCGAATACCATCGCAAGTTTATGTTGCAATTGATTTCTAGTCAGTTGGATATGGATCGAATGGATTATTTAAAAAGAGATAGTTTTTATTCTGGTGTTTCTGAGGGAAATGTTAATTCTGAGCGAATTATACAGATGATGAACGTCGTTGATGATGTTTTGGTAATCGAGGAAAAAGGAATTTATTCTGTAGAAAAGTTTTTAATGTCACGCCGATTGATGTATTGGCAAGTGTATCTTCATAAAACGAGTTTGGTTGCTGAATCTATTTTGACTAAAATTTTAAAAAGAGCAAAAGAGCTTACTTTAAAAGGTGAGGAGTTAACGGCGAGTTCACCATTGTCTTTTTTTATGCATAATAAGGTTACAATGGAAACTTTTGATGCTGATACCTTGAATTTGTTTTCTAAATTAGATGATTTTGACATTATCAGCGCTTTGAAATCTTGGCAAGACCATCCCGATTTTATTCTGTCTTCATTGAGTAAAATGATTATTAATCGCGATTTATTGAAAATAAAGTTGAGCAGTGAAAAAGTTACTAGCGAAGAATTGTTGCCACTCAAAGAGCGATTTGTGTTAGAAAATGGGATTACATTAGCTGAGGCTAATTACTTTATTTTTAGAGGAAAAATCAAAAATCAAGCCTATAGTAAAGAAGCTGAGCCTATACGTATTCTTAAAAAAGACAAGACCATTGAAGATATTGTTGATGCTTCAGATCAATTGAATTTTAAATCTGTATCTAAGTTTGTTACAAAGTATTACATCTGTTTCCCAAAACAACTGTTATAATTTTTAACAATTAAAACCTATTTTTTATATTTTTGTCGGGATGAAATTTACAGCAGAACAAATAGCAGGTATTTTAGAAGGCGAAGTGGTTGGTGATCCAAATGCATCGGTATCTAGATTATCAAAAATTGAAGAAGGAACGGAAGGGTCGTTGACCTTTTTGTCTAACCCTAAGTATTTAAACTACATTTATTCGACTCAAGCCTCTATAACTATTGTTAATGATACCTTTGAGCCTGAGTCTCCTATAACTACTACACTTATTAAAGTAAAAGATGCTTATGCTTCTTTTACAAAATTACTTGAATTTTATAACGAAGTAAAACGAAATAAATCAGGTATTGAGCAACCATCTGTTATTTCCGAAAATGTAAAATACGGGGATAATTTGTATTTAGGGAGTTTCAGTTATATCGGGCAAAATGTTGTTATTGGTGCAAATGTTAAGATATATCCTAATAGTTTTATTGGTGATAATGTTGTGATTGGTAATAATGTTACTATTTTTGCCGGCGTTAATATTTATTCTGAGACAATAATCGGTAATGATTGTGTAATACATTCAGGAGTCGTAATAGGTTCAGATGGATTTGGTTTTGCACCTCAACCTGATGGTACTTTTAATAAGATTCCACAAATAGGAAACGTTGTTCTAGAGGACGGTGTTGATGTAGGCGCTAATACTACAATTGACAGAGCTACTCTAGGGTCTACGATTATTAAGCGAGGTGTTAAGTTAGATAACCAAATACAGATTGCGCACAATGTTGAAATTGGTGCGAATACAGTAATAGCAGCTCAAACAGGTATTGCTGGTTCTTCAAAAGTAGGTAAGAATGGAATGATTGGTGGTCAAGTGGGAATATCAGGTCATCTTACACTTGGGGATAATGTTAGAATCCAAGCTCAATCAGGGGTAACAAGAAATATAAAGGACGAAGAAGTGCTGCAAGGCAGTCCTACATTTGGATATAATGATTTTAATAAGTCGTATGTTTATTTTAAAAAGTTACCACAATTAGTGGCAGAAATAGAAGAATTAAAAAAAATAATAAATCAAAAAAATGGAAATAATGGTTAAACAAAAAACCATCAAAACGGAGATTTCCTTAACTGGTGTTGGATTGCATACAGGGAAAGAAGTTACTATGACTTTTAAACCTGCTCCAGTAAATAATGGTTTTACATTTGTTAGAGTTGATCTTGAAGGGCAACCTATCATAGAAGCAGATGCTAATTATGTTGTAAATACACAAAGAGGAACTAATCTTGAAAAATTAGGGGTTAAAATTCAAACTCCTGAACATGTTTTGGCGGCATTAGAAGGTTGTGATTTAGATAATATTATTATCGAATTGAATGCTTCTGAATTACCAATTATGGACGGTTCTTCAAAGTATTTTGTTGAAGCAATTGAAAAGGCTGGAATTGAAGAACAAAACGCTAAGCGTAATGTATATGTGGTAAAAGAAATTATCTCTTTTACTGATGAAGCTACGGGTAGTGAAATTCTTGTTATGCCAAATGATCACTATTCGGTAACAACTATGGTAGATTTTGGAACTAAAATTTTAGGAACTCAAAATGCTACTATGAAGAGTATAGCTGATTTCAAAACAGAAATTAGCGAATCAAGAACTTTTAGTTTTTTACATGAATTAGAATCTCTTTTAGATAATGGATTAATTAAAGGAGGAGATCTTAATAACGCGATAGTATATGTAGATAAGGAAATTTCTGCAAGCACTATGGAAAATCTTAAAGTTGCTTTTGGTAAAGAGTCAATTTCTGTAACACCAAATGGAATTCTAGACAATCTAACATTGCATTATCCAAACGAAGCTGCTAGACATAAATTATTAGATGTAGTTGGAGATTTAGCGCTTATTGGAACAAAAATTCAAGGAAAAGTTATCGCAAATAAACCAGGTCATTACGTAAATACTCAATTTGCTAAAAAAATGGCAAAATTGATTAAAATTGAACAACGTAATTTTGTTCCTGTTTATGACTTGAATCAAGAACCTTTGATGGACATTCATAAAATCATGTCGGTTTTACCTCATAGACCTCCATTTTTGTTGATTGATCGTATTATAGAAATGACAGATACCTATGTGGCTGGAATGAAAAATGTTACAATGAACGAAAATTTCTTTGTAGGCCATTTTCCAGATGCTCCAGTTATGCCAGGAGTTTTAATTGTTGAAGCTATGGCTCAAACAGGAGGGATTTTAGTATTAAGTACAGTTCCTGATCCTGAAAATTATTTGACTTTCTTTATGAAAATTGATAAAGTTAAATTCAAGCATAAAGTACTTCCAGGAGACACTTTAATTTTTAAATGTGATTTGATTACACCTATCAGAAGAGGAATATGTCATATGCAAGCTAATGCTTATGCTAATGGTAAATTAGTAGCTGAAGCAGAATTAATGGCTCAAATTGCTAGAAAACAATAATTTTCTTTGTTTATATGATTAAATGGTATACTCCATAATCATTAAACAGCTTAACGATTAAATAGAAAAAATGAATCAACCATTAGCATATGTACATCCTGGGGCAAAAATTGCCAAAAATGTAGTGATAGAGCCTTTTACAACAATCCATAATAATGTTGTTATTGGTGATGGTACTTGGATAGGCTCAAACGTTACGATTATGGAAGGTGCTCGAATTGGTAAAAATTGCAATATTTTTCCAGGGGCAGTTATTTCAGCAGTGCCTCAAGATTTAAAATTTGGAGGAGAAGATTCTTTGGCCATCATTGGAGATAATTGTACAATTAGAGAATGTGTAACCATCAATAGAGGAACTATTGCTTCAGGTCAAACGACTTTAGGTAATAATTGTTTAGTTATGGCAACTGCTCATATTGCCCACGATTGTCATATTGGTGACAATGCAATTATAGTGAATGGAGTAGCTTTAGCAGGTCATGTAATTGTTGGAAAATATGCTGTAATAGGCGGATTAGCAGCAGTTCATCAATTTATTCATATTGGAGATCATGCAATGGTTTCAGGTGGGTCTTTGGTAAGAAAAGATGTTCCTCCTTTTACAAAAGCAGCTAAAGAGCCTTTATCTTATGTAGGGATTAATTCAGTTGGTCTAAGAAGAAGAGGTTTTACTACCGAAAAAATTAAAGAGATACAGGATATTTATAGAATTTTGTATCAAAAAAATTATAACACCACTCAAGCTTTGGGTATTATTGAAGCAGAGATGGAAGCTACACCAGAACGTGATGAGATTATAGATTTTATTCGTAATTCATCTAGAGGAGTTATGAAAGGCTATTCTGGGAATTATTAAAAAAACACCATAACGACTCTATTGTTTAAGCAAAACAATTCATCAGTATTACAATTAAAAGAGTAACAATATTAAATAAAAAAAAATGGCATCTACTTCAGATATTAAAAACGGACTTTGTATAAAACATAATCACGATATCTATAAAATCATTGAATTTCTTCATGTTAAACCAGGAAAAGGTCCTGCTTTTGTTAGAACGAAATTAAAGTCTGTTACTAATGGTAAAGTTTTAGATAATACTTTTTCTGCGGGACATAAAATCGATGTTGTACGTGTTGAAACACATACTTTTCAATTTTTGTATCCAGAAGGAAATGAATTTCATTTTATGAATGCTGAAACATTCGAACAAATTACATTAAACAGAAACGTTTTGGATGCTCCAGATTTATTAAAAGAAGGAGAAAATGTAATGATTCAAATTAATACAGAGACAGATTTACCTCTTTCTGTTGATATGGCACCATCTGTTGTGTTAGAAGTAACTTATACCGAGCCAGGTGTTAAAGGGAATACTGCAACAAATGCTACAAAACCAGCAACAGTTGAAACAGGGGCAACAATCAACGTACCTCTTTTTATTAATGAAGGTGATAAAATTAAAATTGATACAGCTACTAGTTCTTATATGGAGCGTGTAAAGGAATAGTTTTTATAAGTTTTTAGTTTTTAGTCAGCACATATTGATTGAAAACTGCTACTAGAAACTGTGATGAAAAACTAAAATGTTATGAAATTCCATAAAGAAATAGCTTTAAAAGATATCGCTTCATTAATCGGATGCTCATTTGTGGGCGACCCTGATTTTCCTGTTTTCGGAATGAACGAAATCCATGTGGTTGAACCAGGAGATATTGTTTTTGTTGACCACCCAAAGTATTACGATAAAGCTTTACAATCTGCTGCAACTATAGTTTTGATTAATAAAGAAGTAGCATGTCCACAAGGAAAAGCACTTTTGATCTCTGATGATCCTTTTAGAGATTTTAATAAGTTGACGAGACATTTTAAGCCTTTTGTAGCTTCAAATGTTACCATAAGTTTGTCAGCAAAAATTGGAGTTAATACTGTAATTCAACCAAACGTTTTTATTGGAAACGAAGTTGTGATTGGAGATAATTGCTTGATTCATTCTAATGTTGCTATATATGACCACACCGTTATTGGCGATAATGTTATTATTCACTCTGGTACTGTTTTGGGGGCCGATGCTTTTTATTATAAAAAAAGAGACACTGGGTTTGATCAATTAATTTCTGGAGGAAGAGTAGTTATTGAGAGTAACGTTGGAATAGGAGCGCTTTGCACTATAGATAAAGGTGTTACAGGTGACACAAGAATTGGAGAAGGAACTAAGTTAGACAATCAAGTACACGTTGGGCACGATACTGTTATTGGTAAAAAATGTCTAATTGCTTCTCAAACTGGTATTGCAGGTTGTGTGATTATTGAAGATGAAGTAACATTATGGGGTCAGGTTGGAACAACAAGTGGAATAACCATTGGATCTAAAGCAGTGGTAATGGGGCAAACTGGAGTAACTAAATCTGTAGAAGGAGGCAAGTCTTATTTTGGTACTCCAATCCAAGAATCAAGAGAGAAGTTGAAACAGTTAGCTAATATCAAAAAGATTCCAGAAATTTTAAATAAATTAAAATAATATGTCTGCAAAAGATTTTGTTAAAGCATTTTACAAATCGGATGCTTTGATTGATAGTACAATTTTAAAGGAATTTATTCATCCAGAGATTGTAATTGATTGGTATTCTACTGAAGGCTATGTTCAAATGAATTACAATTCCTTGATTAATTTAGCGGATGAGTTGCATAAAGCTTATGTAAGGTCTAAGGTGCGAATTAGCCATATTATTGAAGAAGATAATCTAATTTCTGTACGATATTCTCATTTTGTGAAAACGATTGAAAACCCTAGAGAAGAAATGTTATTAGCTCATTTTATGATGATTTGGGAGATTAAAGATGATAAACTTTACAGAGGTTATCAAATGAGTCAAGTATCCTAAATAATTTGATACTAAATGGGTTTGAAATAATTTCAAAAACCTTACTTTTGCAACACAATTTTAAAAACTACATAAAAAATATATCATGAGTGTTTTAGTTAATAAAGATTCTAAAATTATTGTTCAAGGATTCACAGGTAGCGAAGGCACTTTCCACGCTTCTCAAATGATAGAATACGGAACAAATGTTGTTGGTGGTGTAACTCCAGGAAAAGGTGGGTCTACACACTTAGATTTGCCAGTTTTCAATACAGTTAAAGATGCTGTAGAGCAAGCAGGAGCCGATACTACAATTATTTTTGTTCCACCCGCTTTTGCTGCTGATGCTATTATGGAAGCTGCAGATGCTGGTATTAAAGTTATCATTGCAATTACAGAAGGAATTCCTGTAGCAGATATGATCAAAGCTAATGCTTATGTAAAAGAAAGAAATGCTAGATTAATAGGACCAAACTGTCCAGGTGTTATTACTCCGGGAGAAGCTAAGGTTGGAATTATGCCAGGTTTTGTTTTCAAAAAAGGTACAGTTGGGATTGTTTCTAAATCTGGTACTTTAACTTATGAAGCAGCTGACCAAGTTGTGAAACAAGGATTAGGAATCACTACAGCTATTGGAATTGGTGGAGATCCAATCATTGGAACTACTACAAAAGAAGCAGTTGAGTTATTAATGAATGATCCAGAGACTGAACTTATCATTATGATTGGTGAAATTGGTGGTCAATTAGAGGCTGATGCTGCTAAATGGATTAAAGCAGACGGTAACCGTAAACCAGTTGTAGGTTTTATTGCTGGAGAAACTGCACCAGCTGGTAGAACAATGGGGCATGCTGGAGCAATTGTTGGAGGATCTGATGATACTGCTGCTGCCAAAAAACAAATTATGAGAGATAACGGTATTCACGTTGTTGATTCACCAGCCGAAATTGGTAAAAAAGTAAAAGAAGTTTTAGGATAATTTCCTGATTTCAAAATTATAAATCTCAAAATGCCTCACGATTTTGTGAGGCATTTTGTTTAAATAAAAAGATATGTATAAAGAATTAGAAAAGTTTAAAGTAACCAACAGTTTTTTGTTCTCTCCAGAGGATAGTTTAGAGCAAGTTTGTAATGCATCTGAAGGTTGTGGAGTATTCTTGGTTTATGATTTGACCACAGCTAAAGAACTAATTATGGTGGGTTCTACAGGAACCGTTCAAAACAATGGTACTCTCAAAATAAAAAATGGAGGCTTGTCAGATAAAATTGTTGAAGGGCATCAATTTGCTAAAACAGGAAGAAAATATTCTTGGCCTGCTCAAATGAAATTAGAAGGTATTTCTTCTCTTGAAGTCGTTTGGTACGAAACTTTTAACGCAGATGTAAAAGGGATACCAACAAGTGTTGAAGGGCAAGTTTTGCAAAACTTTTTAGATGAAAACGGAAGACTTCCTAGATGGAATGTAGCTTTCTAATACATCTAACTGTATAATTACTTTTTGTTTGCTATGGCGAATAAGTAATAATGAATAAAAAAGAGTACATCAATGTACTCTTTTTTTGTTTTTATATTTTAATGGAATGATATTTTAAACACCGCTTTTTAGAATGAGATAAAGTTGTTTCTTTTTGCAAAGTTCATCTTTAAAAACTTCCAGAAGCGCCACCACCGCTATAATCACCACCTCCAAATTTCATAGGCGATTCCTCTATTTTGGTTTCTGGTTTTATGCCAAAAGCTGTAACAGCCACTAGGGCTTCAGTACTTTTAAAATCTTTGTTCTGAGTTAGTCGATCTAGTTCAAATGTGATTCCACTTGTTTTATCTTTTAATTTTTGAATTGAAAAATAAGAAATGGTAAAAAGAAGTATTCCGCCCAAAGTCATAGCAACTTCAACTGGTAGAATTGAGTGGTAATAGCGAATAGTAAAAATGGAAAATCCTATACACAAAGCACCAATCCATAATAAGTAGCGATCTTTTGTTTTTAATGCAGTCATAATATAAACAATCGGAACTGTTATTGTAAAAAAGTAAAAGAAAAGAGCAAATGGAATGTCTTGATTTGGTTTTAAATTTATGCCTAGTAATTCAGAAGAGAGTTCTCTAACTACAAAATAGTTACAAGAAAGGTAGGCTAAGATGAGGTAAAAACTATTTGCGATTACAAATCCTTTGTGATAATAGAGCTCTTTTAGTTGTGTCAGTTTTCTTTTAGTAAAAAAGTAGCACACAACCGCAAAGATAAGGGTTGCAAAAGGTAAAATGGTCTTGCCAATAGTATCTATTTCCAACAAAGCATAGAATAAGGTTGCCGTTGTTGCTAAGCAAAATAGTAGGAGGGATATGTTGTGTATAAATCTTTTATACATTACTAAGGCACTAATTGAAACAAAGAATGCAATTAGAAGTTCAAAAGACTCTGAATTGATTCCAATAGCAATAGCAAGATTTAAAATACTTCCTAAAATAAAAGCTTCGTCAACACCATAATTTTTGTAGTTTTCTTGGGCTAAAAACTCAGTGGCTGTCCATCCTATTATTGAAAAAAGATAAAAACAAAAGTGGAAATAGGATTCTCCAATTTGCATCCCAATGATTGATATAGTGCCACAAATTGAAGCATAAAGCAAGCTTCCAAGGATGAAAAAAGCTAAGCGAAGAAGTAGGTTATTTTGTGACTTAAAAACAGGTAAATTGTTTTTTATACAATCGGCTTGTTCTTGAGTGATGAAACCAGCATTCAAAAAAGTATCTGTTTCTTCAAGTAAAACGATATTCGTTAATTTATTTTCGTCGTAAGCTCTCATTTTACTTGTTTTTTTGTTGTTTAAACTTTTTTACAGATTGAATAAATAAAAAGATAGAGCCTACGAAGTATGCAGGAAACAAATAAATCAAAAGCTCCCATAATCCATTAAAATTAATAGCATCAATTACTTTGAATAAAAGCACATTGAAGCCTACATAACCGTAAAGTAAAGCGAATACAAAAAGTGAAATGGCATCATATTCTTTACTCATTTTGTAAAAATAATAAGTAGCTCCTCCTAAAAGCAAGGCAAATAGAAAACATATTGGAACTTCTTTTTCTGAAATTTTGCTAATTGTTGCAATGCAAATTAGATGTAGAGCAAAAGTCAGATAAATCAAATTAAAATGCATTTTCAATTTAATTTTTGAACTGTAAATGGTCCATAAAATGAGCAATAACCCTAAACCTATGGCAGAAAATGCTAGCGTGTCATTGGAATAAAATTCGGTATCAAGAACTTTCTGTGGAGTTACAGTCAGACCTATACAAGCTGCTAAGCCAGAAACGGCAATACTTAGGACACTTTTGTTATCAAAATAATAGGCATAACAAAAGCTAATAATAGTTGGGACAAGCGTGGCTATTCCATAATTTTCACCAAAGAGCGTATATTGAAATTGTAAATACCCGATGAAAATACAACTTAGAATGGCAACAAGCAAGACTAAATAGTCATAGATTGGATTATCAAAGGCAACTTCTTCTTTATGAAATCCTTTTGCTTTTTTGAAACAAAAATAAAGACTAACGGTAATTAGCAAAAAAAGACAGATGATTATCGCATCGTGACCAATTGAGTCAATGTTTTGATAGATTAAAATTCCAATACCTGAAGTAAAGAGCAACACGGATAAATAAAGTAAAAGTCTTAATTCTGTGTGCAAAGAAAAAATACCTAGATTTTGATATTCTTCAATGGCATCTAGTTGTTTATTGGTCATAAAGCCTTTTTCTAGCAAAGCAGTTGCGATTTTACTCTTGTAAGTTTTTGTTTTCATAATTTGGATTCTGGCTTAATCAAAAATAAGATATTTGTTTTGAAGTCACGTTAAAAGTCTTCTTATTCTGCTTACTATTTTCAAAGAGCACAAAAAAAAGCCGTTCTAACAAAAAGTAGAACGGCTTGAGCTATTAGCGTATCTTTTCTAAAAAGCGTTTTGCATTTTTTCTTTAATTTCCTTCAAACACAAATTATTAATACTTCCTTCGTGCGTGTGTTGGGTAGCTTTTGGTGATTCGTAAGTACCATTTTCTAATTGTTCTGCCACAGCTTTGTAGGCGTCTCTAAAAGGCATTCCAGCTACCACCATTTCGTTTAAAGTGTCTACGGTAAATAGATAATTGTATTTTGGGTCGGCTAGAATGTTGTCTTTTACCTTAATGTCTTTGATGGAAAAAATGGCAATATCCAAACAGGCTTTTAGATTTTGGATAGCGGGAAATAATCCTTCTTTCAATAATTGAAACTCACGGTGATAGCCACTAGGAAGGTTATTAGTGATTAAAGTGATTTCATAAGGTAAAGCTTGAATTTTATTACATTTTCCACGGATTAGTTCAAAAACATCTGGGTTTTTTTTATGAGGCATAATGCTTGAACCAGTGGTTAGATGTGCTGGCAAACTAATAAAATCAAAGTTTTGGCTCATATATAGACACACGTCCATAGAGAATTTTGCTAAAGTTGCAGCCACGCTACTCATAGCAAAAGCGACTGTTTTTTCGGATTTGCCACGGCTCATTTGTGCTGCTACCGAATTGAATTTTAAAGTAGCAAAGCCTAATTCCTGAGTAGTAAAAGTTCGGTTGATAGGGAAGGAGCTGCCATAACCAGCGGCGGAACCTAATGGATTTTGATTTACCACTTTTAGAGCAGCATTCAACATCGTGATATCATCTATCAAAGTTTCGGCATAAGCAGAAAACCACATACCAAAGGATGATGGCATAGCAATTTGTAAATGCGTATAGCCAGGTAATAGTACATTTTGATATTGTTCAGCGGATTCCATCAACAAATCGAATAGCGTTTTTACTTGCTCTTTGAGTGCAATAACAACGTCTTTCAAATATAAATTGACATCCACTAACACTTGGTCGTTTCGAGAACGTGCCGTGTGTATTTTTTTACCAGCGTCGCCTAGTTTTTCGGTCAATAAGTATTCGATTTTGGAATGTACGTCTTCAAAGCTGTCTTCGATTTCGAAATCTCCTTTTTCGATAGCTGTGATTATCTCTTGTAAGGCCAAAACTAAATCATCAGCTTCTGTTGCATTCAATAATCCTATTTGAGCCAACATTTTAGCGTGAGCGATAGAACCTAAAGCATCGTATTTGGCCAAAACCAAATCGAGTTCACGGTCATTTCCTACCGTAAAATGTTCGATTTGTTTGTCGGTTGGTATTCCTTTTTCCCAGAGTTTCATATTTTTTTTTATGATGCGTAGGGTCAGGTCGCGACCTGTCCCTACAATTAATTTTTTAAAAAATCTGTCAATATTTTAATGTACAATTCAATTCCTTCTTCGATTTCATTGATGTAAATGAATTCGTCTGCCGAGTGTGACCGCAGGGTTTCTCCTGGACCTAGTTTTAACGACTGGCAACTCAACACCGATTGGTCCGAAAGCGTAGGAGAGCCGTAGGTGGTTCGGCCTAACGCGATTCCTGCTTGTACTAATCCGTGTGAAAGAGGAATAGAAGAAGCATTGAGATGCATAGAACGTGGTGTAATCTCAGCCTTCACTTGTTGACGAACTGCGTCTAATATTTCTGCATTTGTATAACAATCGTTTACTCGAATATCGACTACCAAATGGCATTCAGCGGGTACTACATTGTGTTGTTTTCCTGCGTTGATTTGGGTAACCGTCATTTTTACAGGTCCTAAAACTTCTGATATTTTTTCGAATTGGTAACAGTTAAACCAACTGATGATAGGCATTGCATTGTAAATAGGATTGTCAGGATTATGATGTGCCGCGTGACTTGCGGTTCCTTTTACGATTACATCCAAAACCAAAAGTCCTTTTTCGGCTATGGCCAAATTCATTAAGGTTGGTTCTCCCACTATGGCGCAATCAATTTCTGGCAAATGTTTTAGTACGCTATTCAATCCGTTTTTACCACTGCTTTCTTCTTCTGCAGAAGCGACCATAACCAAATTGTAAGGCAAATTTTCTTGAGCATAAAAATGAACAAAAGTGGCCAATAAAGCCACTAAACAACCTCCAGCATCGTTACTGCCTAGACCAAATAATTTCCCGTCTCTTTCAATAGGTTCAAAAGGGTCGTTGGTATAGCCTTGGTTGGGTTTTACCGTATCGTGATGCGAGTTCAGTAAAAAGGTAGGTTTGGTGGTATCAAAGTGTTGGTTGTACGCCCAAATATTATTGTTTTCCCGCTCAAAAGGAATGCTATTTTGTTGGAACCATTGTTCTATTAAAAGCGCTGTTTGTTCCTCTTCACTAGAAAAGGAAGGAGTAGCAATCAATGCTTTGAGTAAGGCGATGGCTTCTTGTGTAAGGGTTGTAATGGTTTTCAAAATTTTTAATTTAACCCTTTCAGAGTTTTGATTTCTGAAAGGGTTGTTAGTAATCTATAATGTTATACTCGTACAAAGTGCGTTGTTGTCTTTCAATAGTTTGTGATGTCCAATTTTTATTTTATGAACGCCTTTGGACAAGCTGTTAAAGCAATTGTCGAGTTTTGGAATCATACCTGAATGTATGGCGCCTTCTGTTTTTAATTGGTCGTACAGTTCTTTATTGATGTTTTCAATGACAGAAGTGTCATCTTCTGCATCATACAAAACCCCTGATTTTTCGAAGCAATACGTCAAAGTTACTTCAAATACTTCCGACAAAGCAATGGCTAATTCACTGGCAATTGTATCAGCGTTTGTGTTTAATAATTGTCCTTGTTTATCGTGAGTAATAGCGCAAAAAACCGGTGTTATCTCGTTTTCAATCAATGTTTCTAGCAGCGAGGTGTTTACTTTTTGTACATCGCCCACAAAACCGTAATCAATCGTGGGATGATTTCTTTTGGTAGACTGAATCAAATTACCATCGGCACCTGAAAAGCCCATAGCATTAGTTCCATTTGCGTGTAATTGTGCTACGATGTTTTTGTTGATTTCGCCCGCATAAATCATCACCACAACGTCTAGCATAGGTTGGTCGGTGATGCGTCTTCCATCAATCATTTGAGGGACTAAACCAATACTTTTCGCCATTTTGGTAGCTGATTTTCCTCCGCCGTGCACCAACACTTTATAGCCTTCTATTTTTGAAAAATCGGCAATAAACTGTTGTAGTTCGGCTGGATTATCGATGATGTTTCCACCGATTTTTACTATTGTTAGTTGTTCCATTCTTTTGAATTAATACTCTAAACTTTTGGTTTTATTAGGTAATCTTTTCAGTATTTTTTGTAAAACCAATTGTGCTGAATAGGTTCTGTTATGGGCTTGCTGAATCACAATGGAGTTTTCACTATCAATCACTTCATCGGCTACAATCACATTTCGACGCACCGGAAGACAATGCATAAATTTGGCATTGTTCGTCAACTTCATTTTCTCAGCCGTAACGGTCCAATTTTTATCTGTATTCGTCACTTTTCCGTAGTCGTTGTAATTGCTCCAGTTTTTGGCATAAATAAAATCAGCATTTTCAAAAGCTTTGTCCTGATTATATTCAATTACCGAATCCTTGGTGATTTCAGGATTCAATTCATAACCTTCTGGATGCGTAATTACAAAATCCATATCTCTTTGCAGTTGCATCATTTCTACAAACGAATTGGCCACGGCCTGAGGTAATGCTTTGGGATGAGGTGCCCAAGTCAGTACTACTTTAGGTTTGTGTTTGGTTTTGAATTCGGCCATTGTAATCGCATCGGCTAAGGATTGTAGCGGATGCCCTGTAGCACTTTCCATATTAACAATAGGCACTGTGGCGTATTTTACAAAACCATTCATTACCGTTTCTGCATTATCTTTTTCTTTATCCGTAAGTCCCGCAAAAGCTCTGATGGCAATAATATCACAATATTGCGAAACGACTTCGGCGGCTTCTTTAATGTGTTCTGAGGCGCCTTGATTCATAATTGTGCCGTCTTCGAACTCCAAAGTCCATCCTTCAGCTCCAAAGTTCATCACCATAACGTTCATTCCTAGATTGATGGCTGCTTTTTGAGTACTCAAACGCGTTCTCAAACTTGGATTAAAAAAGAGCATAACCAATGTTTTGTCTTTACCCAATCTTTGATTTTTTAATGGGTCTTTCTTTATTTTAAGGGCTTGTTTTACCCATTTTTTTAGGGAATCGATTTCTTTTATTGAGGTGTAATTCATAGCTTTATCTTATTAGAATGCTGAATAAGCGGATTTGTAGTTTGTGATTTTTAGTGGCTCTAAGTTAAATAATTTTAGTGAAAGGGATTTCATTCCGCAGCGCTTTCCGCATAAAATCATCCTCTAGGCCATTCACAATCCAAGTCTCAATATTGGCTTTTTTGGCAATTGCTGCCGATTCTATTTTAGATTGCATTCCTCCAGTTCCGTGTGACGATTTTGTGTCACCTATTTCTTTTTGTAACAATGACAAATCGGTTACTAGTTCAATCGTTGATGGAAGTGTATCATTGATAGAAGCTTTGGTGTAAATACCATTGGTGTTGGTAGCAATAATCAAAATATCTACATCTAATAATACGGCTGCCAAAGCGGCTAATTTATCGTTGTCGCCAAACTTGATTTCGTCCGTAGCCACCGTGTCATTTTCATTGATGATTGGGATGTAATTGTTTTTGACCAACACATTGATGGTGTTCACGATATTGACTTTGGATTGTTCTTTTTCAAAATCAGAATAGGAGAGGAGACATTGTGAAATATGCAATCCTAAATCGCTGAAATTTTCGTGGTAAATACGCATCAAATGGGGTTGCCCAATGGAAGCCAAGGCTTGTTTTACAAAGACTTCTTGGTCATTATTGTCTAGCTTAACAAACTGTTTGGCAGCGGCAATCGCCCCAGAACTTACAATAATGAATTCGTATTGGTCTTGTAGCGCGGCAATTTGCATTCCAATATCCTCAATCTTTCCTCTCGAAATATGATTGGTTTCCTTGGTTAAGGTGTTGCTGCCTAATTTTAATAATATTCTTTTTTTTGTCATTTTGTATTATTTTACAAACAGATTGTGCATTGATTTCAAGTAAGGACAAGTCGCGACTTGTCCCTACCGAACCTGTCCTTCTCCGTAAACATACCATTTGTTGGTGACCAAATGTTGTAAACCAATAGGGCCACGTTGGTGTAATTTGTCTGTGCTGATAGCGAGTTCTCCACCTAAACCAAATTGCCCTCCATCGGTAAAACGCGTCGAAGCATTATGGTAAACGGATGAAGCATCAACGTTATCCATAAATTCTTGGGCTGTGATTTCACTTTCGGTGATGATAGCAGCTGAGTGACCTCCGCAATATTTATTGATTTTAGCTATTGCTTCTTGATTAGAAGAAACAGAACCAATTACAATCTTATAATCCAAAAATTCTTCATACCAAATCTCGTCTGAATCAATTTGGGAAATTTGAGTTGCTTTCGCAATTGTAGCATCTCCCAAAACAGTCACTTTTCGTTCTTGTAAAGCACGGACTAATTGGTTAGCAAAATCTTCCCAATTCGGTAAATTAACATCAATTACTACTTTATCTAAAGCATTGCAAACTGATATATTTGAGGTTTTTGCATTAATTATAACTGACATTGCTTTATCTAAGTCAGCATCAGCACTTACGTACACAAAGTTATTTCCACGACCACTAACAATCACTGGACAAGTTGCGTGTTTTTTGGTGAATTCAATTAATTTTTCTCCGCCACGAGGCACAATCAAATCAACCTTTTGAGTTGGTTTTTCCAAAAAAGCTTGGGTTTGTGCTCTATCGTAATTCAGGTATTCCACCCAATCCGTTGCTACACCATTGTTTTCTAAAGCTTGCTGCCAAAGACTTACAATCTTTTGATTCGACAATAATGATTCTTTGCCGCCTTTCAAAAGGATTTTATTTCCGGATTTAAAAGCAATACCACCCGCTTCAACAGTTACATCAGGTCGAGACTCGTAAATAATTAAAATAGTGCCAAATGCAGCAGTTTTATTATAAATTTTAAGACCATTATCGTGAACAAATTCAAAGCGAATTTTCCCCACCGGGTCATCTTGACTGGCCAATTGTTGCAAGGACAAAATCATACCGTCAATTTTAGCATCATCGACCAACAAACGTTTTTCCATTGCCAAATCTTCTCCGGAATAGTTAGCTAAATCTTGTTGGTTACTACTTTTCAACGCCGTTCGTTCCTGCGCTAGCAAAGCCGCCATCGTGGTTAAAACGGCGTTTCTCTTTTCGATGGTTAGTAGTGTATTCATAGTTTTTGGTTAGTTAATTTTTTGGGCGTGCCCCTCCCGAAAAAGGTCGGGTCGGGCTATCCGTTCCCGCTTCCCGATGAAAAAATCGGGAGAGCTCCACTGCTCTCCCTCATGCAGCGGACTGGCAAGGAATACTCACGCAGTTTCTTATTTCAATTCGGCCAACGACTCTTTCAAAGCAACGATAAAGGTATCAATTGCTGCTGTGGTAATGGTCAAGGGCGGTAAAATTCTCAACAGGTTTTTATTATTAGCACTTCCTGTGAAAATATGTTTTTCTACAATCATTTTCTTGCGTAAAGCACTCACATCAAAATCAAATTCTACCCCCAGCATCAATCCTTTTCCTTTCACTTTGATGATTTCCGGCACTTGTTGGATGGCTTTCATAAAGTACTCGCTAACGGCGTTTACATTATCCATTAACTTCTCACTCTTGATGACATCCAAAACTGCAATTCCAGCAGCACAAGCCAAATGACTTCCGCCAAAAGTAGTGCCTAGTAAGCCATAACTCGCTTTGAAATGTGGAGCAATCAAAATCCCTCCAATCGGGAAACCGTTCCCCATTCCTTTGGCCAAGCAAATGATATCCGCTTTGATGTTATGGTACTGATGTGCAAAAAACTTCCCGCTTCTGCCATAACCCGATTGTACTTCGTCTAGAATCAAAACTGCTTCGTATTGTTTGCACAGTTTTTCTAAGGCTTGAAAAAATTCAGTAGTACCTTCATCCAATCCACCCACACCTTGAATGCCTTCTATAATCACGGTGCACACATCACCTTTTTGTAATTCGGTTTCCACCAAATCAATCTGGTTTAGGGGTAAAAAAGTAACCACTTGTTGGGCATTAATGGGGGCTACAATTTTTTTGTTGTCCGTTACCGCCACTGCTGCTGATGTTCTTCCGTGAAAGGAGTTATCGAAAGCAATCACTCTCGATTTTCCGTTGTGAAAAGAGGCTAATTTTAATGCATTTTCATTGGCTTCGGCGCCTGAGCTGCACAAAAACAAGGAATAGTCATCATAACCTGATAATTCACCTAGTTTTTGGGCTAATTCCACTTGTAATGGATTTTGGATAGCATTAGAATAGAATCCAATATTGTCCAATTGTTCTTTTAGTTTCGCCACATAATGCGGTTGGGTGTGCCCAATGGAGATGACTCCGTGGCCGCTGTATAAATCTAAATATTCCACACCGTTTTCATCAGTAATGGTACAGTCTACTGCTTTTACGGGTGTGATGTTGTATAATGGGTAAACGTCGAATAGGTTCATTGTTGTTTTTTGTTTATGGTTTAAAGTTTAATGTTTAAGGTTACACGAGCAACTTTAAACTTTTAAACTTGAAACAAATTTTTTTAAAATCCACTTGGTTTCAAATGCAATCCGGTACTTTCGTCTAGTCCAAAGAGCAAGTTCATATTTTGAATGGCTTGACCTGAGGCGCCTTTGACTAAGTTATCGATAACCGAAGTAATCAAAATTCGGTTGCCTTTTTTCATCAAACTAATGATGCATTTGTTGGTTTGAACCACTTGTTTTAGATTGATGTTGGTTGTGGTTACGGTTACAAAGGGTTCATTTTTGTAAAAGGCTTCATATTTGGCCACAACATCTTCTAAACTTTCCTCACAATGTGTGTACAAGGTGGCAAAAATTCCTCTTGGGAAATCACCTCTGTTGGGAATAAAAAGCAATTCGTTGTTGAAATCTTTTTGCAATTGGTGTAAACTTTCGCCTATTTCTCCCAAATGTTGGTGTTCAAAAGCTTTGTAATGCGACATATTGTTGTTTCTCCAACTAAAATGTGAGGTTTCAGAAAGACTCACTCCAGCTCCAGTACTTCCCGTTGTGGCGTTGATGTGTACATCGCTGTTGAGCAATTTGGCTTCTGCTAAAGGCAATAATGCCAACTGAATCGCGGTGGCAAAACATCCCGGATTAGCAATGAACTGAGCGTTTTTAATCGCCGATTTGTTCAATTCAGGTAAGCCGTAAATGAATTTTTTACCATCAAAAACTTCGTCTTTGTGCAATCTGAAATCGTTTCCCAAATCAATGATTTTGGTATGGCTCGCAAACTGATTTTCGGTCAAAAATGTTTTCGATTTCCCGTGTCCCAAACACAAGAATACCACATTTACATTAGGATTTACGGTATCGGTAAAGGTCATTTCGATATCGCCTAACAAATCGTGATGCGCTACCGAAAGTGGTTTGCCAGCATTGGTGGTGCTGTACACAAAGTCGAGTTTGGCGTTGGGATGAAACATCAAGATTCTGATGAGCTCGCCAGCCGTATAACCCGAACCGCCAATAATTCCAACATTAATCATAATTTTTATTTTTAAATATGTTGTAAAACTGAATGCGTTTTGTTGCTTTTCCTGCAAGGTCTTTTTTTGACCTTGTAGGTATGTTTTAGGTTTTATACTACCTACAAGGTTTGAAAAAAAACTTGCGGGATAAACCTGAAAATCCTACTATTCCCTCTTTAGCCCCGACAGAAGGGAAAATCCTTGTGAGCTGGGGTTCAGCTCACAAGATTGGAATGAAGGCGGGAGCCCATATCTCCAAAAATGCCTTAACTTTCGCTCCTAATGAATCATTATACTATTCGTAAGTTTCGTTGTTTACAGATGAAAATATGTTTTGCGCATTACCTAGAATTTTGATAAAGCCTTTGGCATCATCAGACGTCCAAGCATTGTTCATTTCGCCGTATTGACCGAAGCCGGTGTTCATTAAATCGTTTGGTGATTCGATGCCGTCTAAGCTGAAATGATATGGTTTTAAAGAGACCGTTAC
>JAGOFG010000004.1:0-2957 GCA_017997335.1 Flavobacterium sp. | reverse complement strand
CCGTTTTTGGCTAAATAATCTACTTCTTCCTGACGAGATAGTTTTAAATCACGAATAGGAGTGATGATTTCGATTTCGGGAGCGATGGTTTGGAAAATTAAGTCAAAACGAATTTGGTCGTTTCCTGCACCGGTACTTCCGTGTGCGATGGCTGTGGCTCCAACAGATTTAGCGTATTTTATGGCTTCGATAGCTTGAAAAACACGCTCGGCACTAACTGATAACGGATAGGTGTTGTTTTTTAGGACATTGCCGTAAATCAAGTATTTGATGGCTTTGTCGTAATATTTGTCTAGAATAGTAAGATTGGCGTGTTTGGCGCTTCCTAATTCGTAGGCTCTATCTTCGATGGATTTAAGTTCGGCTTCGTCAAAACCACCGGTGTTGATTAATACGGTATGTACTTCGAATCCTTTTTCGTTTTTTAAATATTTTAAACAGTAGGAAGTGTCTAATCCTCCGCTATAGGCTAATACTACTTTTTTATTTTCCATTGTATATCTTTTAATGTTTTGTGTCTGACAAAACGTTGATTTTTATTTTTTGAACTATTATTTTTTTAAGAAAAGGGCTTGTTTGATTTCTTTCAAACGATTCCAAATCCGGACATTGAACGGGTGTTTGGGCGGATTTTTTTGTTTTTCTTTGGGGTCATACAGCATTCCTGTGCACAAACACATTTTGTAGTCTTTGCTTTTTAGGATTTCAAAATTGGTGCAAGTTTGACAGCCTTTCCAGAATGTTGGGTCGGTAGTCAATTGCGAAAAAGGAACGGGTTTGTATCCTAAATCGGAATTGATTTTCATTACGGCTAGTCCAGTAGTGATACCGAAAACTTTTGCTTCTGGGTATTTTTGTTGAGAATACTCAAAAACGAATGTTTTGATTTTTTTTGCTAATCCTAAATTTCTAAAGTCTGGGTGCACTATCAAGCCCGAATGCGCGACGAATTGTCCGTGTTGCCAAGATTCGATATAGCAAAAACCGGCAAATTTTCCATCGATTATGGCGATAACCGCGTTTTCGGTTTCCATTTTCTTTTGGATGTATTCTGGGGTTCTTTTGGCTATTCCCGTTCCTCTTTGTAAGGCCGAGGTTTCAATTGTATCACAAATTTCTGCAGCAAAAGTATAGTGCTCTTTTTGTGCTACTACTATAGAAATATTCATTTCGGAATTCGATTTAGAGGTTAAAAATCGTTTGGTTCTTTTTTTTAAAGCAATCATAGTCAATGAGCTATTAAAAGTACCACATTTTTTTTCAACTATTTTATTGTAAATAATTGAAGTGTAGTTACTTATAAAATTATATTGAGTTTCAGTCAGATTTGAAACTCCATTAAAAAATGGATTTGATTTCAAAATGGTAAAATGAAAAAGGATAAAATATAGAAAACACTTTTTTGGAGACTATAGGCATAGCATCCGCACTTCGGGAGAAGTAGCAAGTAAATTTATCCGGTAGATAGAAGTTATATGTAAACTTGTATTTTTCATCGATGCAAATTTACGATATAAAATTTTATAAAAAATCAAATTTTACTTAAAATTGTTAAATTTCATAAAAATTTATTTTTTAAAGCAAAAAAAGTGACTTTGAAAGTCAAAATCACTTTTTTTATAGTAATAGGGGGAAGAATTGTTTTTTGAAAAGCTACTTTTCTTATTCGAATCGGTTAGAATTCATAATATCTTTGATTTTTGACTTTAAATCTTCTCCTGTATCATACACCATTTGCTCTGAAGTAGGAAATGGAACAGCTCTACGGTCAAAATTAGAATAATAGCTTTCCTCAGAAGCTCTTCTATCTCCTTTGTAGGTGGCATAAATATTTTCGAAAACAAATTCGCTTGTAACAGGGTAGGATTGAAGTAATTGATTTCCTTTTGTGGTAACAAATTCTACTTTAGCCGTTACTTGACACGTTTTTAATTGACGGTATTCATAGATTTGAACCGTTACTTTTTTGAAGTTGTCGACCAATACCTCTTTTCCTTTTTCGTCTAACACTACTTTTCCGTTAGCATCAACTACTTTTTTGTAACCGTCTTTGATATCTCGTTCTTTGATGAATTCGCGTTCTTTGATTTGTTCTGGTGATACCAAAATGTTTCGGAACAGAATCATCATAGAGAAGTCGTATTTGGTTCCTTTTTCAGGCGCATTGTGATACACAATCCAAGGATTATTCAAACGATACGTACTAAAGTCCAATAAATCGGTTTGCAAACGCGCTGGAATAATCATATTGGTTTCGTTTTTAGTTTTTACCAAAACAAAATCAGTTCCTTTGAATTTGGCTTCGTCTAATAATCGATTTACTTCTTTGTAGTTAGGGCTAATTTTATTGAGATACGTCAATTCTTCAAAAGCGTTTCTGAAATTTACTTTAGTATTGGTTTTCATCAATTGAAGCGCCTTTGTGTATAAGTATTCGGCTAGCGCAGCTTTACTTGAAACGATTTGGCTGTTGTAATTGTCAAAAGGAAAAATAGCATTACGTCCTTCTTTAATTAAAAACAAAGGAAGCACTGGTTTTATCTTTTCTTGGCGGTCGTGTAACTGCACATAATAATTGTACAATTTTTCGATTTGATTCGGATTGGATTCAATATTTAGCATTTGAATGTTGTTCAAATCTCTTTCTTTAGCTTTTGCAAAGGCTTCTTCGAGTAGGTAAACGTAGTCTTGTTTTCCCTTTTTGTCTTTGTTGGTTCTTAGGTTAGCCAAAGCGTTGTTAATGGCTTCGTCATAATTTCCGGTGCTAACTAATTGTTGGGTTTGTTTTACTCCACAACCACTAATAATAAAAAGGAGGAATAGGATAAGAGTAGTTTTCTTCATATTTAATGTAATTTCTGGGGTTAAAATTTGATTTTGGCTCTTTTTGGAGATGCCAAATATAGTGCCAAAAAAAATCCGACAATTCAATTTGTCGGATTTTATTTTTAGGGTTT
>JAGOFG010000182.1:3314-4702 GCA_017997335.1 Flavobacterium sp. | reverse complement strand
TTGAAAAACCTCGAAGAGTTCCTCCCAATCTATCGTGGTATCCATTTCTGAAAGGCCTTTGTAATCGGCAATTTTTGACAGCATTTCAATGGTAAAATCTTCTTGATTGGCAAAAGGCACGATGCGTTCTTGGTCTAGTTTGACTGCCAAATACTCTTGTTCGTATTGTCCGGGAGTGGGAATAAAAAAGGCTTTTTTGCCTAGTTTTACCAAATCCATAATGGTAGTATAGCCTGAGCGACAAAGAACGTATTCACTTTCGTTGAAGGTTTGTACTAATTGACGGGTACTCATAAAATTGTAAAAAGTTACGTCGCCTACTGTTTCCTTCACTTGTGTCTTTTCGATAATTCCTTTGATGAAAACGACTTTTCCTTGGAAGCGTTTTACCTCTTCGGTTAATTTGTCTTCTAGAATGCCTCTTTGGGGTTCAGGCCCCGAAAGAATAATCATCAAATCGTATAGTTTTGGGCTGTCTTTTTTATGTAATCGGCTTAGTGGACCAATGTAACGCACTGGAAAATGTTTTCCGTTTAAGTGGCCCAAATCACCTGTTAGGTTAGGTGTTCCAGAAACATCGGGGACCCAACACTGTTTGTATTTTTTTATGATGATTTGATGTAATTTGCTAGTAAACCAAGTAGTGTTTCCTGTCATTACATTCAATTGATGGGTAATAAAAACAGAAGGTATTTTGGCGCTAAACACACCTAAGCGATTATCCGAAATGATGCCATCTATTTCGTATTTGGCGACCCATTTTTGCACCAATTTTTTCTCTTCTCTGATGGCTTCGAGCATTCTGGGCAAACTTTGAATGAGTTTCCATTTGAAATTTTTGCCATTTTTGGCATATTCTATTTGGTAGGAGGGTAGTTGTAGGGTTTGAATATAGGGAAATTCTTTTTTTAACAATTCGAGTGCTATACCATCAGAAGCGATGATAGGCGTAAAATTGTTTTCTTGCAGCGCCTTTATAATTGGGATACAGCGAGTGGCGTGGCCTAAGCCCCAGTTTAATGGAGCGATGAGTATCGTTTTTGAGCTAGAATCCAAAGTCATTTCGCAATCAAAATTAAGAATTTATACGAAGGCAAGGTAGCAATACTCCTATTTTTTTAAGTTTAGGCAACATTACTAAAAGTTTAATTTAACAACTGTTTGAGAAAAAAAAAGGCTTTCTGTAAAAAGAAAGCCTTTGAAAATCTGTATTTTACATCAAAACTAGTTTTCGATATAGGTTTTATTTCCGTTTTTGTTGATGTAGTATCTTCCGCCTCTTGGGCCAGTATATACTTTTTTTCCGTTGTATTCACCCGTTACTTTGTCTGGAGTTTTTGGTGCTTTTTCGGTAGTTTCTTTGAGTTTAACTTCGGCTGTTTTTTTGG
>JAGOFG010000182.1:0-3214 GCA_017997335.1 Flavobacterium sp. | reverse complement strand
TTACTTTTTTCGGCTTTGGCTGCTGCAGTGGCTTTTTTGGCTTCTTTTTCAGCGGTTTCTTTTTCGGCGGCGGCTTTTTTGGCAGCTATAGTTGCTTTTCTTTTTTCGTTAGCGGCTTGTTGTTTGGCAGCTTTAGCTTCGGCGGCTTGGGCTTCGGCTTCTTTTTTGGCGGCTATGGTTGCTTTTCGTTTTTCGTTGGCAGCTTTTTGTTTGGCTTCTTTTTCGGCAGCCGAAAGTTCTGTTTTAGCTGTTGTCGTTTTCTTTTTTGTGGCTGTTTCTTGAGCGAAAATGGTGTTGGACGCGATAAACAAGAAACATAAAATCAGTATTCTTTTCATAGTTTTAGGGTTTTAAATTAATGGAATACTAAAGCTACTAATTATTTTTGGTAAAAGGATATAAAGTTCTAAAAATCTTAGTTTTACTGTTAGCAAGAATGCTTCAATTTTCCTTCTAGTCCTGATAGGAACGGCATCCTCTTGTCTTGTCCTTACAACAAGACAAGAGATATAGTGGATAGCAGGAATCCCTGCTGGCTGAAAAAGCCTTTTGTTGGCTCTCCTGATTATTTAATTTTTACTAAATAATAACCCGTTGTCTGCAATTATTTTTTTAACCACATAGAAACATAGAATTTTTTAGTTTTTAAAAAGAACTCAACAGACGTTTTACTATTCACATAGTCAATCTATGTGAAAAATATAGCTATTTCTATGGGTTCTTAAAATATTGAAAGTAAATCTATGTTTCTATGTGGTTAATTTTTTTATTATGTTTTGAATTTCACCTAACGGTTTTAATAATACTTTTTCAATTCAGATTAAAAATAAGCTCTTAACTGCACATTGCCAGTGTGAATGGCGGCGCTGGTTTCGCTTTTGCGACCTTGGTAGTTGAAATTAATGTCGAGAAATTGGGTGATGTTTTTTTGCAATAACACGCGCCAAGTAAGATTTTGACCGGTTTGTAGGCCTTCGAGCATTTGGAAACCTACGGCCGATTGTGCATTGCCATCGAATTGATTTTGATAAAAAGAGAGTTCACCGTTGAGGGTGAATTTGGCATTGCGTGCATAACTGAAGGCGGTTCCCAATCGGTTTTGTTGCAAGGTTTCGGCTTGAGCGAGTTGGTTTTCTTTGTGTTGAAATTCGTAAAACAATTCCCAACTGGCGTTTTTAGAAAACAAATAGCTGATTTTTGGAGCGATTTGGTAGCCTTTGATGTCGAAATTTTTCTCGGCATAATTTTCGGAAACCACGGCGGTCGCCAATGTTTTGGTAAAGAAGTTCAGCAACCAACTTTTTTGAAACAAATGTTGGTATTGCAATTGGTGCGAGGCATTGCTGTTTTCCTGAGAGCCATTGGACAATAAGCTCTTGGATTTGTTTTGCAAATAGGTGTAAGTGACCGAGTGTTTTTGCTTGCCTCGATTGAAAAATAAGCTGTTTCTAAATACAGAGTTGAGTCCCAAAACATCGTCTTTCGGGCTTCCAAACGGATTTAAATCGAAGTTGCCGCCTTCGTTTTTAATTTTTCGGTCCATAATAAACGAGGTTTGGTTGTAAAAATAGGAGGCTATTTTTTTGAACCCTTTTTCGTTTTGCCATTGGTTTGGGTTAATGATTAGAGATTGTGAAAACTTATTTTGATGGGTTTTGATAAATATTTGGTTGGGCAAAAACACACGAATATATTTCGCCAAATCGGGATAAGGCGCAATCTCGAATTCTTGTAATTCCTGAATGCCGTTACCATTATAATCGTTCCAAGCATAGACACCTTGCCCCGCATTGACTTCTATAAAGGTGAATTCTTGTTGGGCAATCGAACCCGAATTGGTTTCATAGGCGGTGGTGCTTTGTACCAATTGTTTCCAAAAACGGTCGTTGTACACGACTCTCGAATTGAGTGAAGGTTCTTTTTGTGCTGAGTTATTGGTGTATTCTAGCACACGATAATTAGCAAAAACAGATAAATCGCTTTTGGCAGTTTGGAAGATTTTCGATTTTAAGCTGAAGGTTTGCGAATGATTGACGCGTTGTAAGACGCCATTTTGAATACTGTCGTTGACTCTTTGCAAATATCCCACAGCCACAAAGACTTTGGTACTATCGCCGCGACCCGCAAAACCTCCTATCTCAGAAAAACGCTGACTGATGGGTGTGAAGCTTTGGGTGCTTTTGATTTTCTCTTGGTTGTCTTCTAAGCGGAAGGTGGCACCTATCCAATTTTTCTTTTTGTAAAAACGGACTTGGGTTTGTTGGCGAACAAAATTAGAAGTGCTCAACAAATTGTCGCTTTTGAGTACGCTAGTCTGATTTTGAAAACGCCAATTCGGAAGCTGCAAGTGCGCCATTATACGGTGTTTTTGCCCAGAAAAAGAATCAGTAAAATCTAATTTTTCCAGTTGATAAGACGCATTGCCTTTTAACGCTCCTTTGTAGTTTGGGTTCCATTCGCTTTGGATGCCCGCAGTCCAGAAACTTTGATTACCAGTGGTTGTGGTGCCCAAATTCCAATCCCGATTGAATTCGATATTGAACAAGCGTTCTACGGTTTTGAAACTTTCGGCTATGTATTGGTAATTGCCTATGAAATCTAAATTCCATTTTCCGGTAAACAAGCGTTGCTTGGTGTTGAGTTTTGCGGCTAGTCCTTTGTTTTGATTGTCATCAAGACTCGAGAACAAGTTTTGGTCGTTGTTGCTCACACCAATTTCAAAATCAGTATTGCTTTTTTCATTTGGATGGTATTGTCCTAAAAAAGTGGCGATTTGTATTTTTTTGGGAGCAATGAGCGGAATCGTTGGCTCATATTCTCCTTGTAAAATCCCGTTTATGGGTGCTATATATTCGTAAATTCTGCCAATGGCTCCAGTGTTTTTTAAGAGATAATTTCCTTGATTTGGCCCTATTTTGCTGAAGCGAACATTGTACAAAACGGCTTGGTCATTGGTCGAAAATTCAAAGTATTCAATGCCATTGGCGTTTTTTTTCTCGTACAAGATTTTGTTTTCAGAATAGGAATCTTCATAGGCCGATGGCGCATTCATTTTGTTGGTATCATTGCCCGCATTTTGTAAAATAACAACTTGTTCTTTGGACAAACTTTGCTGTGCGGGTTGGTTTTTCAAGTCGCTTTCTGAATACAAGTAACTACCAAAACGCCAGTTTTTGTTTTCGTGCATTCCGCCTCCATAGGCAACAATTCGGGT
>JAGOFG010000058.1 GCA_017997335.1 Flavobacterium sp. | reverse complement strand
ATACCAATTGAAAATAATATTAAAGCATCTAATAATAATTTAACTAACGATAATGTTAAAACAAAAGGCAATATTATGAAAAAAAGTAAAAATAAAGATATTGAAATTGTAAAGACTTTATCTAACGATGAAAATAAAACTGAAATTCAACTGTCAGAAAAAAAGGTATCAGAAAATAAAAAATCTGACAAAAAAATTATCAAGATAAAAACAATAATTAAAGAGAATAAAAAAGTTGGCAATAAGTTAATAAAGAAGCTTAAAATTAAGTTATTCGAACAAGAATTTGACGATGAAAAAACAAAAAAAACATTAAAAAAACTTCAAGATATTTCAAAATTACATTTTGACTTCATTAAAAAGCTAGAAGAGTTAAAAAAATAGTTTTTTCATATTTTAAGAATTAATATATGAAGTTAACCTATCATGTTAATAGTGCTTACAGATATTCAACTCAACGTTTATAGTATAATGATTTTATAAAATTTAATATATGATTAATATAATTCCTTTATCAAAACATTACAACTTATCGCTCAAAATCCATATATTTTTCAAGCCTCAGTTGAGAAAAAAGAAATTCGAAGAGCTGTTGTTTTACATTTAAATACCCTTTACTATCGTATTTCAGAAAACCGAATTGAAATCTTATCTTTCTTTTCCAATCGACAAAGCCCAAAAAAAAGAAAATTAAAATAATCTTTTCAAAGGCTCAAATTATCTCGATGATAATCGACTTCTATCACCGAGATATTACATCCTATTTTACCTAAAATCGAATTTGATACTGCAATAAAATTTGGTTGTAATCGTATTGTGCTGAATTAGGAATACTTTTGTTGTAATCTACAAAAAGCCCAACCAACGATAACTTTCCGATATAATCTTCTCCCAAAATATAACTTGCCATAGGTGTGTAAATTCGGAGTGGATTGCCAGCTTTCACTAGATTCTCGAGGTATTCATAACGAAAAGAAAATTCTACGCCTATCTTTTTGTCTACATCGATAATCTTTCGAACCAAAGGAATTACATAAACGCCTTGCATTTCATAATCATTCAATTCTTTTGGAACAAGTTTCGAAGCAGTATACGCATTCAAATTCGAGCCTCTTTTGTACTCTGTATCCAAAGCCAAGCATAATGTTGGACTAATTTTTTTCTCAAACTGCAAATCGGCACCATATGCCTTAGCGGATTGCCCATCCCAACGCGAAAAACCAACATTGCCACCCAAATTAAGGTACTTGCCTAACTTGTATTCTAACCGAAACATATGATGCTTTGCGTTATCGGAGTCGGCGACTTGATTTTTACCATTTCCGTTGACAAAACTATAATAGTACTTGAGAGGAATTTTCAAATCTGATAGGGAACCAAAAACAGCAGCACCTATTTGAAAGCTTTGCCAACCATTGTTCCCAAAAAGAGTGTACTGATTGGACCAATTATAGGATTTTAAAATATCGGCTGGGTACAAATCTTCTAAGCCAAAATAAGGACGAAATTGCCCTGCTTGAATCGACAAATAGTTATTGGCTTTGTATTTCAAATTAGCCAATTCTAAAACACGAGTTTGAGGGTTATTTTTAAAATCGGCTAAATTAATCAGCACTTGAGCCGTAATTTTATTGATTTCGAACTTGGCTTGTAAGCGAACATAACGAAGGTAAAAGCCATTGTCTGAAGCCTTATCATCGGTAGTGTGATTACCATTCATATCCACATTAGAAGAAAATGTTTTGGCATAATCCCCTACAAAAAGAACAGCATAACTGGCTTTTTTGGTTAAGAAATCAAGCTTTTTATCTGCCGCTTGGGTTTCTTTGGGTGGATTTGAAAGTGGGGGTTGATTTTCGATTTTCTTTTCTGATAGTTCAGTGCTTTGACTATAGCAAAGCGAGGTGAAGAATGCCAAGGAAAATAGCATCCATTTTTTGAATTCAATAAGCATTTTTTTTAGTATTTTGAAAGAAGCTTTAGAGGTAGTTAACCCGATTTTTTAAGAAGGAACTGCTTTAGTTTCTTGTAAAAGCTTCTGTATTAAAGAAATCCTAAAATTAAAACACAGCCCTTTCCTATTCTATGATAAAAATCAGGAAATGGCTTTTTTGCTGTCTTTTAAATACCAAAATAAATGCAAGAAATACCTTCAATAAACTTGTGGCATTTACAAGCAATTGATACATTTGAAAGAACACTAATTATAGATTCTTTCTTCAATCAAAAAGCGTTTTGAAAGAAAAATAAAAAAATGATTTATGGCAAAATGGACAACAGAAAACCCAGCTTTTGTAGACACTTGGTTTTCATTATTTCGATTAGGGCAGACAAAAAAACAATTCAATGCTGCGGATACTATCAAAATGTCGGAGCTTACATTTTTCAATCCGTTATCAAGTAAGGATAACCTAAAAATTGAAGCCACGATAATTATCAGCAGCCCAAATTTCATTTTTTCGATTTTGAGCTAAATACTTAATCGGTTTTAGTAGTTTCTGAATAACCCTGCTTTCCTTCAAATTATTAGGATTGGGATACACCAAAATTCCAGTATATGTAGCTTGCAAAAGAGAAGCATCGACAGCGCTTTTTACAAGATTCCATCCACCATTCACTCCATTTAATTTAGATAGACCAGTAGATGATTGATATAAAAATGTCCCATCATTATGACCAATCATAAAACCTTGCCGAATAGGGGATATATTCCAAGATTGTCCTTGCGTATTTGGAAGCAAACTAAGCTTGTTTTGTTCAAACTCAAAAACACCATGATTGGATGCAATAAGATAACTAGATGCTGTGGCCTTAACCACAGAATAAACAGAGCCCAAAGCTCCAGAATTATCATATAATATAGAAACGGGAGAATTAATTTCCACGTGCGAAATACCATTATCAAGACCTAACCACAAATCATTCTCACTATCAATACCAATACTTAGAACGGAGTTATTCAATAAAACATTCTTCCTATTGATGTTCTGAAAGGTTTTTTTAGCAAAATCATAAATAAAAAGCCCTCGCAATCCAGTACCTATAATCAATCTATCCTTACTAACAAATTGAGCCAGATTTATGGTAGTATTTTTTAATAATTCGTTTAGAGGATGCGACCAAGGAATTAATTTCTCGTTTTTGGCAATAAACACACCCCGCTTTTGAGTAAAAATAAACAGTTCCTCACCCCTTTTCTGAATACCATGTACTACACTGTTTTTTAGCACATCCCATCCTGGGATAGCCTTCAATTGATTCTGAACTAGTTTGAAAATCCCTTTTTCTACGGTAGCCACGAATATATCGCCATCAATCAAGAAACAATATGAAATCATATAAGGAAAAGTGATTTTTTTCACGCTACCTTTTTCATAAACATAAAGTTGATTAAAGGATTGAAAATAGATGGCATCGTTAACTTTAAAAATTTTCCAAATTTCTTCGTTTTCATTCTCAAAAAAAATATTTTTCCCCTTTGAAATTGAAAAATAGAACATCTTACCTCCACTTCTTTTCCAATAACCAAACTCTTTATACGAACCAGAATAAATCCTGTCTCCATCTGAAAAAAATTGAACGAATAATCGTCTTGTTGGGCAAAAGATATTTTTCCCAAACAACGCCGTTATAACGCAATAGGTAATGATTGTTAGCAAAGTACATGGCTTTATCTTGACCCTGCACTACACTCCAAACTTGGTTATCTCCTTTGTAACTTGATTTATCATAATTTTCAACGAAAGGAAGTAATTCTTGCGATTGACAAAATAAACCAAACAGTAATAAGAAAAGGGAAAGTACTTTTTTCAAAATAGTGATTTTATCCTCAAATTTAATAGGTTTTAAACAAAAAAGCTTCTGAATTCAGAAGCTTTTTTAATATAATAGAATTGTAGAAATTGTTCTTGATTATTTAGCAAGGCTAGTATAAACTTTAAATTCACAGTTAGCAAAGTAAAACTAAATTCCAATTTCTACCTGAAAACGAACGTACCAATTATTTTTAGAAGTTCCGTTGTAAGAAGTCAACGTGTCATAATTGATTTCGCTTTGCAATTTAAAGGTATGTTGCCAAAAATACTTGGTAACACCTAAGCTCACTTCTTTTGTATTTGGAGTCAATAATTTAATGTCATCCCCCACCTTTTGAGTAGAATACCTTCCTATAATTTCATAATTAGTCGGAAAACAATAACTCAATTGGTAATCGAAACCGTGTCCCACAAATACATATCGTTTTTGGGTCAAATCATTTGGATTGAAGGTAATCGCATTTTCTGGAGTCGATCTTGACATATAGCTACTCATAGCTGCCCATCCGTTGTACTTGAACATCATATCAAGCAAAATGGAGTTCATTGTTCTTTTTTCATACAAATCACTACCTAATTGTCCTTGTGTTCTTTGCGCATTCTTATTGTGCTGATAGGCTCCTGATAAAAGCAATTTTGGTTTCTTTTCTCTTAAAATATCGCCTTCAAAAGTAGTTCCATCTTTGGAAAACGACCCAAAAGGAAACAATTCTACTTTACCTGTAAATGCTACTCCTTGATCTACTTTATTGGTTACATTTCTACCTTCTCCTGTACTAATGGCGCCTTTAAAATTATAAGAAAACTTATTTTCATATTCATTAATATTATGAATTTGAAACCCAAAATCACGATCTAAAGTAAACTTGGCATTATTGATGGTCCTATCTGTTAATTGTAAAGCACCTGATGAGTTAACACGTTGTCTATTTCCTGGTAATTTAGTCTGACCAAAACCGAAGTTCCAGTTCTTATTAGGTCTATAAATTAAAACTGCATCTCTAATGACATTCAAATTTTCTCCTTCAACAATTTCTCCTACATCACCTGGTGCAAACGATAATTGAATAGCATACAAAATCTTCGGAGAACCCACATAACCGTCTAATCGCAAACGCAATCTTTTTATTTGAGCATCATATCCACTCACACCGTCCTCGTTATCCATATAACTCACACGATTTTGCATTCTAAATCTAATATTTAACTGATACAAACTATCGGGCGACGTCATACCAATTCCTTTTCCAAAACTATAATAAGGAAGTGTTGATAACTTTAAATCATTATCTCCTTTTGGTTTCTTTGGAGTTTCTTGACTAAAAGCACTAATACATGTGAACAAAATAAAAAACGAAAAAAATGATTTCAATGGATTTTTTTTAAATAAATAAACAACCTTTTCTAGATTCAGCGCGCAAAGATAACATTTAAAATAAAAAAAGTACCTTCAACATTTGAAACAATTTAGCTCAGCAAATCATACACCTGATTGGCAATCTCTACTTCCTCATTGGTTGGAACCACCAATATTTTTGTTTTAGAACTTGGCGTATTAATTTCTCTGATTTCTTTAGAGCGAATGCTGTTTTTCTCTAAATCCAATTCAAGACCAAAATACTCCATATCAGCACACACTAATCGACGAATATAATCTGAATTCTCTCCAATTCCAGCCGTAAAAACAATAGCGTCCAAACCATTCAAAACAGCGGTATAGGAACCTATGTATTTTTTAATTCGGTATGCGTTCATTGCTAATGCCAATTGGCAATCTTTATTTCCCTCCTCTGCGTTCGATTCAATATCTCTTAAATCACTATATCCTGTCAAGCCTAGCATTCCGCTTTGTTTTTGCAATAAGGTACTAACTTCATCTACAGTATAATCGAGCGCTTTCATCATATAAAACAGCACAGATGAATCAATATCGCCACTGCGGGTTCCCATAATTAATCCGCTGATTGGGGTAAAGCCCATCGAAGTATCGATACATTTTCCATTCTTCACAGCAGTAATACTGCATCCATTGCCGAGATGCACTGTAATAATATTTTCATGAGGCTTGTCTGCTTCTTTCAAATATGCTATAGCTTTCTCTGAAACATATTTATGAGATGTCCCATGAAAACCGTAGGCTCTAATTTTATTCTCTTTCAAAAAATGAGAGGGAATAGCATACTTATAAGCGATTTCGGGCATTGTCTGATGAAAAGCAGTGTCGAAAACAGCAATCTGCTTTGCTTCGGCAAAAATTTCCTCAGCAACAATGATTCCTTGCAAATGCGCAGGATTGTGCAACGGAGCTATATCGCATAAATTTTTTATTTCTTCCTTAACCTCCGGAGTAATCAACGCAGTATTCGAAAAAGTACTGCCACCATGCACCACTCGATGACCTACAGCTTTAATTTCACTAGTACTCTTTATCACTCCTTTTTCGTCATCCATAAGCAGTTGAGCAATTTTATTGAGCCCAATTTTATGATTGGCAATCGGAAGAATTTCCTCTACTTTATCGGCTTTTGTTACGTAACTAAAATTAGAAGTTTCCAGCCCTATTCTGTCAATCATTCCACTACAAATTACCTTTTGTTCTGGCATTTCAATCAATTGATACTTTATCGATGAACTTCCTGAATTTATAATTACAATTTTCATATATGCAAATTTTACTATTATGTTTGGCTTACAACCAAGCCTATTTGTTTCATTTTTTGAAGCGGCAAAAATACGCTTTCTTGTGGTCAAAGTCCCGTCATCCATTATAATCTTTTTCCCCGAAAAAAATCGGGGCAAAAGGATTTTCATTCCTACCGGGGCTAAAAGGCAACAACTTACCTTTTTGTAAACATTTACAATCCTTGTGCTTGTATGGCTGTAATTACCACCGTATTGATGATATCATCCACAGTACAACCTCTACTCAAATCGTTCACCGGTTTGTTCAATCCTTGTAACATTGGACCAATAGCTAAGGCGCCAGTTTCTCTTTGAACGGCTTTATAGGTGTTATTTCCTGTATTCAAATCTGGGAAAATCAATACACTTGCTTGTCCTGCAACTTGTGAATCTGGCATTTTACTTTTACCCACACTCATATCAACCGCAGCGTCATACTGAATCGGTCCTTCAATTTTAATATCAGGACGTTTGGCTTTTACAATTTCGGTAGCGGCTCTTACTTTCTCCACTTCATCCCCTTTACCAGAAGTTCCTGAAGAATACGACAACATCGCTACTTTAGGGTCTATTCCAAATGCCAAACTCGAATCCGCTGATGAAATAGCGATTTCTGCCAATTGTTCTGCAGTTGGATTCGGATTAATCGCGCAATCTCCAAAAACAGAAACTCTATCTTCTAAACACATAAAGAACACGGAAGAAACCACAGACGAATTAGGCTTAGTTTTGATAAACTGAAGCGCTGGCAAAATAGTATGTTGCGTCGTATGCGCAGCTCCCGAAACCATTCCGTCAGCGTGTCCTTTGTAGACCATCATCGTACCAAAATAAGACACATCTTCCATTAAATCCCTTGCCATCGCCAACGATACATTTTTGGCTTTTCGCAATTCGTAATACGTGTTTACATAATCCTCGTAATGTTCTGATTCCGTTGGATTAATGATAGCTACTTTATCAAAATCAAAGTCTAAACCAAGTTCAGCTACTTTGCTCTCCACTTGTTTTCGGTTACCAATGATAGAAATATCAACCACATCCATAAGTTGCAAACGCGAAGCCGCAATCAAAATTCGCTCATCATTTCCTTCAGGCAGCACAATATGTTTGCGGTGTTTTTTGGCTCGTTTTACCAAATTGTATTGGAACATCTTTGGGGTGATACCATCTGATTCAAAAGAGGTAAACTTCTCAGCCAAAGCATCGATATCTACATATTTTTCGAAAGTAGCAATCGAGGTTTCAATCTTCTGTGTATTGTTGGCATAAATCTTAGACTTAATAGCACCAATTTGATTCGAAATATTATACGTTCCGCCTTCTACCGTAAGAATAGGAACTACCGTTGACAATCCTTCTATCAACTTCAAAATACTTTCCTCCGGCATAATATTTCCCGTCAAAACAATACCAGAAACAGAAGGATAATTAGCCGACTCATTGGCTTGTAAGGCTCCCAAAATAATATCGGCACGGTCACCCGGCGTAATGATCAAACCATTTTCTTTTAGATGCAATAAATAATTTGGCAATTGCATCGCTCCAATACTGTAACTTCCCGTTTGGTTGTTCAAATATTCGTGACCAAACAACACTTTGGCACCAATCTCATTTACAATTTCTTGCACCGTTGGATGATTCAAACTAGAAATTAAAGGAATCGTATTGATTAAAACCGAACTTGGTAGGTTCTTTTTCAAATCATTGGTTACCAATTCTATATTTTCGGGTTGCACTTTATTAGCAATGACTGAAATTACTTCAACGTCTTTTACTTTGAACGTATCGTAAGCCAAATACAAACTATCAACCAATTCCTCAAGTGTTTTGCCAATACCTGAACCAATGATGATAGTTGGAATACCTAGATTTTTTGCAATAAGAACATTAATCCCTAATTCTATAGCGGTACCTTCTCCTATAAAACTCGTTCCTTCTACCAGAACAAAATCAAACTTTTCTTCCAGTCGTTTGAATTTTTCAATAATCACATCCAGTACTTCACCAATCTTTCCTTTGTTCTTTTTCTTGATTAATTTGCTCTTGGTAAAAGCATAAGCATCTTCAAACTTCATATCCAATCCAAAATGAGAAATCACAGTTTCAATATGATTGTCAAACTGTCCTTCTTCAAAATCCTCAATAATGGGTCTAAAGTACCCCACACGCGCAGTTTTACCAATTAACAACTGCATTAATCCTAAACTGATGATTGATTTACCACAGTTTTGTTCGCTAGTGGCGATGTATATTGCTTTATTCATTGTAACTATTTTTAATCATTTTTTCCTATTCTAAAATACTCTGTAAACACTAAAACCAACGCCTCTTTTTGAAGTAAACTACCATTGCAATTCCAATGGCCAACATCAATAATAGTATATAAAAATAACCGTTTTGATAACGCAATTCTGGCATATTATCAAAGTTCATCCCATAAACGCCTACTATAAAAGTCAACGGAATAAAAATAGCCGACACTATAGTTAACGTTTTCATAATCTCGTTCATCTTGTGCGATTGCGTTGTAAAAAAGAAATTCGAAGCACTTTCTAATAAACTCATATCCGAATCAATTTGTTCCAAAAGTTCTAATGTTTTTTGGTACAAACGAGCAAAAAACAAAAAACTATCGGGTTGCATTACATTAAAAGTGTTATCGTCTTTTATACTTTTTATATCATATAACGAATCGCGTAGCGGAATAATGGCACGTTTTAAAAAATTGAAATTATCCCTATGTTTTTCTATTCGCTGCAAAATTACTGGGTCAGAACTAGTTTTAGACAAATTCATAATCTCTTCCAAACGGTCTTCTTCATTTTCGATGGTGATGTAAAAATTTTCCATTACAGCATCAAGCAAGGTATACAACAGATAATCCGTTTTTTTGGTCCTCAAAATAACCGAGTTCTGACGAATACGTTCTCGAATATGAGTGAAAAAATCCGAACGCTTTTCTTGAAACGAAATGAGCAAACCATCTTTTAACAAAAAACTAATTTGCTCAACATTAATATTGTCCGAATGCTCTGTTGGCAAAATCGATTTAATGTTAAAAAACAAACGATCGTGAGATTCTTCCAATTTTGTTCTTCGACTGGTGTTTAGTACATCTGACAAAACGTAATTATCAATCGAAAAATGAGAACCTATCGCCTTAATCAATTCAAGATTGTTTAAGCCATGAATATTCAACCAATTATTTTTAGTAATATCAACTAACTTATTCAAGTCTTTGAATTCAAAATCCACATACTCAGAAAAGCTAACTTCATCATAAACAAAGAGTTGCATTTCTGATTCTTTGTTTTTGTGAACACCCGTATATTCCAAACTATTGGGCTGTACTTTTCGTCCTTTGCGGTATTTTATTTTTCTCATGAATTGAATTTATCTAGTAATATTACGAAAAATAAATTAATATTTAGCTGAATTCAAGTCATTTGACTTTACAAATTACAGAACTTACTGTGTCTACACTAGTTATATTTTTGACAAAAATAAAGCAAAAAAAGAGTTTAGTTTATGAGAAAAATCAGGTTTTTCATAAATTTATTATTGCCGTCAACAATTGTTAATCTTTAAATTTTAACTTACAAAACTACTTCTTTTTTGATTTTTTTTAATAGGTTTGAAGCTAGAAAACTATTTCATTGTAGAGTTTTCAAAAAAAATTATCAATCTATTACCACTAAAAAATTCAAATCAACATGTCAAAAACCAAATTGCTATTACTTAGTACGGCACTTCTTTTTTGCTGTACCGAAGTAAGTTTTGCGCAAAGCAAAAAAAAGAAGGATGCGGGTAAAGAAGCTCCGAAAGTAGAACAAAAGGCTCCTGAAAAAAAAGGACCTAAACCGTATAACAAAGTAGTCGACTCTACGGCAGTTACTCAAAAAGGACTTTTCAATATTCACAAAACAACCGATAATAAGTTTTTGTTTGAAATCAACGATACGCTTATCGGAAAAGAAATAATGACGATTACACGTTATTCTAAAACTCCAGCTGGTGGAGGTGTTTTTGGGGGTGAAGAAGTAAATCGTCAAGTTATCAAATGGGAAAAAGGATTGAACAACAACCTTTTGTTACGCTCTATTACACACGTAATTACTTCTCCAGATGAAGACAAACCTATTGCTCAAGCAGTAAAAAATTCATCAGCAGACCCAATTATTGGTAACTATGAAATTTTAGCCTTCAAAAAAGAAGGAAAAGAAACTACAGCTTATGTAATTGATGTAACGCCAACATTTGAATCGGATTTGCAAACTTTCTCTTTGGATCCTATCAAAAAGCAATTACTCAATATTCAAGGGTTTCAAAAAGACCGCTCTTTTATTCAAAAAATGAGCAGTTACCCAATTAATATTGAAATCAAAACCGTAAAAACGTACGCTACTACTGCACCACAGTTATCGTTGAATCCAACACCTAGAATTGGAACCAATTTACCTGCTGGTTTGGATGCAGGAGTGGTGACTATTGAATTGAATACTTCGATGTTATTGTTACCAAAAGTACCTATGCGCAAAAGAACTTTCGATGCTCGTGTAGGTTTCTTTGCCAACCAAATTGATGTTTTTGAAGAAGAATCTCAAAAATCGGATACCGAAATTTTTGCTGTTCGTTGGAAATTAGAGCCTAAAAACGCCGATGATGCTGCCAAACAAAAAAGAGGCGAATTGATTGAACCGAAAAAACCAATCGTGTACTATATCGACCCTGCTACTCCAATCAAATGGAGAAAATTCATCAAACAAGGAATTGATGACTGGCAAGTAGCTTTTGAAGCAGCAGGTTGGAAAAACGCTATTCGCGGTGAATATTGGCCAGAGAATGACCCAACTATGAGCTTAGAAGATGCGCGTTTCTCAGTATTACGTTATTTTGCAGCCGATATCCAAAATGCATATGGGCCAAACGTACACGACCCAAGATCAGGCGAAATCTTAGAAAGCCATATCGGATGGTACCACAACATTATGAGTTTGTTGAGAAACTGGTATTTAATTCAAACTGCTGCGGTTGACCCAGCGGCAAGAAAAAAACAATTTGATGACAACCTAATGGGCGAATTGATTCGTTTTGTATCTTCTCACGAAGTAGGACACACTTTAGGTTTACGTCACAATATGGGAGCAAGTACCGCTACTCCAGTAGAAAAACTTAGAGATGCTGCTTTCCAAGAAAAGAATGGCCACACTTCTTCTATTATGGATTATGCGCGTTTCAACTACGTAGCACAGCCAGAAGACGGCGTAAAACACTTATTCCCAAGAATTGGTGATTATGACAAATGGGCTATCAAATGGGGGTATTCTTATTTTGCTGACGCCAAAGATGAAAAAGCAGAGAAAGCACTTTTGAACGAAATGACAAAAGAAGCCTACAAAAACCGTCGTTTGTGGTTTGGAACAGAAGCTAGTCCTTATGACCCAAGATACCAAACAGAAGATATTGGTGACAATGCTATGAAAGCTTCTGCATACGGAATCAAAAACTTAAAACGTATTTTGCCAAACTTAATCATTTGGAGTGCCGAAAAAGGAGAAAGCTATTCAGAATTAGAAGAAATGTACAATGCTTTGACAGGGCAATTCAGACGTTATATGGGACACGTGACTAAAAACGTTGGAGGTATTTATGACACACCAAAAACCTATGATATGTCAGGTAACCAATTTGAAGTTGTTCCAAAAAGCATCCAAAAAGAAGCAGTTACCTTCTTAAACACTCAATTATTTGCTACACCAAAATGGTTACTAGATACTAACGTTTTATCTAAAATTAGTCCAGAAAGTGGTGTAGAAGCCATCAAAGCAATGCAAGACGGAACCCTTTCTAACTTATTGGCTGGAGACAGAATGGTGCGTTTGATGGAAACCGCAGCTATGAACCCAGAAAACTATTCTGTAGATGAATTAATGACCGACTTGAAAAAAGGAATCTTCTCAGAATTAGCTGGCGGTGCCAAAATAGACATTTACCGCAGAAACATCCAAAAACTGTATGTGGATAAAGTAATTGCTATGCTAAAACCAGGCAATGCAGTAGTACGTTCTAACAGTGTAGGTGCGGCTTACGGTATGAATTCAAGAACTGTAAATTTAGCCCAAACCGATTTGCCTTCTATCGCTAGAGGACAATTGGTAGGATTGAAAAACGAAATGAAAGTCGCTGCAGCGAGAATGGACCGTTTGAGTAAATTCCACTTATTGGATTTAGTAGCTAGAATCGACAGTGCTTTGAATCCAAAATAACAAGCAACATTTTAGTTGAATATCAAAAGGTCTCGTTTTATAGCGAGACCTTTTTTTATAGGATATCAAATAGTTAAATCCTGTAGGTTTTTTCAAAAGCTTGTAGTTTTGTTTTCTGAATTTTGATACCTATAAAGTCAAAAAAACTTACAGAAAAACCATAAAATAGTCCATTATGTCAGTTCGAGCGCAGTCGAGAACCCAAGTTATATCTCGACTGCGCTCGATATGACATAAAACGATAAGACTATATTCAAATAACAGTTGTATTACTTCTCCTTTTTCAACATCATCAAAAGCAAAACATTGGTATCAAAATTTGAGACTATAACACAAAAAAAACCGAGCCATTTCTAGCTCGGTTTCAATCTTAATACTTAGTACAAAGTACTTAATACTTATTTAACCTCTTCGAATTCAACGTCTTCAACATTGTCTCCTTGTGCTTGAGCTTGTGGCTCAGCAGCAGCTTGACCTTGTTCACCTTGAGCATACATCGCTTCAGTTGCTTTTTTCCAAGCAGCGTTGATGTTGTCAAGAGCCGTTTGAATAGCTGGAATGTCTTGAGATTGGTGCGCCATTCTCAATTCAGTTAAAGCGTACTCTACAGCAACTTTGTTATCGTCAGATAATTTATCTCCAAGCTCTTTCAATTGAGATTCTGTTTGGAAAATCATACTGTCAGCTTCGTTCAATTTCTCTGCTCTTTCTTTTGCAATTCTATCTGCATCAGCATTTGCTTCAGCATCTTTTTTCATTTTCTCGATTTCTTCAGCAGTTAATCCAGAAGAAGCCTCGATACGAATATCGTGAGATTTACCAGTTCCTTTGTCAGTAGCCGATACTTTGATGATACCGTTAGCATCAATGTCAAAAGTAACTTCAATTTGAGGAACACCTCTTGGTGCTGGTGGAATTCCGTCTAAGTGGAAACGACCGATAGTTTTGTTATCCGCAGCCATTGCTCTAGCTCCTTGCAATACGTGGATTTCAACAGATGGTTGAGAATCAGCAGCCGTAGAGAAAACTTGAGATTTTTTAGTTGGGATAGTAGTGTTAGCTTCGATTAAAGTAGTCATTACACCACCCATAGTTTCGATACCTAAAGATAAAGGTGTAACGTCAAGCAACAATACATCTTTTACATCTCCAGACAATACACCACCTTGGATAGCAGCTCCAATAGCTACAACCTCATCAGGGTTAACTCCTTTAGATGCTTTTTTACCGAAGAATTTTTCAACTTCTTCAACGATTCTTGGGATACGAGTAGAACCACCTACTAAGATAACTTCGTCAATGTCAGAAGTAGACAAACCAGCATCTTTCAATGCTTGTGCTACTGGAGCCATAGAACGTTTTACTAAACTATCTGCTAATTGCTCAAATTTAGAACGAGATAATTTTTTCACTAAGTGTTTTGGTCCTGAAGCCGTAGCTGTAACGTATGGCAAGTTGATTTCAGTTTCTGCAGAAGAAGACAATTCAATTTTTGCTTTCTCAGCAGCTTCTTTAATACGTTGTAATGACATTGGGTCTAAACGTAAATCAATACCTTCTTCAGCTTTGAATTCGTCAGCTAACCAGTCAATAATTACTTGGTCAAAATCATCACCACCTAAGTGAGTATCACCATTAGTAGACAATACTTCGAAAACTCCGTCTCCTAATTCCAATACAGAGATATCAAAAGTACCTCCACCTAAATCGTAAACAGCAATTTTTTGGTCAGTTCCTTTTTTATCCAATCCGTAAGCCAAAGCCGCAGCAGTTGGCTCGTTGATGATACGCATAACTTTCAAACCAGCGATTTCACCAGCCTCTTTTGTAGCCTGACGTTGTGCATCGTTAAAGTAAGCAGGAACAGTAATAACTGCTTCAGTTACTGTTTGACCTAAATAGTCTTCAGCAGTTTTTTTCATTTTTTGAAGTGTCATAGCTGACAATTCTTGAGCAGTGTACAAACGACCGTCAATATCCACACGTGGTGTATTGTTGTCACCTTTTACAACTGTGTAAGGAACTCTTTTTGCCTCTTCTTGAGTTTCAGCAAAAGTGTGTCCCATAAAACGTTTGATAGAAGCAATAGTCTTAGTTGGATTAGTTACTGCTTGTCTTTTTGCAGGATCACCCACTTTAATTTCTCCACCTTCTACAAAAGCGATGATAGATGGCGTTGTTCTTTTTCCCTCTGCGTTAGGAATAACAACTGCTTCATTACCTTCCATTACAGAAACACAAGAGTTGGTCGTACCTAAATCAATTCCGATTATTTTACCCATTTTTAATATATTTAATTTTTATTGTATACTCGTTTTAACAACTCGAGGTCGGTAAGTCAAGGACTGTGCCAAGCCGATGTCAGTCTATAAA
>JAGOFG010000181.1 GCA_017997335.1 Flavobacterium sp. | reverse complement strand
AAAAGTGCCGTTTTGGCCAATATCAGCCAGAAAAACCTTTTCTTCAAAAATGATAATGCCTCTTTGGATTTGATTATTGGTGACAACTTACGCTATAATTTAGATTATTATGTAGATAATGGTTTTAATATTAGTTTTGGTTTTAAATCTACGTTTGCTCAGTTCAATCGAAACGTGGCAAATTCCATTCAGCCAGGCGGAATTGTTGGAGGGGATATTTCACTAATTAATATTGATTTTAAAGATTGGACAAATCAAGCCTATTTTCAGTCTGTTTTTGTTCAAAAATTCTTAATTGGTGCAGGTCTCGAATACAAGTATTTGAGAATAATTCCAATAACCATTGCTAAAAATTCTCCCGATATAGACAACAGTAATTATTTTAGTGTGTTTGGGTACTTAAAATACGATGCATTTGATAATAAATATTTTCCAACAAAAGGCTGGACTTTTACAGGAGATATTCATTCATATTTAATGTCTTCAAATCAAACCAAAACGTTTAATCCTTTTACCATATTAAAAGCTGATTTTGCTGTCGCATTCAAAGTAATCCCCAAATTAGTATTTAAATTTCAAACGGATGCGGGGGTGTCTATAGGAGAAAAAAGCGTTCCTTTCTTTGATTTTGTTCTCGGAGGATATGGTTTTGCTCCAGTAAATAACTTTAAACCTTTTTATGGGTATGACTTTTTGAGTATTGGTGGCGATAGCTATATTAAAACTGCTGGGACTTTGGATTATGAATTCTATAAAAAAAATCACTTTAACTTTTCGGCAAATTTTGCCAATATAGGAGACAAAATCTTTAGTTCTTTAGATTGGTTTTCTCTTCCTAAATATTCGGGGTATGCAGTAGGTTATGGCTTAGAAACGATCTTAGGTCCTATAGAAGTCAAGTATTCTTGGTCTCCAGAAGACTCAAAAGGATTTGCATGGTTTAGTATAGGGTATGTGTTTTAATCGTAAATTATATCAAAAAAAATTACGACATTTGCTTTCATGAAAACAAAATGGCAAGGTTTATTGAATTATCTGCAATTTCTTATTAAAAGAAATCCAGAATGATTGCACTATTTTTTAAGGAATACAATTAGGTTGAATCTAAATTTTTTAAAAAATGCCAATATATCATAAACTAGGAGATTTTCCTCAAAAACGCCACGTACAATTCGAGAAACCTGATGGGGGATTGTATTACGAGCAACTATTCGGTACCGAGGGTTTTCACGGTCATTCGTCACTATTATATCATGTACACCGACCTACTCAGGTCAAAGAAATACTAAATTCGTATTCGGTAGAACCCAAAATTGCTATCGGCAAAAACATCAAATCGTTATTACTTAAAGGATTTGAATTGTTACCCGAAAATGATTTCTTAGAAAGCCGCAAGCCTATGTTGGTCAATAAAGATTGTACCATTGGTTTAGCAGCTCCAACAGCATCCTTGCGCTCTTATTTTTATAAAAATGCCGATGCCGATGAAATGATTTTCATCCACAAAGGAAGCGGAACCCTAAGAACGATGATGGGTAACATTTCTTTTGAATATGGAGATTATCTTATCATACCTCGCGGAATGATTTATCAAATCGATTTTGATACTACCGAGAATCGCTTGTTTTATGTGGAGTCGTTTGCGCCATTTTATACGCCTAAACGATATAAAAACGAATCAGGCCAGCATTTAGAGCACGCTCCTTTTTGTGAACGCGATTTCAAATTGCCAACAGCGTTGGAAACCCACGACGAAAAAGGAGATTTCTTAATCAAAATCAAAAAAGAAGGGATGATGCACGAAGTGGTATACGCCACGCATCCTTTTGATGTTATTGGTTGGGATGGCTATAACTTTCCTTATGGCTTTAGCATCCACAACTTCGAGCCCATAACTGGTCGCGTGCACCAACCACCACCAGTACACCAAACCTTCGAGACGGCTACTTTTGTAGTGTGTTCTTTCGTGCCACGTTTGTACGATTACCATCCAAAAGCTATTCCTGCGCCTTACAATCACAGCAATATCGATAGCGATGAGGTATTGTATTATGTAGATGGCGATTTTATGAGCCGTAATAATATCGAACAAGGCCACATCACTTTGCATCCAAAAGGAATTCCTCACGGGCCAGCACCAGGAGCAATGGAACGAAGCATTGGTCAAACCATCACACAAGAATTAGCCGTTATGGTCGATACGTTTCGTCCTTTAATGGTTACCGAAGAAGCGATGGGTCTTGATGACGGACAGTACTACAAATCTTGGGTAGAGTAAAAAACAATTAAAAAAATAAGGAGCTATTTCCTGCTGTACGCTATATCTGTGGCTCCGAACCCCGGAGCCACAGGATGCCGCTTCCATCAGGGCTAGACTTTGAACTAATCAACAACATTTTCGGAAACCCCGAAACAAACAATATATACAATGGCAAAAGAAGTACAATCAGTAGAATACGGATTAGAGAAAATATTTGAAGGAGCACAAGATTTCCTTCCATTAATGGGAACCGATTACGTAGAATTTTATGTGGGTAACGCTAAACAAGCCGCTCATTTTTATAAAACTGCTTTCGGATTTCAATCGCACGCGTATTGCGGTTTAGAAACAGGCTCAAGAGACAAAGTTTCTTATGTGCTAAAACAAGACAAAATTCGTTTGGTGTTGACTACCGCTCTTACTAGCGAATCCCCAATTGGAGAACACGTAAAAAAACACGGCGATGGTGTAAAAATTGTGGCACTTTGGGTAGAAGATGCTCGTAAATCTTTTGAAGAAACCACCAAACGTGGCGCAAAAGTATATATGGAGCCTACCGTAGAAAAAGACGAATTTGGTGAAGTAGTTCGCGCCGGAATTTATACTTATGGAGAAACCGTTCATATGTTTGTAGAACGTAAAAACTACACTGGTGCTTTTCTCCCAGGATTTGTAGAATGGAAATCGGATTATAATCCAACTTCTGTTGGACTAAAATACATCGACCATATGGTAGGAAATGTAGGTTGGAATCAAATGAACGTTTGGGTAAAATGGTACGAAGACGTGATGGGATTTGTGAATTTCCTTTCTTTTGATGACAAACAAATCCATACCGAGTATTCTGCTTTGATGAGTAAAGTAATGAGTAATGGTAACGGACGAATTAAATTCCCAATCAACGAACCAGCCAAAGGAAACAAGCGTTCTCAAATTGAAGAGTATTTAGATTTTTATGAAGGAGCAGGTGTGCAGCACATTGCCATTGCTACCGATGATATTATTACTACAGTAACTGAGCTTAGAGCTCGTGGTGTTGAATTTTTGTCAGCGCCACCTCATGCGTATTACCAAGCTATTCCAGAGCGTTTGGGTGAACACATGAGTATGATGAAAGAAGATTTAGCGGTTATCGAAAAGCTAGCCATTATGGTCGATGCTGATGAAGATGGGTATTTATTGCAAATCTTTACCAAACCTGTTGAAGACCGTCCTACTTTGTTTTTTGAAATTATTCAACGAATGGGTGCCAAAGGATTTGGTGCAGGAAATTTCAAAGCTTTATTCGAATCGATTGAAAGAGAGCAACAATTGCGAGGAACGTTGTAAAATTAAGTTTTTTTTGCATTATCAAAAAAAATAACCAAACCAAAAGCTAATTTTTTGCAAATGTTGTGTTAAACTCAATTTTTACGCAAAAAAATATGGATTTGTGTTTTACCTTTGTACTCACAAATGAAAGGGGTGGTTTCCTTTCATGGGTATTATAAATTTCATAATTTATAGTTTTTTGGTTAGTTAATAGCATAAAAACTCAGTCATTAATTTGACTGGGTTTTTTTGTTTTAATACATTTGGAATCATTTTTGCCAAAAGAATCTCTAAAAAGCTCAAATTTTACATAATGAGAAAATTAATACTCCTCTTTTTGTTGGCCTTTACAGTTAGCTTTGATTCTCAGGACACTTCAGCATTCGATGCTGGTGAATGGTTTAAATTCCGAATACATTATGGTTTTGTAAATGCTGGTTACGCAACTTTAGAAGTCAAAGATGCCGTGTTGAATCAAAAATCGGTTTACCATGTTATAGGTAAGGGATACACTACCGGAATGTCTCGTTTCTTTTTCAAAGTGGATGATTTATACGAAAGTTATTTCGATAAAGAAACCGGTTATCCTTATCAATTCGTTCGAAAAATAGACGAAGGTGGTTATACCAAAAATCAAGAAGGGTTTTTTAATCAAGCTACCAATAAAGTGTTAGTCAAGGATTATAAACACAAAAACGAAAAAACATATTCATTTCCCAAGGGTACACAAGACATTGTTTCTACTTTTTATTACCTTAGAAATTACCCCACAATCGACAAATTAAAAGTGGGGGAATCTGTTGCGATTGATATGTTTTTTGACAATGAAACTACAAAGTTTAAGTTAAAATTCTTAGGTCGTGAAGATATTACAACTAAATTTGGCGTGATTTCAGCAATGATATTTCGCCCCTTAGTGCAATCTGGCCGTGTTTTTAAAGAGAAAGAGAGTTTAACGGTTTGGATTTCAAATGATCAAAATAAAATTCCTTTACGAATCAAAGCAGAACTAGCAGTTGGGTCTATCAAAGCTGATTTGGATGCCTACAAAGGATTAAAGCATCCCTTTAAAGTAAAAGCAAAATAGAATGAATCTTACAGATACTACCTCTTCATTATTAGAACAACTCGATCAAAAATTTAAAGCAATAGATCAAAAAACAACCACTCATCT
>JAGOFG010000003.1:7860-39929 GCA_017997335.1 Flavobacterium sp. | reverse complement strand
GTGTTAGGTGTCCAAGTGGGATTATAGTCTTCCAGCCATCCATAAGGGCCATAGTCAATAGTAATACCGTGAATTGACATATTGTCTGTATTCATAACTCCGTGAACAAAACCTACTCTTTGCCAGTTAAGAATCATTTCCAATGTGCTTTTAGAAACCGCTTCAAAAAATTGGATGTATTTTTCTTTTCCTGTTACTTTTATAGATGGGAAGTAATGTTGAATGGTAAAATTAGCTAGTAATTTCAGATTCGTATGATCTTGTCTGGCGGCAAAAATTTCAAAATTTCCAAATCGAATAAAACTTGGTGCTACTCTACAAACAATAGCACCTTTTTCGTAAGCTGGATTCCCGTTGTACATAATGTCTCTAAGTACTTCGTCTCCAGTTAAAACTAATGAAAGAGAGCGGGTAGTGGGTACTCCTAAATGATGCATCGCCTCTGCACATAAGTATTCACGAATGGAAGAACGTAAAACGGCTAATCCGTCTGCAGTTCGTGAATAGGGAGTTGGACCAGCACCTTTTAATTGTAGTGTAAAGTTTTTTTCTTTATGGGTTACTTCCATTAAATTAATGGCTCTTCCATCGCCTAATTGTCCTGCCCAATTCCCAAATTGATGCCCAGCATAACACATTGCAAAAGGTTGTGTGTTTGGATAAATCTTTGAACCACTGAAAACAGCTAAGAAATCATCGTTCTTCAATTCATCTTGTTCTAAGCCAATTTGGTCCGCAACATCAACACCAACGTGAATTATTGATGGATTTGAAGGTACTTTTGGGGATACGTATGAAAAGCAAGCATTGTAAACTTGCCTAGGAATATTGTTAGTGTCCGAGTCAGCAGGTAATTCTTTGGTAAAAAGATTATTGAGAGTGAGTGTCATTTTTTTGATAAAATAGTAGTATTCTATACATTTTTCTCCATTGGGGAATACTAAATTCGTAAGTAAAAATAAATCAATCTGCTCTTACTTCTTGTTCTTTTTGAATTTTATTAACTAATTAACTTGTTTTGTTATTTGTGTTTTTTATTGTTGCCTTAAAACCAACGGATGGAAAAATTTATTCATTTATAGCCGAAGTAAATACCGTATTGTAAAGTTTAATGGAAAGACTTACCCGTCTAATCCATCAATATTACCAGAACTAAAAGTTACACCTGGTGACGGTTTGCCAAGAGCATTGGATTTTGAACATAAACCTTATGCTTGGTTTAAGTTTTAAGTAATAAAAAAGGCTTTTTGAACACTATCAAAAAGCCTTTTTAAATTCAATTTGTTGTACTTAATCATAGTTGTTTTTTATAAATAGCATAAATAACATTTAATGTTTTTTGGTCTATAATTGAGTCAATTTCTGTCTTGATATAATGCAATTTAAAGGCTTTGATAGCGGCATTCAGGTTTTTTGTGTCATACCCAATTATTCGCAACGCCATTTCAGCATTGAAATCTGTAGGAGCTGTTTCCAATTGCGCTTCTGGCCAAAGACCAAAACCTTTTTCAGCCAATAATTGCCATGGAAACAAGGCGCTAGGGTCTACTTTTCTAGTAGGAGCAATATCTGAGTGTCCAATAAAATTTTGAGTAGGAATGTTGTAGTCTTTTTTCAGTTTTGTTAAAAGAGCAAGCAAACTATTAATTTGTGCTTCAGAAAAGGGTTCTGAGCCGTTATTGTCAAGTTCAATCCCAATTGAAGCAGAGTTGATATCGCTGTTTCTTCCCCAAGTTCCATTGCCAGCGTGCCAACCTCTCAAATAGTCATTTAACATTTGCACTACTTTTCCATCTTCGGCGATTACATAATGTGCACTCACTTTTGTGCTGGCTAGTGTAAATGTTTTTAAGGTTTGTTTTAAGGAATCCTGTGCAGTATGGTGTATGATTACAAAATTAGGTTTTCTTAAGTTGAAGTTTACCGTTCCAATCCATTCGGTTGTAACATTTTCTAATGCTGTAGGATTGAATTTAGAAATTGAATCTTTTAGTGTATTAATTTGTTTTGTGTAAAGTGTATCGTGAGAGGTGGCAGTAGTCTCTACTTTTTTTAGCGCAATAGCTTCTTTTTCAGCTAATTTTTGCTGCAACACCTTTAATTGTTGTTCGTATACTTTATTACTCTCTTTGTATGGATTTGTTCCGCATGAACTAATAAGTAAACCCAATCCAATAGTAAGTAGTAGTTGTTTAAACATTGGTAGTTGGTTTTAGTTTTTTATTTCTTTTTCTTCTTTTTAAATCCTCCAGCAACAATTTTTTTATAAATCTCTTTCTGGTCTGGATTCAAAAGTTCAAGTATTTTTCTGTCGGTATTTTCAGAGATTACTCTAAGGTCTTCGCTCTTACTTTCGTTCGAACCCTCTTTTTTTATGATTACGCCTTGTGCATTTAAACTTTCAATTAATAAATTTTTGATAGCAATTTCTTGCAAAGCATCAAAATTGAGTTCGGTTTTTAAACTTTCCATTACTCTTGTAGCGGTTTCTTCGTTTGATGGTGGTTTAGGTGCACTTTGTGCTGTCCCAGGTCCCATTCCCATTTGATTCATTCTACCATTGTAACCTCCACCGTAGCCATTATTGCCATAACCGTTATTGTATTGTGCCCAATTGGTCTGAGTGAAAAATAACGTAAACCCTAAAAACAATAAATATTGAAATTTTTGCATCGTAAACTATTTATGGATTCAAATATACTAATTAAACAGGTTCTCCGTATAAGTCAAATTCAGTTGCATCTGTAATTTTAATCATAACGAATTCGCCAGTTTTTACATAATGTTTTGAAGCATCAATTAATACTTCATTGTCTACATCTGGACTATCAAATTCGGTTCTTCCAATAAAGTGTGCTCCTTCTTTGCGGTCAATAATACATTTGAACGTTTTGCCTACTTTTTCTTGGTTCAAATCCCATGAAATTTGAGATTGTAGTTCCATTAATTCATTAACACGAGCTTGTTTTACCTCGTCAGGAACATTGTCTTCTAGTAAATAGGCATGTGTGTTCTCTTCGTGCGAATAAGCAAAACAACCCATTCTGTCAAATTTCATTTCTTGAACAAAATCTTTCAACGTCTCAAAATCTTCTTGGGTTTCACCAGGATAACCTACAATTAGCGTCGTACGAATTGCAATTCCCGGAACAGCCGCTCTAAAATCTTTCAATAATTGAGTAGTTTTAGCTTCCGTAGTACCACGACGCATCGATTTCAAAATACTATCCGAAATGTGTTGCAACGGAATATCAATATAGTTACATATTTTTGGTTCACGCTTCATAATCTCCAAAACATCCATTGGGAAACCGGTAGGAAATGCATAATGCAAACGAATCCATTCAATGCCTTCCACTTTTACTAACGCTTCTAGTAAATCTCCAAGCGCACGTTTTTTATACAAATCAAGACCATAATATGTCAAGTCTTGAGCAATCAAAATCAATTCTTTTACACCGTCTTTGGCTAAACCTTCTGCTTCTTTAACCAATTTTTCGATGGTTTGAGACACATTTTTTCCTCTCATTAATGGAATTGCACAAAAACTGCAAGGTCGGTCACAACCTTCAGAAATTTTCAAATAAGCATAGTTTTTAGGAGTTGTTGTCAAACGCTCGCCTAATAATTCGTGCTTGTAATCTGCGCCTAATGCTTTCAATAAACCAGGCAATTCAGTGGTTCCAAAATATTGGTCTACATTTGGAATTTCCTTTTCTAAATCCGGACGATATCTTTCAGAAAGGCAACCTGTTACAAAAACTTTGTCAACCAATCCTTTTTCTTTTTTATCAGCATATTCCAAAATCATATTCACAGATTCGGCCTTGGCATTGTCAATAAAACCACACGTATTGATTACGATAATATTACCTTCATCTGCCTTTGCTTCATGGGCAACCTCTTTTCCGCTGGCACGAAGTTGTCCCATCAAAACCTCGCTATCGTAAATATTTTTTGAACACCCTAAAGTGATGACGTTGATTTTATTCTTTTTTGTTGATTTTGTTCTCATAGTATAGATTCCCCTTCTTCTAGGAATTGGCAAAAATACGCTTTTTTTTGTTCTGAAAAAGCATTTATTACACATCACATCCCAATATGCATTGGATTTTATATAAAGTTTTGGAGTGAATTGGGAGCAGGAAGAAAAAGGTTTTCTTGGCTTCAAAGACCCGTCATCCGCTATATCTTTGCCTTTCGAAAGAAAAGGCAAAGGATGCCGCTCCTACCGGGGCTATAAGGAAGATAGGGCTTTTTTGTTGTCATTTAAAAGAAGGCTTGATAAAGTAACAGCAAAAAAAAGAAGCCGAATTGGGCTTCTTTTTTTATTTCTTTTTATAATTCAAACAGCAACGTCAGAGAAACGTTATTGTTAATGGCGTCTATACTTGCTGCATTCGTAAGTCCCGTGCTAAAAAAACCTTGTTGGTAATTTCGTTTAGCATAAGAATAAGCAAGGTCAACTCGGGTTGCTCCAAAATTGTACCCCAAACCTCCAGAATAGCCAGTTAAGTCTCCAATGGTAGTTTTATTTTTATAAGGGCTTTTTTCCATTCGGTAGCCACCTCTCAAACTCAACGCTTTAATTTTATATTCAGCACCAATTCGTAATTCTCCTGAAGTTTTAAGAGTTGCATTCATTTCAGCATTCAAATCTCTATAATAATCGTCATTTGTAGGTCTAAATTTGACATTATTATAATCTTTTATAGAGTAATCAATACTAATTAATCCTTTTTTGCCAAACACATAAGCCGCACTTGCAGTAAATTTACTCGGAGTTTGCAAACGGTAAGGAGCATAATAATTAGTAATACGTGGGTCAATTACATCAGTAGGTAATTCTCCAGAGGTATTGCTACTAACGGAACTTAATCGTTGTGTTAATTCATCACTCAAATTCATCCACGTTGGAGACTCATAAGCCGCACCAAATCTTAATTCCTCTGTTGCTTTTACAATAGCACCTATTTGAAAAGAAAATCCCGTTCCATTAGTGTATAAATCATTACTGAAACGCATTCTTGTAATTCGGTCTTCGTTTGTTAAAGTGTTATCATTGTCTTCGTAGAATCTAGTTGATTGAGTAAAATTAGAAAAATGCGAATTAAGGTTAATACCTATATATAGTTTGTCCTTGTAGGATGAGGAAAAGTTAAAGGATAACTTTCCGTTGTACCCATTGGAGTAAATGGCGTTTTCTTGGTAATAATTGCCTCCTTCACGAACATTTGAGGTATAGGCGGTATTATTGGTCGCATTTGAAACAGGATTGATTATATAGCCTTGATAACCAAAGAAAGCTTGTTGTTCTGCATAGCTTAATTCAGGATAATTCCCGTTTTCAAGTATGTTCAACGGAATTCCATTGGCATAACTCAAAAAATAGTTAGCTATAGAATTTGTTGGATTTACTCCTGCAGAAAATTTAGCATTGTCAAAATTGTTGGTATTTTCATAGTTAACCGCAAAGGCAATTTTAGTCCAATCAGCATTTCTGTTGTGGTTTTTAAATACAAAAACACCTCCAGCTTGATTCAAATCAAAAGAATTTTCACTATCACTAGTTTGGGTTCCAAAATAGTTAGAATTATTCTTGGTGTTATAATTGCTTATGGTTAGTCCTAATTGGTTGTTGTTAAATACAGCAGAACCCGCAGGATTCACATTAATTGAAGATAAATCACCACCCAATGCTCCAAAAGCGCCGCTCATGGATCGGTATCTAGCAGTACCATTGAGGTTGTCGACGGAATAACGTAAAGCATCCGATATTTCTTGAGCTTTTGCTGATGTACACAAAAAAGCAATAGCGATTACTATATAGGTCTTCTTCATAATGGTTAAGTTGTTTGATTGAATAGTTGTTTTTAGGAAGTTATTAACCTCTTCCGCCTCTTCTGCCTCCGCCTGAAGATCTCATTCCACCTCCGCTGCTGCCTCCAGAAGAACGCATACTTCCACTTGAAGAACTAGGAGAGTAAGATCGACTAGGAGTGTAGCTATTGCTTCTTGAACGTGAAGAGCTGTTAGAATTTGTGTTGTAATTGCTGCTCTCTCTAATGGTTCTTGTAGTAGTATATGTAGAATTGTTAGAGTTAGAGCTGCTATTTCTTCTATTAAAAGAATTGCTAGAACTGTAATCAGTATTTGAATTTCTTCTGTTGAAAGAATTGTTAGAGCTATAGTTAGTATTTGAATTTCTTCTAAAATCAGTGCTGCTTCTTCTGTTGAAGTTGGTTATATTTTGATTATTACGGTTGTTGTAGGTTCTGTTTATATAGTTACCGTTGGAGTAATATCCAGAGCCTCTTCTGCTAGCATTGTAGGCATAATTGTTGTATCTGTAACTTGGATATCCCCAGTATCCACCGGGATAACCCCACCAGCCACCTGCAGGATAACCCCATCCCCAACCTAAGCCCCAGCCAGTGTTCCAACCCCATCCGGCATTCCAACCCCATCCAGTATTCCAACCCCAACCAGTATTCCATCCCCAGCCGCCATTCCAACCCCAAGGGTTGTTCCATCCCCATCCGGCACCATACCAGTTGTTCCAACCATTGTCATTAATATATATGGTAGTGCTTTGTGGATTGCTTCCCCAGCTTGCGTAGCCAGTATTTGGAGCTTGGATACTATCATTAACATCTTCATAATTATTATAGCTTTCTACATCTGTAAAAATTTCTGAAGATGAATTGGTGTTTTGCAATGATCTAAAATATTCTTGATATTGATTGCCAGAGGTGTTTTGTGATTCATTGTAAACAACTCTCGAAGAATTTGAGCCGTAAACACCGTCTGTTTCGTAATAGGAGCTATTTTGGTAAGAGCCACACGATGAAATTAGTAAACATAAAAATCCAATAAATGCAAATTGGGGTATATTTCTTTGGTAAAAAACAGTAATTTTCATATTCTATGGGATTTTTTATTGTTGAACAATACAAAAATAGTTAGTTTTGCCTAACTAATAAGTTAAAAAAAATAAAACAAAATTTGTGCCAAACTATTTGATATGAGCAAGAACCTTACTACAAGAGAAGAAGATTATTCGAAATGGTATAATGAGCTAGTTGTAAAAGCTGATTTAGCCGAGAATTCAGGTGTTAGAGGCTGTATGGTAATCAAGCCATACGGATATGCTATCTGGGAAAAAATGCAAGCAGAATTGGATCGTATGTTTAAAGAAACGGGACATCAAAATGCTTATTTTCCTTTGTTTGTGCCGAAAAGTATGTTTGAAGCTGAAGAAAAGAATGCTGAAGGATTTGCGAAAGAATGTGCGATAGTAACTCATTATAGATTAAAAAATGATCCTGATAAGCCTGGGAAATTAATGGTGGACCCAAATGCTAAATTAGAAGAGGAGTTAATTGTACGTCCAACTAGTGAGGCAATCATTTGGTCAACTTATAAAGGTTGGGTTCAGTCGTATAGAGATTTGCCTTTGCTGATTAATCAATGGGCTAATGTGGTGAGATGGGAGATGAGAACGCGATTGTTCTTAAGGACTGCTGAGTTTTTGTGGCAAGAAGGACATACTGCTCACGCAACCAAAAAAGAAGCGATTGAAGAATCGGAGAAAATGATGAATGTTTATGCTGATTTCGTTCAAAATTTTATGGCTATACCCGTTGTAAAAGGCTTGAAAACAGAAACAGAACGATTCGCAGGTGCTGAGGAAACGTATTGTATCGAAGCTTTGATGCAAGATGGAAAAGCATTGCAAGCTGGGACATCACATTTCTTAGGGCAAAATTTTGCTAAAGCTTTTGATGTTAAGTTTGCCAATGCAGAAGGGAAGCAGGAATATGTTTGGGGGACTTCTTGGGGAGTTTCAACTCGATTGATGGGAGCTTTAGTTATGACGCACTCTGATGATAAAGGATTGGTTTTGCCTCCTAATTTGGCGCCAATTCAAGTTGTAATTGTACCTATATATAAGTCGGAAGAACAATTGCAAGCTATTTCTACTGCTGTGGCTAATGTTTCAGCTGCGCTACGCAAACTTAATATTAGTGTTAAGTATGATGATAGAACCACACAGAAACCAGGATTTAAATTTGCAGAGTGGGAATTAAAAGGTGTTCCAGTTCGAATTGCAGTTGGTCCAAAAGATTTAGAAAACGGAACTTTTGAAGTAGCTCGACGAGATAATTTATCCAAAGAGGTCGTTGCTGCAGATGGAATTGAAAATTATATTGCTAATTTACTTTCTCAAATTCAAGCGGATTTATTTAATAATGCGCTATCCTATAGAGAGAGTCATATTACAGAAGTAAATAGTTTTGAGGAATTTAAGTCTGTTTTGGAAGGCAAAGGAGGCTTTATTTCAGCCCATTGGGATGGTACTGCTGCTACTGAAGAAAAGATAAAAGAGTTAACAAAAGCAACCATAAGATGTATTCCTTTGGATAGAGTAGAGGAGGCGGGAAGCTGTGTGTTTACTGGGAATCCTTCGGTTGGAAGAGTGCTTTTTGCAAAGGCATATTAAAAAAAATTAATTTTTTTTGCATCAGCTATTGTGCTTCTCAAAAATAGTTGTATTTTTGCATCCGCAATACAGAAGCAGGGTCCGTTCGTCTATCGGTTAGGACGCCAGGTTTTCATCCTGGTAAGGGGGGTTCGATTCCCCCACGGACTACAAATTTTGTTTTCAATATAGTTTTCCTGGACTTTAATCAGGATATTGGTCCGTTCGTCTATCGGTTAGGACGCCAGGTTTTCATCCTGGTAAGGGGGGTTCGATTCCCCCACGGACTACAAATTTTTATTGAAGTAGTACTAAGATGTAAAAAGACATTTACTTTGTTTTTTTAATAGTAAAGCCGGTTTTGGCCAAAATAAGTATTAGCTTCTTTATAGACTTCAAAATAAAATAATAAAGATAAAAAAATAGTACAATGGCAAATCATAAGTCAGCTTTAAAGAGAATTAGAAGTAACGAAAAGAAAAGAGTGTTAAATAGATACCAACACAAAACTACTCGTAATGCTATCAAGGCGTTAAGAATTGCTACAGATAAAGTTGATGCTTCAGCTAAATTGTCTGCTGTTATATCTATGATTGATAAATTAGCTAAGAAAAATATCATCCACGATAACAAAGCTTCTAATTTAAAATCTAAATTAACGAAACACGTTGCTAAATTGTAATACAATTTAGTAGTACATATAATAAAAAAGCTCCTTTTTAGGAGCTTTTTTTGTTTTGTATTTATCTGAATTTTTCTGTAAGGTATTCTAGCATTCCCACTGTAATTGGTTTGGGTAAAAAATCAGCTACTATTTTATAGGTTTTTGCTTTAGCTAAATCTTGTGGGTCGATAGTGGAGGATAGAATAATTACTTTTGTATTGTTAAAGGCAGTATATTCTGGTTGGGTAAAACGTTCTAAGAATTTCCAACCTCCCATTACTGGCATGTTTAGGTCTAAAAAAATAAATTCAGGTTTTGCACTTAATAATTGATTTTTATTGAGTTCATCGTAGATTTTTAATGCCTCTTCTCCATTCGATGCTGTTAAAATCTCTTTTGCGAAAGAGGTTTTCGTTATGATTTTTTTACTAATCATTAATGAAATTGGGTCGTCATCTATGCAAAAAATGGTGTTATACATTTTCTTTTGTTTAAAAGGTTAAGGTGAACTCTGTCCCTTTGTTTACTTCGCTTTCAATGGCTATTGTACCGCCTAATGATTCTATTTGAGATTTTACTAAATAGAGGCCTAATCCTTTGCTATCAGGATAATCATGGAATCTTTGATACAAACCAAAAATATGTTCTGAATTTCGTTTAAGGTCAATTCCTATGCCGTTGTCTTTAAATTTTAATATGGTCGAATTGTTTGTTTTTTTAATTGTAATTGAAATTTTTAACTTTTTTGTTTCCGATTTGTATTTAATGGAATTCGTTAACAAGTTGATTAAAATGCTTTCAAGATACGCTTTATTGGTGTAAATTATATCTGCTTCATCAAAATTTAGTTTGAGTATGGGTTTTGATTGCTCAATTTGAAATTTGAGTTGACTAAAAACATGTTCTACAACTTCATTGATTGTTACGTTTTCTTTTTGAATGGATATTTTGTCTTTGATTACGATGATTTTTACTAAATCATTTATAGTTTCGTTTAAAAGATGTGTCGATTTTTTAAAACCATTAATTATTTCTAGTAGTTCAGAGTCGTTAATAGGGATGTCTTCGATTAAATTTAAAAGCCCTATAAGATTTGATAATGGAGCTCTAAGATTATGAGAGGTTATGTATGAAAATTGTTTTAAATCCTTATTGTTTTGTGTTAATTCTCGAATTAGTTGCTCTTTTTCCTTTTCTTGTTTTCTTTCCTCGGTTACATCTTTTTGAATAGAAATCCAATGGGAGAGTTCGTTGTCTGAGTTATAAATTGGAATCATAGAAAAGCGCACCCAATATTCTTCTTTATTCTTCTTTTTGGTTAAAGTTTCTATCTGACATTCTCTTTTTTCTGCAATTGCAGCAATGAATTTTTCATATTCATGACTATCTAGCTCTTCAGTATTGAAGGGGTTGAATGGTTTTGATAATACTTTTTTTGACTTGTAGCCAGTCATGGCGCAAAAAGCATTGTTTACATATATTATATTTGGGAATGTTTCGCTGTTTGAATCTGATTTGGTAATTACAATGGCATCTTTGGTTTGGGTAACAACAGTTTCTAATAATTTAAGATTTTCCTCTTCCTTTTTTTGTTTGGTTATGTCTTGAATGGCTCCAATCATTCGATGAGCTCTGCCTTTTTTGTCTTTTAAAAGAAAGCCTCTATCTAGTACATATTTATAGGTGTTGTCAGCACATCTAAAACGGTATTGGTCTTGCCATTTTTCTGATTTTTGTTCAATAAATGAATAGAGTTTTACCGACATTTTTATACTGTCTTCAGGATGAATTTTATCGAACCACCACGCAGAATTATTGCCAACCTCTTCCTGGGTGTAGCCAAAAATAGTTTCAATTCCTTTATTCCAAGTTATAGTATCCTCTTGTATTTTCCAATCCCAAATCGTATCACTAGTGGCTTTTGATACAATATCGTATTTCTCGTTAGATTCTTTTATTTCGTTATTGTTGGATTTTATTTTTTCTAAAATTCTACTATTGCGTTTTTCGTTTTTGTATAAAATATATCGAAATAATAAACCTACAAATAAGATAAAAATAACATCTTTGATAAGGTTGTAATAGTAAGGATTTTCAAGTTGAAGATTGTTTGAGAATTTATGCCAAATTATGGCCATAAATATGGAGAAAAGAATGAAAATACTAATTATTTGGTTGGTTTTACTTCTCATTAATCAAATATAAATAATTTATTTGTTAGAATTTTAAATTTCTGTTACAAAACTTTGTTTCTTAAAAATGACAAATAATGAACTGCTTGTTATTCATTGTTTTAGGAAACCGTGTTCGAAAGTTTTTTATATGAAAATAAAGTGTACATTTGCACCCACAAAAAATCACAGATGGAATCTATTAGAAACATTGCAATTATTGCCCACGTCGATCACGGTAAAACCACTTTGGTTGATAAAATTATGTATCACTGTCAATTATTTCGTGACAACGAAAACACAGGTGATTTAATTCTTGATAATAACGACTTAGAGCGTGAAAGAGGGATTACTATTACATCAAAAAACGTATCAGTTGAATATAAAGGAACTAAAATCAATATTATTGATACTCCTGGTCACGCGGATTTTGGTGGTGAAGTAGAACGTGTATTGAACATGGCAGACGGTGTTTGTTTACTAGTAGATGCTTTTGAGGGACCAATGCCTCAAACTCGTTTCGTATTGCAAAAAGCAATCGATTTGGGATTAAAACCATGTGTAGTTATCAATAAAGTTGATAAAGAAAACTGTACTCCAGAAGAAGTTCACGAAAAAGTTTTTGACTTGATGTTTGAATTGGGTGCACAAGAATGGCAATTAGACTTCCCAACGGTTTACGGTTCTGCTAAAAACAACTGGATGTCTGATGATTGGAAAAATCAAACAGAAAACATCGAGCCTTTGTTGGATATGGTAATTGAGAATGTTCCTGCACCAAAAGTGTCTGAGGGAACACCACAAATGTTGATTACTTCTTTAGATTTCTCTTCATTTACTGGTCGTATTGCGATTGGTCGTTTGGAAAGAGGTGTTTTGAACGAAGGAATGCCTATTTCTTTGGTAAAAAGAGATGGTAAAGTAATCAAATCAAGAATTAAAGAATTACATACTTTTGAAGGTCTTGGACGTAAAAAAGTGGCTCAAGTTGTTGCAGGTGATATTTGTGCTATTGTTGGAGTAGAAGGTTTCGAAATTGGAGATACCATTGCTGATTTTGAAAATCCAGAAGCTTTACAAACCATCGCAATTGATGAGCCAACAATGAGTATGTTGTTTACTATTAACGATTCTCCTTTCTTTGGTAAAGAAGGAAAATTTGTAACTTCTAGACATATTAGAGAACGTTTGACTAAAGAATTAGAGAAAAACTTGGCTATGAAAGTAGGTGAGACTGATTCTGCAGATAAATTTATGGTTTTTGGTCGTGGTGTATTGCACTTGTCAGTGTTAATCGAAACGATGAGAAGAGAAGGATACGAATTACAAATTGGTCAACCACAAGTTATCATTAAAGAAATTGATGGTGTAAAATGTGAACCAGTTGAAGAATTAACTATCGATTTACCAGAAAATCTTTCAGGTAGAGCTGTAGAGTTTGTTTCTATCCGTAAAGGTGAAATGTTATCTATGGAAGGAAAAGGAGAGCGTATGATTGTAAAATTCAACATTCCCTCTCGTGGTATCATAGGTTTACGTAACCAATTGTTGACTGCAACTGCTGGTGAAGCCATTATGTCACACCGTTTTATTGGTTATGAACCTTTCAAAGGTGAAATTCCAGGACGTAACAACGGTTCATTGATTTCTATGGAAAACGGAAAAGCAATTCCTTATTCTATCGATAAATTACAAGACAGAGGTAAATTCTTTGTTGACCCTAACGAGGATATCTACGAAGGTCAGGTAATTGGTGAAAACACTCGTAGTGATGATATGACAGTTAACGTTACTAAAACTAAAAAGTTATCTAACGTACGTTCTTCAGGTGCAGATGATAAAGCAAGAATTATCCCAGCGATTAAATTCTCTTTAGAAGAAGCTTTGGAGTACATCCAAAAAGATGAATATGTTGAGGTAACTCCAAAATCATTACGTTTACGTAAGATTTACTTGTCTGAAACAGATAGAAAAAGATATAAAATCTAATTCTTTTCAAATACAATACTTAAAATCCCAAATTCCAGAGTCAATGGAGTTTGGGATTTTTTTATGGTGTTTCCCGCCAGAAAAAGGCGGGCCGGGCTATCCGCTATATCTTTTTGGGGCTAGAAAAAAGCCCCAAAAAGGATACCGCTGCTATCCCTAACACAATATTGATACCATTAGAAATTATAGCTTATCATTCATTTTAATTGTAACTTTCGAGTCAGCCATAAGAGAAAACTTGGCATCCTCATATTTTGGAGGTCCCATAAAACCTTTCGCATTATTGGAACAAGCTACGGCTTCTTTTGGCATTCCGATAAAGTTTTTATCCAATTTTCCATTGTTGTTTTCGTCGTGATATACCATAACAGTGTATTCGGATTTGGGTAAATCATTAAAAACAATAGTAACCGAATTGGATTTGATAGTTGAAGAAGTGGTTTTAAAAGCACTTTTTAAAAACTTTCCTTTCGAGTTATAGACTTCTGCAGTAAGCTTTCCAGTGTTGTTTTTTATTCCTGTGACAGTAACAGTAAGGCTTGTGTTTTGTGAAAAAGCGAGGCTACTTATTCCAAAGAAGAGAAATAGGAGTTTTAACATTTTTGATTTAATTTTTTAAAAGAAACAATAGTGGAATATCCAATCGCTTCGCCCACGCTACTTCCGAATGGTTTTCTCCGGGGAAGAATTTGGTTTCCCAGTTTTTGTTGGTAAAACCTTTGGCTTTCATCACAACATCTACTTTTTCTTGTAATGGTTTGTACATCGCATCCAAGGTTTGGTCGCCATAATCGAAGTAGATTTTATGGTCTTTTGGATTGGGAAGCTTCTTTTTGAGGTACGCTACAAAGGCATTTGGAATTGGATTATTGTTTGAAGAAAAGGTACCTGGCCAATGCGTAGATAAACAAGCAGCACCTCCAAAAACTTTTGGATATTCACAAATAGCATACATCGAAATAAGTCCTCCCATACTGGAACCAGCAACAAAAGTATTTTTTTGGTCCTTTTTTGTAGAGAATGTCTTGTCGATAAAGGGTTTTACCTCAGTAACCAAAAACTGAAGATACAAATCAGAATACGGTTTAAAGATGTCCTTGGTTCTACCTGCTTTTTGTAATTGAGCTGTGACTGTGTCTCTTTGAATTTGAGTCAAATTTTCAAAAGGTTTTTGAGGAAAATATTCTGGGTGGCGTTTTGCGCCGTTGTTCCAAATGCCTACGACAATAAATTTTTGAGCTTTTCCCTCTGCAATTAATTTTCCAGCTACTTCGTCAATTTCCCAAGCTTGTTTATTCCAAGTGCTTTGTGTATCGTATAACGCTTGACCGTCATGCATATACAAAACGGCATATTTTTCTTTTTCAGAATACCCATCGGGTAGCCAAACATCAATGTTTCGGGCATCAATTAGTTTTGATTTGAAATTTTCAAAACGCTGTACTTTGCCTGAAGTGACTTGTACTTGTGCTGTTGCGGCAAACATCAAAAAGAGAACCAAGAAAATGGTAAGCTGTTTTTTCATTGTTATGCTATTTAATTTCTAGAATCAAGGCCGATTTTGGGGCTACTTCTAGCGTTCCATTCACATTTATTTCCTTACCACTTAGCGCATCTTTTGCATTGAAAATGGAAGGAATCATATCTTGATAGGTTTTCATATCCAATGTGATTTTTTTATCGTTTTTATTCAAAATCACCATTATTTTTTGAGTGTCGTTGTATCGGAAATAGACGTAAGCGTCATTTTTTTCGGGTGCATAATGTTTGAATTTTCCATTGTGAATAGCGGTGGCTGCTTTTCTCCAATTGAAAAGATGGGTAAAGAATTTTTGTGCCTCTACTTCTTCACTAGTTAATCCTTTTCCTGTAACAGCATTTTTGGAATCTCCTTCCCAACCTCCATAAAAATCGACCCTTCTGAATCCATCATTACCTGGTTTTTCTTGTCTGTACAATAATTCAGTGCCATAATACATTTGCGGAATTCCTCGCATAGTTGCATATAAGGTCATGGCTAATTTCCAATGGTCCAGATTGTGTTGTAATCTTGTATAAATTCGGTCCATATCGTGATTGTCTGGAAAAATCAGCAAATTATTGGGGTTCGGAAATTGGTAATCTTGCCCCATACCTCTGTATACTTCTTTCCATGTTGATTCCCAATCATTTTTATTGTTCAAGGCTTTTACCAAATTATCGGTTAAAGCAAAATCCATTAAGGATGGCAAATAGCATTGGTATCCGTCAACATTTTTTTTGTCTTTTTGCCAATAGGCAGCGATTTCTGTGACATGTGTCATTTCTTCACCTACGATATTAAAGTTGGGATACTCTTCAAGAATGGTTTTGGTCCATTTTGCCAAGAAATCTTTGTCAGCATACGAAAAAGTGTCTTCTCTAAATCCAGAAAGACCTGCATATTCCACCCACCAAATGGTGTTTTGAATCAAGAAACTCGCCATCAATGGGTTTTTTTGGTTTAAATCGGGCATATGTCCATCAAACCATCCATCAGTATAGCCTTTTTTATCTTCTTCGGTGGCATAAGGATCCAAAAGCGTCGATTTCAAGTGATTGGTTCTTGTTTTGGTATCAGGAAAATTAACCCAATCTTTCATTGGCATGTCTTTGATGAAGTAATATTCAGAACCACAATGATTTAAAACAACATCCCAAATCAAGCCTATGTTTCTTTTTTTAGCTTCTTGTACGAGTCTTTTAAAATCTTCATTGGTGCCATAGCGAGGGTCAATTTTATAAAAATCGGTAGCAGCATAACCGTGATAGGAATACTTTGGCATATTGTTTTCTGCAAGCGGTGTATTCCAAATTTGAGTATACCCAAGCGATTGAATGTAATCTAAATTGTTAATAATTCCTTGAATGTCACCACCGTGCCTTCCGCTTTCGTCAGCGCGATTGGCTTTTTCTAAACTACCGGGCAGGTTATCGTTTTTGGGATTACCATTAGCAAAGCGATCAGGCATTATTAAGAGAATTACATCTTTGTTAGAGAAACTTTCTCTGAAGGCGCTGTTGTTTTCTCTTGCTAATAAAGGAAAATCTTTAGTAATGAAAGTTTTCCCCTTTTTCTTGAAGTCAATTTTAGCTTTTCCAACTTTAGTATCGGGAGCAATGTTGATTGTCACAAAAAGATAGTTTGGATTCTCAACTTTTTCTGTTTTTACGATACTTACTCCTTCGTATTTTGTTGTAGGTTCTAAATCTTGGATATTGTTTCCGTAGACCAATAAAGTGATTTGATTGAGTTTCATTCCCACCCACCAATTGGCTGGCTCAATGCGTTGGATTTGTGCTTGAATTGAAGTGGTAATTAGAATAAAGAGAAGTGCTAGTTTTTTCATTGTAATCGGATTAATTTAGGAGTGTTCTTTTGTAGTATTCTCTGTTTTTAATAGATATTAATACAACACTCCTAAATTTACCGATAAAACAATTAATCAAAAGTGATCTTAACTTTTATTTTAGAAAAAATCTTTACGCAAACGATGGTAGTTTATATTTTATTTGCAAACAATTGATTGCTGAATTATTATTATCGTTTCAGAGCAAAATGCCCTTTGATTTCTCGACCATCTTCGAGTACGACTGTGTACCAATAGTCATCTGAAGGTAAGGGCTGACCATTAAAGGTTCCGTCCCAACCATTACTGTTCGGGAAAATTTGTGTGAGCAATTTACCGTATCGGTCAAAAATACGAATCACAGATTTCGAGTTGGCGGCGGTATTGGTTCCTTTTACGTTCCAATAATCATTGTATCCATCTCCGTTTGGAGTGAAGTATTTGGGTGCTCCAACCACGGCCACTTCTTTACTTACAATTCCACATCCGTTTTTATCATTTACATAAATTGTGTGAATTCCAGAAGGAATGTTCTCAAACACATTTGAAGAAATAAATGGACCTGAGGCGTCATCTAAACTGTACTCATAATCTCCTTGACCACTAACATTGATTGCAACTTTGTTTACATCAGTCAAATCAATAATCTCAACCGATTCGATTTTGGCAATGTCAGAGGCGGTTACTTTTATTGTTCTAGTTCTGCTACATCCTTCTAGATTAGTAACATCAACGGTATAGAGCCCTTCGCTATTAACATTCAAAGTGTAATTTGTTTGCCCAGATAGTACAGTTCCGTCTTTTTTCCAAACATAGGTGTAATTAGTTATTGGGCTTCCATCATTAATTCCAGCGTTGAGTTGTACCGAAAAGGTCGGTAAATTTGTACATACCAAGGTATCTTCCGACCCATCGGTATTCAAATTAATATTGGGCAATGGATTAACTACAAACGATAATAGGGTTTCTTCTATGCAAGTGGTGTTCTTTGGATTTTCAACCGTTGCTCTAACATTTTGCGTAGCGGTGATAAAAGGATTAGGCAATGGACTTGGTAAAGGAGTATTGTTAGCATCAAAATAACGAACCACCATTCCAGTTTGACCATTTAATAATTGGCTTTCTATAGTGCTGGTATCAAAAGCATTTAGCCCATCGGTATCACTAGGGTTGGCATCATCACAAGCAGCAGGAATAGTTACTGCATTGGCTACGGGATGAACGTCTACGATAAATTTGATGGTTGTTTCGTCATAACACGGAATACCATTGTTGGTGTTGGTAATAGTGTTGGTCACTCGAGCTTTTATCGTTTGTGATTTAGTCGAAAAATTAGAAGGAAACGGACTGGGCAACGGATTATTATTTTCGTCAAAATAGGTAACTGCCACATTGGTTTGTCCTTTTAACAAATCGGTTTGCAAGGTAGCCGTATTGAATGTAAAAATGCCATCATTGCTAATTTCATCACATTCTTTGTAATCTGTAATTGGATTGGCAACGGGTAATTTTTCAACGGTTAGTGTCACATAATTTCCTAAGCCAAAACAAGCGTTGTCTAGATTAGAATCTACTCTTACATAAATAGGGTGTTGATTTACTATGGTATTTCTGTAGGAAGTGGTATTCGTTATTTCATTAGTTTCAGCCAAAGCATCAGCTTGTGTTGGGAAATATTTTATAGTGTAAGCTGTAGATGGAGAAGGTAACAATAGTTGAATATCGGCAGTTACACTACTAAAATTAAAGGTGGCGATTCCGTCTCTGTCGTCATTTGCAGCATCTACATAATCATCGCAAACTACAAAATTGCGCTGAAGAGAGGCTGGAATTTGTGTAGCTGAAACGATTAATTTTATTTCACTTGTACTGAAGCAACCATTGGTGTTTTCTACTCTAGCCCAAACGCTTCCTATACCACTGGTATATTTGGTTGGGTCAGCAATTTTTGTTGCCGCATCATTGTTTGTAGCTCCAGCAGCAGTTTTGAAATAAGTAAACATTTCGTTAAGATAATTTGTACTAATGAAACTATTTTTTTCGGTGAGATTAAAATCAGAGATACCATCAATGTTATCATCACATTGTTTCAACGTGATACTTGAGGCGACAGTTGGAAGTGCTAATGTGGTTAATGTTGCCACTGTAGAAGTTAAACCACATGAGTTTCCTACTCTGTTCAATTGCACACGATAAATATAGCCATTCATACTTGCGGCAATGCTATTGACTTGTAGTGTTTTAGTTGTAACACCTGAATAATTTGCGTTATTGATTAGTGTAGTCCAAGTTGTTCCATCAGTACTCAATTCCCATTGGAAACTGTCTGCATTAGATACCACTTCAAAAGTAGTACTTTGCAATAAACATTGAGATTTGTTGCTAGGTTGCGTAGTAATGACAATGGGTGCTCCAATAGTATAATTGGCATTTGGAGTAGTATATCCAGTACCCGATGTAACAATCCCTTTGTCATTTACCGTTACAGGACTATTTCCTAATAATCCATCTGCGTCACTATCTAGGAAGCCAGCTTCGATGACGTCTTTGCAACCATCATCATCACTTTCTAATTCAAAATAATTAAAGTTACCGTCCGCATCAGAATCAGCTATGGTGTATTTTAATTTTCCGCTATCTGGAGTGGTTTCTAAACTGTCTAATAAACCATTTAAACCTACATTTCCATCTACTTTGCCATCTTTGTTGGCATCGTTTGCATTATGACCAGCTTCATCCAAATCATAAATACCGTCATTATCACTATCTAAATCGAGTACATCTTTTACAAAATAGAATGTTCCATTCACATCTGAATCAGAATTAATAGCAACTAATCCTGGTTCAAATGCATCATCCAAACCGTCTTTGTTGGTATCTACACCAGAGAATGATTTGAATCCTTTTCCTTGTGCTTCAATACTATCAGGAATTCCATCATTATCGCTATCAATGTCTAATGCATCAGGAATAGTGTCTAAATCCGAGTCTTGGTCTACAGTTTGTCCTATATAAAAAGCGGCTCGGTTAGTTACTGTTTCTGAAAGGTTGAAATGCTTAAAAGTTAAACTATCAACTTTATAACCTTGAATGGTAAAACGTGCACCCCCTGCAGGAACTGCTGTTGTACTTTTAAATCGGAAACGAATTTCAAATGATGTAAATTCTTTTATGCCACTTTCGTAAATACCATCATAATTGGTGTCAATCAGCAAATCACCAAAGGGATCTTTAATCGTTAAAGTTTGATTCGTAGGTGCACTTACCACAAAATCTCCATCTCCATTAGCAAAATCTCCAGTAGGAGTGGTTTGAACGTTGCCATCAGCTATATAACGAAAATCAACAGTTTCAGGTTTTATAAAGTTGATTGTATAAGTAGTAGGATTGTTTTTACCCGCTGGAACATCCGAAACAAAACCATAAACAGGATAGCCCGTTATAGTTCCGGAGCCAGTTACTGTCGCGTTAAAGTTACTAGCCGAAAGCGTGTTACTTTGGTTAAAAAAGGTAGAGCTACTCTCTACGGTGTTAAGCAATCCATCATTGTCCCAGTCAATATCAATGTTGTTGTTTGTACCATCATTATCATCGTCTTTGGCGCAATCACTCACAGGGATTTTATCTGAAAAAACATCGCTCAAACATCCAGAAATACTTCCCCTAACTTGATAATAACCTGGTGTAGTAGGTGTATAGGTGTTGGTAGTAGCCAACGGAATTGCTACATCATCTTTGTACCATTGAAAGGTATCATAAGCCGATAAACTACTAATTTTTAAAACAACATTAGGAATACAAGATGATGTTCCAATAGCAAGTTTGTCCGAAACAATTTCTGGTTTTAAATCAAAACCAGAATAGTAACCGCCATAGGTTGCCGCTCCGTTAGTCGCAAAATAAGAAACATACACTTGTTTGGTTGATTTTACGGCTATATTTCCATTTAGTCCAGAAACAGTGTATTTTACAAAGTTTGGATTTCCAGTGATAGTTTGAGGACTGCTTCCAATAGGACTGTTATTAATTAAAACCGTCGCCCCAGTTTCAGTAATGATATTCAATCCACCAGTATAAACAATATTACCAATTTCCTGAATATTTGGAATGTTATCCACCACGTTTGGTGTAGAACAATTCAAAGGCGGTACAAAAAACATATTTTGATTAGCAGGGGGATTATTAGGACTTCCATTTGGTAAAAAGCCTTGAGCTAGCCCCCCGATACTTTGATAAGCAAATACTTTTTCTGAAGTGGTAACATACATACTACCATTGATGAAATTGGTTCCATCAATCGCTACATATCCTCCTTTATTTAAAGTAACATAAGGTGTTACACCACCATTTAAAAATACTTGGGTTTGGTCTGTGTGTGCTACCAATAAAACCCGTTCCAATTCATCGGTTCCTAACCCTTTGGCAAAAATGTATTCGGTTCCCGTGCGTTCAATAGGTACAATTTGATCAAATCCTACATCTCTACCCACAGGGACAAGTTGGCCATTTTGATTCATACTTAAAACGGTACTATTACTTCCACAAAATGAACCCGCGTTAACAGCCACCGCTTTATCTGATTCTACCAAGGCGCCAATCATTTTAGCACTATTTGATGGGGTACCACCAGCATTATTGTTTTCTAGAGCCAAAACATAGCTGTCATTTTTGTTAAGGGTCACCGTTATTGGTCCATTGATTACGGTACCATTGGTCAAAATAGTTCCAATAGGCAAATTCGAAATCGTAACTTTAGTTCCGTTTTCAGTCGCTAATATAGATGCAAAATTCAATAGTGTAGTATCATATAAAGGATTTAACATTGCTCCTAAACGGAATGTTTTACCCAAAGCGCTATTTCCCTTCGAGACCATTCCCCCAGCATGGTTATAACCATCATTACCATTTCTTGCCGCATTCACTCGAATATTAGCATACACCAAATCTTCAGCTTCAATTACATACCCTTTGTTTTTTACAATTCCAATGCTATTTTTTGGAGTAAACAATTGCGTAAAATCTCCTGTCCCAATAAAATAGCGATAGGGATTCAAATTATTCACCACACCTGCAATCACATTACCACCATTCTCAATGATTTTAAAAGGAACATTTGTGGTATTTGGAGTAGAAATATAAATGTAATGGTCTTCCACCACACTTGACTGAGCTGTGATAGGAGGTAAGTAATGCGTTTTACTAAACTGTGCTTGCGAAGTCACAACAAAAAATAGAAAAATAAAGGAAAAAAGGTTCTTCATAGGGTAGTTAAAAGCTTGATTTATGGTTTTGCCAAATCAAAATATTTCTTTTTTTAGGAGCAGTAACAATAGGCATTCTTAGGCAACATCGTCCCGTTATCCGCTGTATCTTTTCCTTTTTAAAGAAAAAAGGAAAAGGATGCCGCTACTACCGGGGCTAAAAGTTAAGATATAGATTACTGGCAAACATCAATACAATTGATTTTTAGATTATAAAACCAAAAATAGGTTTAATAAGTGGATTAAAAAAGAGTACCAAAAAGAATTATTTACGAGTTTTTATGCAAACTCATGACCTCTTTTTTTATGTTTTTTGCACGAAAAGCAATTTTTTTTATAAAAGAGTGAAGAAATTATCGTTTTAAACTAAAATGTCCTTTGATGATTTTACCATCTGCAAAGATAAGTTGAAACCAATAATCATCCGAAGGTAAAGGTGCACCAGTAAAGGTACCGTTCCAGGAATCGTCTGCAGTAGTTAATTCCTTAAGTAGTTTTCCATAACGGTCAAAAATCACGATTCTCGATTGCGGAAGAGAACCTAAATTATTGATTTTCCAAGTATCATTAAAACCATCACCATTTGGGGTAAAAAAACGAGGGTAGTCCAATACATAAATCAAATCACTAGTAGTTATGCCACAGCCATTTTTATCTCGGATACTAATGGTGTAACTACCGGGAGCTACATTGGTAAAAGTAGCGTTTTCTTGATAGCTTGTACCATCTAACGAAAATTCATAGTTTCCTATCCCTTTATAATTTATTGTAATGGAATTTTTATTCCCAGCAAAATCTTTTACTGTAGCATTCTCATAAGTTGCTTTTTCAGAAGCTTTGACGATGAATGTTTTTGTTTTTTTGCAGCCTTTATCGTTAGTTACGGTTATAGTATAAGTACCCGCTTGCTGCACAGTAATTGCCGCTGTAGTAGCGCCAGTATTCCACAAATAACTTGAAAAACCCGAATCTACACTCAGATTTAGGTTACTTCCCGAACATAGAAAGGTAGTTTCTTCTTCAAAATTGACAGGGTCAAAAGTGTTGACCACCAAGGTAACTGGTGTTATTCCGTAACAATCCAAACCATTTTTAATTCGAGTGTAAATCGTTTGTTGAAAAGCTTGGGTATTCGTAAAAATAGGTCCTATTTTGTTCTTTTCTACCAAGGCATCGGCAAAGGAAAGGTAGTAATCTGCTGCCAAACCTGAGGGCAAACCATTCAATAGCTGTGGTGTTACAAGTGCTCCTAAATTAAACGGATGTAGTCCATCTTGTATCGCATCTTCATCACAAATAGCAATTGGACTAGGACTTGGAACAACCGTGGTAGCGGTACTCATGGTAACTGTTGCAATTTTAGAACAAGTATACTTGGAGCTAGCCTTCACATAAAGCACTTGATTTGGACTTGTATTACTGAAACTAGTTAAATTAGTTATAGCATTGCTCGAATTCTGAGCGTCTGTTAGACTGAGATGCCAAATTGTTTTTGTAATATTGGTGTCATTACTTTTAAAATAGGCATCAGTGGTACTTAAATCATAAATGGTTAAACCATCAGCATCAATATCACATTGAACCAAACTGCTGTTATTCAAAATCAAGTCTGGGGCGTATTCTATTTTAATTTCTTCAGAGATAATACAAGTTGGTGAAAAAGCCACATCTACTCTGTAGGTTCCTGCTGAGGTAACTTGATAGGTCGGTTGGTTTTCGCTTATAATTTTTACTCCGTTTCTAAACCATTCAAAAGAATTTGTTGCTGGTAAATTGGTGTTTAAAAGGAATGATTCTCCAAAACAAACTGGGTTATTGGTGGCCAACAAACGATCAGGTCCCAAATCGATTTTAGAGCTAAAGCTACCTGCTTCAATAAAAACCGCCGAGTCAAAAACTTCTTCTCGATCATCAGCAACGACTAATTTAATGTGATAGGTTTTTCCAGCAGTAACCTTAGTTTCGGCCGTCAATACTTTGGTTTGTCCAGCATAATTAATAGGACTATTAGAAGTGTTATAACCGTTAAAATAATTTTCATAGCTGGCCGGGCAACCTTCAAATGTAGCACTACCATTTTGAACTGGATTGATCAGGGGATGGACAATTTTTGATGATACAGGAATATTTGTTCCTGGTAAAACAGCTAAATTCTTGTATGGGGCAGCACTTCCTTTCTCTTTAATTAAAAAAGCAAATCCATCTGAGAAATCGCAAGGAAAGTACGATTGGTATTCATTTGAAGCAAATAAATAATTGAAACTAACATAGTCTGTCAAAGGCACAAAGTCAAATTCTATGACAGAAGCATTAATACTCGAAATGCCAAGCGCAGCATCAAGATCTGCATCGCCACCCCAATTTTTTGAACCACCTCCTCTTTGATTATCATAAGGACCTGGAGTATTGTTACTACTCCACGTACTCAAAAAGATCCCTTGTTTAAAAGGGAACGCAGTACCGTTAGCATCAAAAAAACCTAAACTTTTTCTACTAGGCGTAAAGTTGTCGCCTGATTCACTAAAATCCGAAACTTGGGCACAAGAACTGTTGACCAATACTTTTTCAACTAAATGTTGAGTGTTAAACGTATCGTCTACTTTGATAAATTGCGCTTTTGCTTTTTGAAAATAACAAAAAAAAGCTAGTAAAAAAAGTAAGGATTTAATCTTCATAGTACAGCAAATATACTATAAATCACGCTTTTTTAAGATTTTGTAAGACAATAAATTAAGAATGCAAACCCAAGCCAACACAATGAGAATAGTTGTAAAAGCTACGCCATAGTCTTTGGTATTTTCAACGCCAATTTGACTTCCAATGGTTTTTACTAACGATAATCTTGAAAAAGGTTCTACAATCAAATTCGACATGGCTTCCAATGGGAAAAATTGGGTAATATATCCCGCAATTGGGCTATCAGGAAAGATTTTAAAAGTTAAAATACCATTAGCAATTCCTTCTGCAATGGATAAAACCAATAAAAAACCTATGGCAAAAGCCGAACGTTTGACTAAAATTCCAAGAAACAAACACAAAGAAAAGAATCCTGTTAGTTTCACAAAAAAGGCAAGGACGTATTCTAAATCAGAGAAAATGATGCTCACCTCAGTGTAGGAAGAGAAACACAATCCCAAAATTAAACTCATTACAAAAACAAATACAGTCGAAGCTAAGGCAAAAGCAACTACCGTCAAAAATTTAGAAAGCACTAGTTCTTTTTTGCTCATTCCGTCGATGAGGTTTTGTTTTAGTGTGCCATAACTGTACTCATTGGCCATCATCGATACAATGACAATTGCCAAAAAGAATTTTAAGATGGCCGCGATATAGGTATTAAAATGCCAAATAAATGGAAAGTTGAAAATCCCCATTTCGGCCAAATGAAACTTGAATACACCCAAATCAAATTTGATTGATGCAATCAAGGCAATGAAGGAAAGTAATATGAAATAAGTAAGCGTAAGGACTCTACTGGCTTTGTTGAGCCAGATTTTTTGTAATTCTATAGAGAGTAATCGTTTCATAATGTATTTTTTGGGAAGGTTAAGAGATAAAAAAACTATTTTTTGGTTAATGCTAAGAATTGCTCCTCCAAACTGTTTTTTCGTTTGACTAAATGGTTTAACGTAATGCCATTTTGAAACAAATACTGATTCAAGTCCGAAGCTTTCAAGTCAGTTTTTAGATAGACTAATACTTTGTTTTCTTCTGCAGCAATTTTATCCACTGCCGGATGTGTAGCAAGCACTGTTTTAAGTTTAGTATTGTCATCTGCTTCAAGTTCAAAAAAGCCTTCATTGGCAGCCATTCCGTCTACCAAACCAGCGTACAAAATTTCTCCTTTTCTCAAAACCACTACATGTGAGCATACTTTTTCTACTTCATCCAAAAGATGCGAGGCCAAAAGGATAGTTGTCCCTAAACTAGCTACTTTTTTTATGATGTCACGAATTTGGTGAATTCCTTGTGGGTCGAGACCATTAGTGGGTTCGTCTAGAATTAAAATTTCGGGATCGTTGAGTAAAGCAGAGGCAATGGCCAAGCGCTGTTTCATCCCTAAAGAAAACGTACTGAATTTACTGTCTTTTCTCTCGATAAGTCCTACCAGTTCTAATTTTTCTTCTATTTTGGAATAATTGATGTTTTTAATTTTGCATACAAGTTTGAGATTTTCGTATGCTGTCATATAGGGATAAAAATTAGGACGCTCGATAATAGCTCCTACTTTTTTTAAAGCTTCATGTGTTTCTAGTGCTCCATCAAACCATTGGTATTCTCCTGAAGTAGCATTTACTACGTTGAGTGTAATACCTAGTGTGGTTGATTTACCACTTCCGTTGGGGCCTAAGATTCCGTAAACATTGCCTTTTTTAATTTCAAAAGAAACGTTTTTTAACGCTTGGATTCTTCCGTAGCGTTTGTTGAGGTTTTTGATGGTTAGTATCGTTTCCAAGTTTTTAGTTATTTAGTTTTATGTAGGACGAGCCAATTCGTAATTTGTTACTTTTGAAATAGAAAATACTGTAAATTTGTAGAAAAGACAGACCTATGAGCGAGCCATTAATGGTTTTTAAAAAACCGTCCTACCCAATAAACAAACCTTTAATGGAATATTTGGAACGATTTGAACGCATTTCTAAAGTTCCTATTTTTTATGATGATTTGTTGCGTTTTTCGGGTTCAATAAATGTGTATGATAAAAACAACAATGATACGCTTTGGATACGAGTGTATTATAACGAATTTGAGCGCAATGAAATCGATTTGACTTTGATGAAAATCTATTCTTTACTGCATTCTGATGGAAATTTGAATATCATAAAGTTTCTAACAGTCGATTGTATAGATTATTGCACTTTTGGAAATTCTAAACCCTTTCGTGTGAAAGTGCGTAATATTCTTAATGATAACTATACCCATTTTTATATCAAAAAAGCGGATGCTTCTAGAGTCTATGGTCTTGAATTTGAACATATTTTATCTCCTGATAAAATCAATTTTTTGGTTTATAAGGATACGTTAATCGAAGAGCATATTATGGGGATTCCCGGGGATGTATTCATGAAAAATCTGTTGAAAGATTGTACGGAAACTGCCAAAGCTCAAATTGCTAAAGAGTTTGTTAAGTTTAATGAACGTTGCATGATTCGATTGTTAGGGGATATGAGAGCCTACAATTATGTAATTGTACCCACGCATGATTTTGATCAAGTAGTGTATAAGATTCGAGCTATAGATTTTGATCAACAGTGTTACGAAGGAAATTTTAAAGTCTACCGCCCTCAGTTCTTTAAAGAAAATTATCCAATGATTTTGCTAGTAAAAGACAAGCTTCAAGAAAGTTCTATAGAACAGTATAAAAAGGAAGAGCGCTCTGCAATGGCTAAGAGAATCCAATCTTCTGAAAATAGAATAAAAAGATTAGTGCAAATTATGTCTGGTGAAACTTTAGCTCCAGTTGAGCATTTAAACCAATTGAAAATGGAGTTGTACAATTATACACATGATTTGAACTTCAAAAATGCTAAATCAATGGGAGGTATTATGACGGCAGCCTTTGATTTTATTACTCGCAATTTTAAAAATATGAATAGTATACGAGCTGGCTTTTAAATGCTATTTTTACCTTTTTAATTCTATCTTTTTTTATGAAGACCACACCCAATAATGCCTTACTGTTTATTTTTATTACTGTTTTAGTTGATGTTATTGGTCTTGGAATTATTATTCCAATTGTACCAAAACTAATTGAAAATTTAACGGGTCTTGGTATCAATGAAGCTTCCAAATATGGAGGGTGGTTGTTGTTTTCTTTTGCCATCATGCAATTTATTTTCTCTCCAATTTTAGGAGGACTAAGTGATCGATTTGGGAGACGTCCTATCTTATTACTTTCGCTTTTTGGATTGGGTTTAGATTATATTTTTCATGCCTTTGCGCCTTCTATTGCCTGGCTTTTTGTTGGGAGAATTATAGCTGGAATTATGGGCGCGAGTTTTAGCACGGCTACTGCTTATATTGCCGATATTAGCTCACCAGAAAAAAGAGCACAGAATTTTGGACTAATTGGAGCAGCTTTTGGTTTGGGATTTATTATAGGCCCTGTAATTGGAGGTATAAGTAGCAAATGGGGAACTAATGTTCCTTTTTTGATTGCTGCTGGACTTACACTGTTGAATGTAATTTATGGTTATTTTGTTTTGCCTGAATCCTTGTCAAAAGACAATCGTAGGGCTTTTGAATGGAAGCGCGCGAATCCTATTAGTTCTTTGAAAAATTTAAGAAAGTATCCTGTGGTTTCAGGTTTGGTTATTTCATTAGTACTCACTTTTATTGCTTCGCATGCCGTACAATCCAATTGGTCATTTTACACTATGTATAAATTCAATTGGACTGCTGAAATCGTAGGATATTCACTAGCTGTCGTTGGAGTTTTAGTCGCTTTTGTTCAAGGATTTTTGATTCGAAAAATTATTCCACGTTTGGGTCAAGTCAAATCCATTTACTTAGGAATGTCATTTTCAGCTCTTGGGTTATTGCTTTTCGGATTAGCATCAGAAAGCTGGATGATGTTTGCTTTCCTGATTCCTTATTGTTTGGGAGGAATTGCTGGACCAAGTATACAAGGCGTTATTTCGAGCCAAGTGCCCGCCAATGAGCAAGGAGAATTACAAGGTGCCCTTACAAGTTTAATGAGTTTGTGTGGAGTGTTTGGTCCTTTATTAATGACCAATTTGTTTGCTTTTGCTACCGCCAAAAACAGTACGTTTCATGTGCCAGGCGCTCCTTTTTTCTTGGCTTCATGCTTGACTTTGGTTAGCTTTTATCTTTCCTATCGTACATTATCTAAGAAACATTAGTTTAGAAACAGTACCATAAATTTGGAAATTGTTACCCTTTTTTAAATGGTTAATTTGCAGATTTGTGTTTTTTGTAGCAATAAAAAAGCCGACTTGTACCACACAAGCCGACTTTTTTAAACAAATAAAAACTAAAAAAAAGTCTTAGAAACAGTAGGCGTTTTCAGCTACTAGTTTTGATGTAATTATTTCTCTTAAACCTATCACATTTGGCATGTTTGTATATTTAGTATAACGACGAAGTCCCATTAACATCATGCGTTGCTCATCGCCTTCGGCAAAAGATACGATTCCTTCTTTTCCTTTTTGAGTAATGATGTCTACTGCTTTGTATAAGTACAATTGAGCCATAGCGATTTGTTCTTTTACAGCAGCTTCACCTTTCGTTTTAGCTAATTTTTCTGTTCTCAAAATGGTACTTTCAGCCATATAGATTTCGATAAGGATATCTGCAGCAGCCATTAGCAATTGTTGGTGACCGTCTAAGTCTGGACCGTATTTTTGAACCGCTCCACCAGCAACCATCAAGAACGCTTTTTTCAATTTGCCAATCATTTCTTTCTCCTCAGCAAATAATTCAGAATAATCAGGCGTTTCGAAAGAAGGAATTCCCATTAATTCTGCTTGTACTTCAGAAGCTGGTCCTAACAAATCTACGTGTCCTTTCATTGCTTTTTTAACTAGCATACCCACTGATAACATACGGTTGATTTCGTTGGTACCTTCGTAAATACGTGCGATACGAGCATCTCTCCAAGCGCTTTCCATAGGAGTGTCTTCAGAGAATCCCATTCCACCAAAAATTTGAATTCCTTCATCAGTACAGTTTTGAACGTCTTCAGAAACGGCTACTTTCAAGATAGAACACTCGATAGCATATTCTTCAACCCCTTTTAATTCTGCTTCTTGATGCGTAGATCCTGCAGCTTCACGTTCTGCGATTCTGTCTTCGATATCTTTAGCTGCACGGTAAGAGGCACTTTCACCTGCGTAGCATGAAGTAGCCATTTCAGCTAATTTAGAACGGATAGCTCCAAATTGAGAAATAGGAGTGTTGAATTGAATTCTTTCATTAGAATAGTTTACTGCACCAGAGATAACTCTTCTTTGTGCATCCAAACAAGCTGCTGCCAATTTGATACGTCCTACGTTCAAGGCGTTCATTGCAATTTTGAATCCGTTTCCTCTTTCAGACAACATGTTTTCTACAGGAACTTTGGTTTCGTTAAAGAATACCTGACGAGTAGAAGAAGCACGAATTCCTAATTTATGCTCTTCTTCATTCATAGAAATTCCGTTAGCAGGATCGTTTTCTACGATGAAACCTGTAATGTTTTTGTCATCGCCAATTCTAGCGAAAACAATGAAAAGCGAACAAAATCCTGCGTTTGAAATCCACATTTTTTGTCCTGTGATAGAATAATATTTTCCGTCTTCAGATAAAACTGCTTTTGTTTTTCCTGAGTTTGCATCTGATCCAGCTCCTGGCTCAGTTAAACAATATGCACCAAACCACTCACCTGAAGCCAATTTTGGAACGTATTTTAATTTTTGTTCTTCTGTTCCGTACAATGTTATTGGCATAGTTCCAATACCTGTGTGTGCTCCAAATGCAGTTGAAAATGAACCAGTAGCTCCAGAGATATAGTCACAAACCAACATAGTCGATACGAATCCCATTCCTAAACCACCGTAAGCTTCTGGAACAGCTACGCCAAGTAAACCTAGTTCACCTGCTTTACGCATAGTTTCTTCGGTGTAAGCGTAATCTTTTTTCTCAAAGCGATCTTTGTGCGCCCATAATTCTTTGTCTACGAACTCTTTTACAGAGTCACGCATCATTAACTGCTCTTCATTAAAATCTTCTGGTGTGAAAATATCTTCACATTTTGTTTCTTTTACGATGAATTGACCACCTCTTGTTTTATTGCTCATAGTAGCCCCCTAACCCAAGCACCCAAACCACGAATGTGGAGTAAGCTTTATGGGAATTCCTACTAGGGGTAAGTAGGGTATAAATTGTTAAACTATTTTTTTTTAATTGAATGCATTATATTAATTCCTACATAGAGGAAGGGATAGAGGGCTTTTACACCAACTCGAAAATCCCCGCACTTCCTTGTCCTGTACCTACGCACATAGAAACAATTCCGTATTTGTTGCCTCTGCGTTTCATTTCGTCGAATAATTGAACCGAAAGTTTAGCACCTGTACAACCTAGAGGGTGACCTAAAGCAATTGCTCCTCCGTTTACGTTGATGATGTCAGGATTTAAGTTAAGTTCTCTAGTTACTGCTAAAGCTTGAGAAGCAAAAGCCTCATTTAGCTCAATCAAATCGATGTCATTTAGTGTCAATCCGGCTTGTTTTAAGGCTTTTGGAATGGCTTTTACTGGACCAATTCCCATAATTCTTGGTTCTACACCTGCAGAAGCAAAGTTTACCAAACGGGCAATAGGCTGAATGTTTAATTCCTTTACCATTTCTTCGCTCATCACCAAAACGAAAGCAGCACCATCACTCATTTGAGAGGAGTTACCAGCGGTTACACTTCCATCGGCAGCAAAAACAGGACGCAAACCTGCCAAAGCTTCCAATGAAGTACCAGCTCTAGGTCCTTCATCTTTAGTTACTACATACGATTTGGTTTCTTTTTTACCATTTTCATTGATAAAAGTTTGCTCAACTGTAATAGGTACAATTTGGTTGTCAAATTTTCCTTCAGCTTGGGCTTTCAAGGCTTTGTTGTGCGATTGAAAAGCAAACTCATCTTGGTCAGCACGAGAAATGTTGAATTGTTTCGCCACCGCTTCAGAAGTCAATCCCATTCCCCAATAGTAATCTTCGTGACCAGCTGCAGCCACTTTGTAATCTGGAGTTGGTTTGTAACCTCCCATTGGAATATAACTCATGCTTTCAGCTCCTCCTGCAATGATGCAATGCGCCATTCCAGATTGGATTTTGGCAGTTGCCATCCCGATAGTTTCTAATCCAGAAGCACAATATCTGTTTACGGTAACTCCCGGAACATCATTCACTTTTAATCCCATTAAAGAAATCAAACGTCCGACATTTAGACCTTGCTCAGCTTCTGGCATTGCATTTCCAACCATTACGTCATCAATACGGGTTTTGTCAAAATCAGGCAACTCATTCATCATATACTGAATGGTTTCTGCCGCTAATTCATCAGGGCGTTTGAATCTAAAAACTCCCTTTGGTGCTTTTCCTACGGCTGTACGATAAGCTTTTACTATATATGCTGTTTTCAT
>JAGOFG010000003.1:0-7760 GCA_017997335.1 Flavobacterium sp. | reverse complement strand
TAGTTTCTCAACGGTTTCCCTTTAGTTAACATAAATTGAATTCTCTCCAATGTCTTTCTTTCTGTACAAAGTGATAAGAAAGCTTCTCTTTCGATATCCAATAAGTATTGTTCAGATACTAAGGTCGCTTCAGATAAGTCACCACCAGCCATTACATAGGCCAATTTGTTGGCAATTTTCTTGTCGTGTTCAGAGATGTATTTACCAGCCTGCATTTGGTCAGTTCCAACTAAGAACATTCCCAAGGCTTGTTTTCCTAATACTTTTACATCTTTTCTGCGAATAGGTTGAGTGTAACCAGCTTCGGCCATCAATAAAGCATGTTTTTTAGCCTCAGCAATCTGACGATCTTTGTTGACTACCACTATGTCTTTACCATGTTGTAAAATACCTAAGTCAAAAGCTTCATAAGCAGATGTAGATACTTTGGCCATAGCCACTGTTAAGAAATACTCTTGAAGTACGTTCAATTCTACGTCGTTTTTACGGAACAAATCAGACGCTCTCAACGCCATTTCTTTTGAACCACCACCACCAGGAATTACACCTACACCAAATTCTACTAATCCAATGTACGATTCAGCTGCAGCTACAACTTTGTCAGCATGTAAGCTCATTTCGCAACCACCACCTAATGTCATACCGTGCGGTGCAACTACTACTGGAATTCCAGAGTAACGTACACGCATCATAGTATCTTGGAACATTTTGATAGCCATGTTCAATTCGTCGTATTCTTGCTCTACAGCCATCATGAAAATCATTCCAATATTGGCTCCAACAGAAAAGTTTGCTGCTTGATTTCCAATGACTAAACCTTGGTATTCTTTTTCGGCTAGATCGATGGCTTTGTTGATGCCTTGCAATACATCGCCACCAATAGTATTCATTTTAGATTGGAATTCTAAGTTTAAGATACCATCTCCCAAATCTTGAATAATGGCGCCACTGTTGCTCCATACTTTTTTGGTTTCGCGTATGTTGTTCAAGATGATGAATGCATCCTGACCAGGAACTTTTGTTTGTGATTTTGTTGGAACGTTGTAGAAATATGTAGCCCCTTCTTTTACAGTATAAAAACTAGTATTTCCAGCAGCAATCATATCGGTAACCCATGCAGCAGGTGCTAGACCTTCAGCTTGCATAATTTCAATTCCTTTTTCAACACCTATGGCATCCCAAATTTCAAATGGACCATTTTCCCATCCAAAACCAGCTTTCATAGCGTCGTCAATTTTGTATAATTCATCTGATATTTCAGGAATTCTATTCGAAACATAGGCAAACATTCCAGCAAAACTTTTTCTGTAGAATTCACCCGCTTTGTCTTTTCCTTTTACTAAAACTTTAAATCTATTGATGGGTTTGTCAATTGTTTTTGTTAATTCCAAAGTTGCGAAAGAAGCTCTTTTTGCAGCACGATATTCTAAAGTGTCTAAGTCTAAAGATAAAATTTCTTTGCCTTCTTTTTTGTAGAAACCTTGCCCTGTTTTACTTCCCAACCATTTGTTTTCCATCATTTTGTTGACGAAATCTGGTAGTTTGAACAACTCGTGTTGCTCATCAGTTGGACAGTTTTCGTAGATTCCGTTGGCTACGTGTACTAATGTATCCAGACCAACAACATCAACCGTTCTGAAGGTAGCCGATTTTGGACGACCAATAACTGGTCCTGTCAATTTATCAACTTCTTCAATAGTTAATCCCAATTCTTTCACTAAGTGAAACAAACTTTGGATTCCGTAGATTCCAATTCTATTTCCGATAAAAGCTGGAGTATCTTTGGCTACAACCGATGTTTTTCCTAAGAATTTTTCGCCATATCCAGTTAAGAAATCCAAAACTTCTGTTGAAGTTTGTGGACCTGGAATGATTTCGAATAATTTCAAGTAACGCGCAGGGTTAAAAAAGTGAGTTCCGCAGAAGTGTTTTTGGAAATCTTCGCTGCGGCCTTCGCTCATAAAATGAATTGGAATACCCGAAGTGTTGGAAGTTACCAAAGTGCCTGGTTTTCTGAATTTTTCAATTTGTTCAAAAACCAATTTTTTGATGTCTAAACGCTCAACAACCACCTCGATAATCCAATCTACACCTGCAATTTTCGCCATATCATCAGTAGTGTTTCCAGTACTGATACGGTTTGCGAATTTTTGATTGTAAATAGGAGAGGGCTTTGATTTTAAAGCGGTAGCTAAACTATCATTTACCAATCGGTTTCTCACGATTTTGCTTTCGAGAGTTAATCCTTTTTTGGCTTCTGCATCCGTCAATTCTCTTGGAACAATATCCAAAAGCAAGACTTCAACACCAATGTTGGCAAAATGGCAAGCAATTCCAGAACCCATAATTCCAGATCCAATTACTGCGACTTTTTTAATTGTGCGTTTCATACTTAGTTACTATTTATTTTTTTTTATTTTTTTTTATTTTTTGATTGTTGTGTCGCTTTTTAAACAGTAAGTTACTGCTTGGTATTTTCACTCATCATCATTGTATTTTCATTAGATTCATTTTCTGGAGTAGTGAAAATGCTTTTCTCAAGAATCAACTCGTTGATGATTTCGGCGACCTCCATAAAGTGGGCTAATTTTTCTTCCGAAACATGTTGTTTAACCGTTTCATTAAACTTTAGCACTGTATTTTTTGAAAGCTCTCTTTTTTCTTTTCCAAAAGGAGTTAGATATAGTAAAACCCCTCTACCGTCGTCTGGATTTTTCTTTCTGAAGATTAGTCCCTTTTCTTCCATAGTTTTCAAAGTTCGGGTCAAACTCGTTGCTTCCATTCCCATTCTAGGACCTAAAGCAGTCGATGGCGTTCCGTCTTCTTTGTCAATACTCAATAAGGCAAATCCAGTTGCCATCGTTGCATCATATTTGGCGGCTTCTTCGTTATACATTCTAGAAACGGCTTGCCATGTTGCTCTTAAAACATAATCAATTGTTTTGTCTTTCATAGTTTACTATATCGATTTCAAATATATATAAAAAATACTATGCATGCATATTATTTTTTAATTTTTTTTATAAAAATAAAAAAACTCCTTTGTTTTTCAGGAGTTTATGGTGTTGTTAAATTATTTTTTTTGCCAATACTTTATGATTTTACTAACAGAAAGAAGTAAAGTTGAAAAATAGTGAAAGAGAGAGAAATCTACAAAATGTTTTCACAAAATATCTCAAATGCATTGCACCAAAAAAAAGTCCTGAATTTCAAATTCAGGACTTTTAGGTTGATGTTAAATCGTATTTTTATGATTGACCATAAATCTTCTCATAAAGTGGTTTGTACATTTCTAGTACAATTTTACGTCTAAGTTTTAGAGTAGGGGTAAGTTGTCCGCCATCAATAGACCAAACATCTGGTGTTAACTCAAAACGTTTGATTTTTTCCCAATTTCCAAATTTAGCATTCAAGTGATCTACTTCTTCCTGAATACGTGCAATTACTTTTGGATTAGAAATGATTTCTTGGTTGGTTTTACCTACTTCAATGCCGTGTAGTTTTTCCCATTCTTTGATGAATTCAAAACTTGGCTGAATGAAAGCAGCCGGCATTTTTTCGCCATCACCAATTACCATAATTTGTTCAATAAAACGAGATTGTTTCATAGTGTTCTCAATCAATTGTGGAGCAATGTATTTTCCACCAGAGGTTTTGAACATTTCTTTTTTACGGTCGGTGATTTTCAAGAAACCTTCCGCATCAATGTTACCAATATCTCCAGTGTGGAAGTAACCATTGGCTAGTGCTTCTTTTGTTTTTTCTTCATCTTTGTAGTAGCCAATCATTACGTTTGGACCTTTACAAAGAATCTCACCATCTTCAGCAATTTTTACTTCAACACCGTTGATTAGTTTACCTACAGTACCAATTTTGAAACCTTTGTTTCTCATATCGTTCACCGAGATTACAGGCGAAGTCTCCGTTAATCCGTAACCTTCCATTACAGGAATTTCGGCAGCGGCAAACACCCTAGTCAAACGCGGTTGCAAAGCAGCACTTCCTGAAGCCATTAAATCTAGGTTACCACCCAAACCTTCTTTCCATTTGCTGAAAATTAGTTTTCGAGCAATTTTCAATTGTAATTCATACCAAAACCCGTTCGCTCCATAAGGTTCGTAACGTAATCCTAAATTGATTGCCCAAAAGAACAAGGCTTTTTTAATACCCGTTAGTTCAGCTCCTTTAGCATAAATTTTGTCGTATACTTTTTCTAGCAAACGCGGAACTGCTGTAATTACGTTTGGACGTACTTCTTTGATGTTATCGCTAATTTTTTCAATCGATTCTCCAAAGTAAACCGAGACACCATAATATTGGTACAAGTACAAAATCATTCGTTCAAAAATATGGCAAATAGGCAAGAAGCTTAACGCCGTATTTTTTCCGGGTTCAAACGGAATTCTTGGCGCACTGTTCAATACATTAGAAACTATATTTTGATGCGAAAGCATTACACCTTTTGGTTTTCCAGTAGTTCCAGAAGTATAAATAATGGTAGCCAAATCTTGAGTGGTCACATTGTTTTTGCGGTCTTCTACCACATCTTGATTGCTGGTATCTGCACCAAGAGTCAGTAGCGAAGTCCAATTTTCGCAACCTTCAATTTCATTAAAAGAATACACTTCTTTCAAAGCAGGAACATTGGCTTGAATGTTTTTTACTTTATTGTAGACTTCAATATCCGAAACAAAACACAATATAGAACCAGAGTGGTTCAAAATGTATTCGTAGTCTTCTTCGCCAATAGTTGGATAAATAGGAACGGTTTGGGCTCCTGTTTGGAGTACACCAATATCCATAATATGCCATTCGGTTCTATTATTGGAGGATATAATGGCAATTTTATCGTTTTTTTGAATGCCCATTCTAATCAAAGCCCTAGAAATAGTATTCGATTGTGCAATGTACTCTTCGGTTGAAGTTTTGTTCCAAACTCCATTTTGCTTAGTCACCAAAGCATCGGGAATTGAGTTGAATTTCTCTAATTGATAGTAAGGAAAATCAAATAGGCGTGTGATATTTACCATTATAAATGAATTGAATTTTTCGCAAATTAAATAAAAAATGCTAACATTTTTAGGTTTTTAAAAACTAATTATTATTCTGAATACTAATTAGTTGGTATTCAGCGAAATCGATTTCTTGAAATTGAAAAATTTGTGTTAAAAACGATTACTTAGGCTCTTTATGCTGAAAACAAATCCTCAAACAAAAGACCTTCAAGGAGTTGACTTTTTACCTTTTTAACTCTTCTTCTGTAAACTCTTTAAAGCGCTCACCCGCAATAAACATTTTCATTTTATTAAAATGAATCGTAAAGGACTGGTAAGTCCATTCTTCTTCCTCGGTAGCCTTCGCTTTTTTGTACCAAAACGAATAGGCTGCGCTATCAAATCCTTCTTTAAAAATCGGAATTCCAGATTCTGAACATTCAATTCCCCAAACAATTGGTTCTTTCACCAAATCCTCATTTTGCATCATTCCAGTTCCGTCGGCATTGAGAACCGTTATAGGCTCAACTTGTTTTTGCAACGCATAAAGTCCCGCAATAGGATAATTGATAATGGTAGTAATGTAGTGTTCGGTGTTTTGATTCTTAATTTTTGTCGTTTTGATTTGAGCAAAAGTGGCACTAGCACTCATCAAAAGGGCCATAAGCCATAAAGATTTTTTTTTCATAAGTAGGTTAGTTTAGTTATTAGGGTAGATTTTGAGCAAGGGGCGTGCTCGGATTAATGTATTATTTTTTTAGTATTTGTAAGGAGCAGCAACAAAAGGTATTCTTGTTGTCACGGGTCCCGCTGTTCGTTATATCTTTCCCGCCGAACCCCGTCGGCAAAGGATGCCACTGCCATCGGGGCTATGAGGAATTATGGTTTCTTTTTTGTTGTCATTATCATTTCAACTTTTGATAAAAAAGCTCATTCCTATTTGAATGAGCCTTTTATAAAAAAGTAAAAAAATGTTTTATTGTTTTTCAATCCATTTTCTAGCGTTTACAAAAGCTTCTAACCAAGGTGAAACTTCATCTTTTTGCCCGTTGTCTGGGTAATGTGCCCAGTTCCAAGGGAAAATAGAACGCTCAATATGCGGCATCATCACCAAGTGACGACCAGTTGTATCACATAGCATAGCCGTGTTGTAATCGGAACCATTTGGGTTAGAAGGATAGCCTTCGTAACCATATTTTGCAACGATATTATAATTCGCTTCTTGTTCAGGTAAATGGAATTTTCCTTCACCGTGTGACACCCAAACCCCAAGTGTAGCGCCTTCTAAGCTAGAAAGCATCACCGAGTTGTTTTTTTGCACTTTTACAGAGGTAAAGATACTCTCGTGTTTGTTCGAAGTATTGTGGTGCATTTTTCCGTGTACTTTATGTTCTGGATTAATTAATTCTAATTCCATCCATAACTGACAACCGTTGCAAATCCCCACAGATAAAGTATCTTCACGTTTGAAGAAGTTTTTCAAAGCGGTATTGGCTTTTTCGTTGTACAAGAAAGCACCTGCCCAACCTTTGGCAGAGCCTAAAACATCCGAGTTAGAGAAACCACCCACAGCACCGATAAACTGAATGTCTTCCAAGGTCTCACGACCCGAAATCAAATCGGTCATATGTACATCTTTTACATCAAAACCAGCCAAGTACATTGCGTTGGCCATTTCACGCTCGGAATTACTTCCTTTTTCACGGATAATAGCTGCTTTTGGTCTCTCGACTGCGCTCGAAATGACAGCTGCTTTACCTGTAAAATGCGCTGGGAATTGATAGTCTAACGGTTGGTTTTTGTAGTTCGCATAACGCGCTTCAGCCATGCCGTTACGAGATTGCTTAGCGTCTAATAAATAAGACGTTTTAAACCAAGTATCTCTTGTTTCATTTACATTGAAAGTAAACGTATCTGCATTGTTTTTGATGGTCACCAAATCTCCTTCGGTAACGGTTCCAATTTTGAAAATTTCAATATTTTGAGCGGCAAAAAGGGCTTCAATGGCTGCATCGGCTTGGAAAACCACAGCAATGTTTTCATTGAATAATGTTTTTACGGTATCGGCTTCACCAAGAACACTCAAGTCATACGTAGCACCTAAGTCTACTTGGGCAAACGAAAGCTCTAACAAAGTAGTAATCAAACCACCGCTACCTACGTCGTGACCCGCTTTAATTTGGCGGTTTTTGATAGCGTCTTGTAAGGTATTGAAAGCGGTTTTAAAATAAGTTGCATCGGTAATGCTTGGCACATCAGTTCCTACTTTGTTCAAAATTTGAGCAAACGATGAACCTCCCAATTTGAAACTATCTTGAGATAAGTTCAAATAGTAAATATTGCCACCATTGCGTTGTAAAACAGGTTCTACAACTTTGGTAATATTAGTACAATTTCCTGCCGCCGAAATAATCACTGTTCCCGGAGCAATAACCTCGTCGTTAGGATATTTTTGTTTCATAGAAAGCGAATCTTTACCCGTTGGGATATTGATTCCTAATTCGATGGCAAAATCAGAACACGCTTGCACTGCTTCGTACAAACGAGCATCTTCACCTTCGTTTTTACAAGCCCACATCCAGTTGGCCGATAAAGAAACCGATTGTAAACCGTCTTTTAAAGGAGCCCAAACAATATTAGAAAGTGCTTCTGCAATCGCGGTTCTTGTTCCCGCTACAGGATCAACCAGCGAAGCTACTGGTGAGTGCCCCACTGTGGTAGCAATTCCTTCTTTCCCTTTAAAATCCAAAGCCATTACTCCCACAT
>JAGOFG010000180.1 GCA_017997335.1 Flavobacterium sp. | reverse complement strand
GACTACAACTCAAATGCTTTTTTAGGATTGTTATCGCAAAGCAATTCCACTGGATTTTCTAATGCTTCTTTCACTGCTACCAAGAAACCAACTGACTCGCGTCCGTCGATGATTCGGTGGTCATAAGAAAGGGCTACGTACATCATTGGGTGAATTTCTACTTTTCCGTTTACAGCAATAGGACGCTCGATGATGTTGTGCATTCCTAAGATTCCTGACTGTGGAGGGTTGATAATTGGAGTAGACAACATTGAACCAAAAACACCACCGTTAGTGATTGTAAAAGTTCCTCCTGTCATATCATCAACAGTGATTTGTCCGTCGCGTGCTCTCAAGGCCAAACGTTTGATTTCGGCTTCAACTCCACGGAACGTTAAGTTTTCTGCATTACGAACTACTGGTACCATTAATCCCTTTGGTCCAGAAACAGCGATAGAAATATCACAGAAATCGTAGGCCACTTTGTAATCGCCATCCATCATAGAGTTTACGTCTGGATACAATTGCAACGCTCTAGTTACCGCTTTGGTAAAGAAAGACATATAGCCTAAACTTACTCCACCGTGTTTTGCTTTGAAAGCATCTTTATACTCGTTACGCAAATTGTTGATAGGCGTCATGTTTACTTCGTTGAAAGTAGTCAACATTGCCGTATCGTTTTTGGCAGCTACTAATCGCTCAGATACTTTACGACGCAACATAGATAATTTGGTACGCTCTACACCACGAGAACCTCCTGTTGGAGTTCCCATAGATGGTACTGCATTAATGGCATCTTCTTTAGTAATTCTTCCTGCTTTTCCAGTTCCAACAATGGTTTCTGGAGCTATATTTTTTTCGTCTAATATTTTTCTTGCCGCTGGCGATGGAGTGCCTGCTGCATAACTTGGAGCTGCTGGAGCAGCTTTTGGAGCTTCAACTTTTACCTCTGCTTTTGGAGCTTCAGCTACTGGTGCTGGTGCTGCCACAGGTGCTGCACCTGATGGTTTTGCTGCTCCAGTATCAATTAAACAAACAATAGCGCCTACTGCTACTGCATCACCTTCTTCGGCTTTTAGGGTAATTACACCGCTTGCTTCTGCTGGCAACTCTAAGGTAGCTTTATCTGAATCTACTTCAGCAATCGCTTGATCTTTCTCTACATAATCACCATCTTTTACCAACCAAGTGGCTATTTCTACTTCTTTGATGGATTCCCCTGGTGATGGGACTTTCATTTCTAAAATCATCTTCTGTTAGTTTATTGTTTGTAGTTTAAGGCTTATGGTTTCTGGTTCGTTTTTTATTAAAAACTAAAAACCACAAACGTTTTATCTAAATAAATTTTTGTCAAATACCATTCTAATTGCATCTGCGTGACGACGCTTAGCACGAGTATAGCTTCCTGATGCTGGAGCCGCATATGCTTTAAGCGATGCTAATCTCCATTTTACCAAATCGAAATTAGCTAACATGTATGTGTAAGCTCCCATATTTTTAGGCTCTTCTTGTGCCCAAACATAATCGTCTACATTTGGATATTGAGCAATAATTGCTTTTAACTGCTCAATTGGTAATGGGAATAATTGCTCAATACGAACAACGGCCACATCATTTCTACCATTATTAGCTCTTTCTGCTGTAATATCATAATAGAATTTACCTGTACAGAAAACTAATGTTTTCACCTCAGCTTTATTTACTGTTGTATCATCAATAGTTTCTTGAAAACCACCATTAGTGAATTCTTCTACTGTAGACACACATCTTGGGTCACGTAGTAAACTTTTTGGAGAAAAAACAATTAATGGCTTACGGAATTTCGTTTTCATTTGTCTTCTCAACAAGTGAAAGAAGTTCGCTGGTGTAGTACAATCGGCCACATACATATTATGACGCGCACACAATTGTAAATAACGCTCCATTCTTGCAGAAGAATGTTCCGCTCCTTGTCCTTCGTAACCGTGAGGCAATAACATTACGATTCCGTTTTGATTGTTCCATTTGTCCTCTCCACAAGAGATATATTGGTCAATCATAATTTGTGCACCATTTGAGAAATCTCCAAATTGTGCTTCCCAAATTGTCAAGGCATTAGGATTTGCTAAAGCATATCCATAATCAAAACCTAAAACACCATATTCAGAAAGGAACGAATTGAAAACATTGAATTGTCCTTTTTTATTTGCCACATTGTTCAACAAAATCACCTCTTCTTCTGAATCTTCTACTTTTACTACAGCGTGACGATGTGAAAAAGTACCTCTTTCTACGTCTTGTCCAGATATACGAACGTCATATCCTTCTGTCAATAAAGTACCAAAAGCTAATGCTTCTGCAGTTCCCCAGTCGATAGTATCATTATCGTAGCCTGTTTTTCTATCCGTAACAATTTTGGTAATCTTGTTAATGAATTTCTTGTCGGATGGCAATGTAGAAACGGTTGCTATAATTGAATCTAAAGTTTCTTTTGCTACGGTTGTATCTACTTTTTGCAACATTACATCGTCTGAAACTTGTTCAAAACCTGTCCACTCATTTTGCATGAATGGAGTAATGATGGTCAAATCTTTTTTACGAGATGCTTCTAAATTACTTTCTAAAACTGCTTTGTATTCTTTTTCAAGTTCATTAACATAAGTAGCATCAATCACGCCTTCGGACAATAATTTTAAAGCATAAATATCTCTTGGATTTTGATGCTTTGCAATGATTTTATACAAAACTGGCTGTGTAAATCTTGGCTCATCTCCTTCGTTATGACCATATTTTCTATATCCTAACAAATCAATAAATACATCGCGACCAAATTCCATTCTAAAATCCAACGCAAAAGACATAGCATGTACTACTGCTTCTGCATCATCAGCATTAACGTGTAATACTGGAGATAAGGTAACTTTAGCAACGTCCGTACAATAAGTTGATGAACGTGCGTCATTATAATTGGTAGTAAAACCAACTTGATTGTTGATTACAATATGAATGGTTCCGCCGGTTTTATAACCGTCTAATTGCGCCATTTGTATGATTTCATACAAAATACCTTGACCTGCAATTGCGGCGTCACCGTGTACTGCAATTGGCAATACTTTAGAGAAATCATCCGCAAAATACTTGTCTTGTTTTGCTCTTGTAATTCCTTCTATAACAGCTCCAACCGTCTCCAAGTGTGAAGGGTTTGGAGCTAAATTGATGTTGATTTTTTTTCCTGAACGGGTTACTTTGTCGGCCGTTAATCCTAAGTGGTATTTCACATCACCATCAAAATATTCTTGGTCATAATCTTTACCATCAAACTCTCCAAAAATATCTTGAGTTGACTTTCCGAAAATATTGGCTAAAACATTCAAACGACCACGGTGGGCCATTCCCATTACAAACTGTTCTACTCCTTTTTCGGCTGCTTTTTCTATTAATGTATCCAAAGCAGGAATTATTGACTCTCCACCTTCTAGAGAGAAACGTTTTTGTCCTACATATTTAGTATGCAAAAAGTTTTCAAAAGAAACGGCTTGGTTTAATTTATTTAAAATGACTTTTTTCTCATCAGCAGAAAAGTTAGGCTGATTATCATTCACTCTGATTTTTTGACGAATCCATTCTACAACTTCTGGTTTGCGAATATATACGTATTCAATACCAATATGTTGGCAATAGATTTTTTCTAAATGCCCGATAATTTTACGCAAAGTACATGGCGCTACACCAATTACTTTTGCAGCATCAAAAACGATATCTAAATCAGCTGCTTGTAAATCAAAGTTTTCGATATCTAAAGATGGAGAATAGACACGACGATCACGAACAGGATTTGTTTTCGTGAATAAATGTCCGCGAGTTCTGTACCCTTCTATTAATTTGATTACTTTAAATTCCTTTTGTAATTTCTCAGAAACTTGAGCGTTAGAAACAGAACATGAATCGCCAGAAGCTTGAACTGTAGCAGTAACAACCTGATTAACAGCTTGCTCTTCATTGTAAGTAGTCATTCCAAAGTCAAACCCTTGAAAGAAACTTCTCCAGCTTGGCTCAACGCTATCTGGATTCTCTAAATACTGATCGTATAATTGTGCAAAAAATTCGGTATGTGCTGCGTTTAAAAATGAAAACCTATCCATAATATTGTTTGAATGTATTTTTAAAATAGTCCGACAAAAGTACAATAAACAGTTATAACTAATTCATTTTTTTGCTTACTTTTACCTCTGTTTTTGTTAAATTAAACCTAATATTATGAAAAAATATAGTTTTTTTACGGCAATTAAAGCCATTTTGGTTTTTGTACTCTTTAGTTTTACGAAATCGATGTATGCGCAACAATCCAATTCGAATACTTTTAGCAAAAACATTCAATTTGGTGGAGGTGTTGGATTAAATTTTGGTTCAGGATTTACTGACATTTCTGTTTCACCAAGTGCTATTTATAACTTAAATCAATATGTGGCCTTAGGAGCCAGTTTACAATTTGGATACATAAAAGCAAAAAACAGTTATGAAACCTATACTTATGGTGGAAGTTTGATTGGATTGGTAAACCCTATTCCAGAAATTCAGTTATCGGCAGAACTAGAACAATTGCGATTCAACACTGATTACAGAACAATAACTGGTAACATAGCTTCTGATAATTTTTGGAATACGGCTTTGTATCTTGGAGCGGGATATCGAACAAATAACGTAACTATTGGAGTTCGATACGATGTATTACATGACGACAATAAAAGCATTTACAGTGAAGCCTTTATGCCTTTTGTAAGAGTATATTTTTAAAATTAACGATAGTTATTCCTAAACCA
>JAGOFG010000057.1 GCA_017997335.1 Flavobacterium sp. | reverse complement strand
ACCAAAAATTTAGGTTTGAACTCAGTAATTTTAGCTAAAAATCGCTCACTTTCTTCATGTGTTAATGAACCTCCTGTAAATCCAAATCGGTATTGCGAGTTGGTATTGGTGTCTACTGCTACAAAACTTTCTCGTGTCCAACTCTCAACAGCAACAGCCTCACTGGCAATATTTTCTTTAGCTACTAATTCTTCCAACAATTGTCCCATTGCACCACCTGAAGTAAACAAGGCCATAGAATTGCCTCCCAAACGAGCAATCGCTTTAGACACATTGATTCCGCCTCCACCAGCATCGTATCTTGGCACTTCGCAACGAATTTTTTGTTCAGCTACTAATCCTTTAAAACTAGTACTTTTATCAACTGCTGGGTTGACCGTTAGGGTCACTATATCGAATGCTTTCATACTTTCAATTTTTAATTACATAAAGATGCATATTTTCAATGAAAATCGAAGCATACTTGGCAATTAATTCTTTGTACCTTTGCCTTTTTAAAAAACCATAATTAAACATGATTGAAGATAAAAACCCTCAACGTACTAGTATTGCTCAATTAGGTGAATTTGGGTTAATCGACCATTTGACAAAAAACTTTGAAATTAACCAAGAGTCAACATTAAAAGGAATTGGTGACGATGCAGCTGTTTTGGATTTTGGCACAAGAAAAACAGTAGTTTCAACCGATTTGTTAATTGAAGGAGTACATTTTGATTTGGCTTATATGCCTTTGAAGCACTTAGGATACAAAGCAGTTGTAGTTAATCTATCTGATATTTGTGCCATGAATGCCAAACCTACACAAATCACTGTTTCGGTAGCCGTTTCTAATCGATTCCCGTTAGAAGCTTTAGAAGAATTGTATGAAGGAATTGCTCGAGCTGCCAAAGCATACAACGTTGATGTAATAGGTGGCGACACTACTTCTTCTCAAAAAGGAATGATTATTAGCATTACCGCTTTGGGTGAAGCAGATGAAAATGAGATTGTTTATCGAAACGGAGCCAAAGCGACCGATTTATTAGTAGTGACTGGAGATATTGGTGCTGCATATATGGGACTTCAAGTTTTAGAAAGAGAAAAACAAGTCTTTCAAGTAAATCCTAATTCACAACCTGATTTAGACGCCTATACTTATTTGATTGAGCGACAACTAAAACCAGAAGCAAGAACCGATATTCGTACCTTATTACACGCTTTAGACATACAACCAACGGCTATGATTGATGTATCTGATGGTATTTCTTCCGAAATTATGCATTTGTGCAAACAATCCAATGTAGGCTGTAATCTGTATGAAGACAAATTGCCATTAGACCCTCAATTTATTTCAGTATGCGAGGAATTCAATATTGACAGTACAACCATTGCTATAAATGGTGGCGAAGACTATGAATTATTGTTTACAATCGCTATTACTGATTTCGACAAAATTAAAGGAAATCCCAACTTCACCATCATTGGCCATATGACTGAACCCAATGAAGGAACACATTTGATTACTCGAGCCAATACTAAAATTCCATTAAAAGCCAGAGGCTGGAATGCTTTGAGTGAGTAACCATTTTATCCCAAAAAAAAGAGTCGTTTTCTTAATTGAAAACGACTCTTTTTTTATACAATATACCTAAATAATATTCTTAAAATAATTACAAAAAAGCAATACAAGAATGCAATGATTGCCAGAAACAAATTAATTTAACGATTAAAATAAAAAAGGTGGAATTTCTTCCACCCTTTTTGCCCCAAATCTACCATAAACTTAACCTACTAATATTATGGTGTGGCAAACATACTGCAAAGCAATATTACTAACAATCTTTTCCGATGAAATGCATAAAAATCCGATTAAATGCATATTTTATGATTTCTTTAATACGCTCTTGCGTCTTTACCCTCATAAAAATTCATAAATGCTCGATTGACAACACGGTTACCTCCAGGTGTAGGATAATCACCCGTAAAATACCAATCCCCTAAATTTTTAGGACAAGCTATATGTAAATTTTCAACTGTTTGGAAAATAATTTTTACTTCTGCATTGATTTCAGATGAACTTAGCATTTCTGCAATTTTATCTGATATTTCTTGTGGCGTAAATGGATCATATATCGCACTAACATAATTCACAACTTCAACATCTTTAAAGTTTTCTTGTGCTTTACACTTAGCATAAACTTCATCAACTATATGGTACAGATTTCTTTCTTTAAGCAACTCCAAAGCAGCTTTAAAAGCAATCAAACCTTCAAGCTTAGCCATATCAATTCCGTAACAATCTGGGTAACGAATTTGAGGCGCTGAAGAAACCACAACGATACGTTTAGGATTCAAACGATCCATCATTTTGATGATACTTTTCTTAAGTGTAGTACCACGAACAATACTATCATCAATAATCACTAAATTATCAGTTGGCTGAACCACTCCGTATGTCACATCATAAACGTGAGCCACTAAATCGTCCCTACTACTGTCTTCTGTAATAAAGGTTCTTAATTTAGCATCTTTGATCGCTACTTTTTCAGTTCTGATTTTAACTGCTAATAATTCTTGTAAACTCTCAGCTGTTAACGTATTTCTATTGGCTAAAATATAATTGTTTTTTCGTTGATTCAAAAAATCCTGAGCAGCTTCTACCATACCAAAGAAAGAAGTTTCAGCAGTATTCGGAATATAAGAAAAAACTGTGTTATCCGTATCGTAATCAATTGTTTCTAGAACAGCCGGCAATACCAGTTTACCTAACATTTTGCGCTCTTTATAAATCTCAGCGTCACTACCTCTTGAAAAATAAATTCGCTCAAAAGAACATGCCTTTTTTGTAATTGCTGGAAGAATTTCTTGCATAGAAACTGTTCCGTTCTTTTTGATTATCAAAGCAGCTCCCGGATCAATTTCGTGTACTTTTTCAAAAGGCACATTAAATACTGTCTGAATCACTGGTCGCTCTGAGGCCACAACAACAATTTCATCATCCTGATAAAAATAGGCTGGTCTGATTCCTGCTGGATCTCTAAAAACAAAGGCATCTCCATGACCTAAAAGACCTGCCATAGCATAGCCTCCATCAAGATTTTTGGCAGCACGGCGCAGAATCTTTGCGACATTTAATCGCTCGGCTATTACAGGCGAAGCTTCTCTTTTATTTAACCCTTCATTTTTGCAATCTTGATACAAATCAGTCACTGCATCATCAAGAAAGTGACCAATTTTTTCCATCACCGTAACAGTATCCGCCATCTCTTTTGGATGTTGACCTAACTCAACCAAGTTTTCGAAAAGTTCTTTAACATTGGTCATATTAAAGTTTCCAGCTAGAATCAAATTACGATGCATCCAGTTATTTTGACGTAAAAAAGGATGAACACTTTCGATACTGTTTTTTCCAAAAGTACCATAACGAACATGTCCTAAAAACAACTCTCCCAAATAAGGAATATTTGCTTTTTGAAGCGCTACGCTTTCAGCATATTCAGGGTTAAGAGTAAGCTCTTCGTTAATTCTTGAATTAATTTGAGCAAAAACATCTTGAATTGGTTGTGCATGATTAGAACGCACTCTACTTATATATCTTTGACCAGGCTCTACATCTAATTTTATACTTGCAAACCCAGCACCATCTTGTCCTCGGTTGTGCTGTTTTTCCATAAGCAAATACATTTTTTGGATGCCATAAAAAGCCGATCCATATTTTTCCTTATAGTATTCAAGTGGCTTAAGAAGCCTAACTAAAGCGATTCCACATTCGTGTTGTAAAGCGTCACTCATGGTATTTGTTGTTGTGTTGTATTGTATTAAATTGTGTATTAAAAAAAGCTCAGTTTCCTGAGCTTAAGTCATTATAGTTCGATATCAAATTGCGTTAAAGCCTTGAACTGTTTCAATCGCTGATTCACTTCATTTTCTTCTAAACTTACCATTCTTTCGGTTCCAAACTTCTCAACACAGAAAGAAGCCAAGTTTGATCCATAAATGATTCCGTTTTTCATATTTTCAAATGAAATGTTTTCACTTTGAGCAATGTAACCTGAAAAACCACCTGCAAAAGTATCACCCGCACCTGTTGGATCATAAACTTCCTCTAAAGGTAAAGCAGGAGCAAAAAACACTTCATTATTATGAAATAAAAGCGCTCCGTGTTCTCCTTTTTTAATCACTACATATTTAGGTCCAAGGGTATGAATTTTTGCAGCCGCTTTTACTAATGAATATTCTCCAGACAATTGTCTAGCCTCTTCATCATTTATGGTAATTACATCAACGCGCTTAATCACATCTAGCAATTCAGGTAGCGCACAATCCATCCAAAAATTCATAGTATCTAAAACTACTAATTTTGGAGTAATTTCCATTTGATCCAAAACACTACTTTGAACTAATGGATGTAGATTTCCAAGCATAACGACATCAGCATCTTTGAAATTTTGAGGCACTTTTGGTTGAAAATCTGCCAAAACATTAAGTTCTGTAACCAATGTATCTCTTGAATTCAAATCATTGTGATACAAGCCACTCCAAAAGAAAGTTTTCCCTCCCTTAACGATTTCAATTCCAGATATATCAATATTTCTAGAAGTCAATAAATCTAAATGCTCTTGAGGGAAATCATCACCTACTACAGAAACAATAGCAGATTGTAAATTGAAAAAAGAAGCAGACAAACCAATATATGTTGCCGCACCACCTAATATTTTATCTGTTTTCCCAAAAGGAGTTTCAATTGCGTCGAAAGCTACTGTTCCAACAATCAATAATTTATTCATTTGCTGTGTTTCGAATTAAGGCGCAAAGATAGTTTATAAAGTGTAAAGTTGCAACGATTCAAAGCCCGAAAGCACCAAAGACAAAAAGTATTGATTTTCAATAATTTAAAGAATTATTTCTCTTCATTTTCATAAAAAGAATCGACAGAAAGTTGCTTTTGTTGTGAAGCCATTACAGCCAATTCATCACAACGTTCATTTTGAGGATGATTATTATGACCTTTAATCCATTTAAAATCGACTTGATGTTTGCGATATACTATTAGAAAGCGTTTCCAAAGATCTGCATTTTTTCTTCCTGCAAAGCCTTTTTTCTCCCAGCCTAGTACCCATTTTTTTTCAACAGAATCCACAACATATTTGGAATCTGAAACTACAAGGACTTTCATATTTGGCTTTTTGAGTTTTTCTAAGCCTACAATCACGGCCAAAAGTTCCATCCTATTATTAGTAGTAAGACGAAAACCTTCATAGAACTCTTTTTTATGGGGTGTCCCTACCAATTCCATTACCACACCGTAACCTCCATTTCCTGGATTTCCCTTAGCTGCTCCGTCAGTGTATATATGAACTTGATGCCCCATTATAATTTCTTTAATCAAGATTAATATCTAGTTATTTGAGAATATTTAATCGTTCAACAACGTATCAATAACCTGAGGAAAATGGTCTTGTTCTAATTTATGAATTTTTCCTGCTACAATTTCTGGAGTATCCTCTTCTAACAATGCAACACTTTTTTGAAAAATAATAGCCCCTTCATCATAATTTTCATTCACATAATGAATAGTGATTCCAGTCTCTTTTTCCTTGTTAGCAACCACAGCTTCGTGAATATGCATACCATACATCCCTTTCCCACCAAACTTTGGCAATAATGCGGGGTGTATATTTATAATTTTATTGGGATAAGCATCTATTAGATTTTGAGGAACTTTTAGTAAAAAACCAGCCAAAACAATCAAATCTGGTTCAAGTAAATTAATTTTTTGTAATAAAAAACCTTCATTAAGTTCTTGCTTTGAAAAAATTTGTGTTGGAATAGTATATTTTGAAGCACGTTCAATAACTTTTGCAGAAGGATTATTGGTCAAGACACTCACCACCTTCGCTTTTGATGTATTCAAAAAATATTTTATGATATTTTCTGCATTTGTACCCGATCCTGAGGCAAAAACAACAATTCTTTTCATCTTACAAATAATTTTATTTTGCAAAAAACGGCATAAAAAACGAAAAAAAACAGCTTTGCCGCTCCTTTGTTAAAATAAATTTTAGCATTTCTACTATACATTTATTAACTAAATAGTAGTTTTAAAATAAAGTTTTTTATTTTTGCCAACAAATTAAATTCTAAAATTAAAGATTATGTCAGACATTGCATCAAGAGTAAAAGCGATTATCGTAGACAAATTAGGTGTTGACGAAAACGAAGTTGTAACAGAAGCTAGCTTCACAAACGATTTAGGAGCTGATTCATTAGACACTGTTGAGCTTATTATGGAATTCGAAAAAGAATTCGATATTCAAATTCCAGATGATCAAGCAGAAAACATTGCTACTGTAGGTCAAGCTATCTCTTACATCGAGGAAGCAAAAAAATAATAAACTTTCACCCGTTTGTATTATAACAAGCGGGTGTTATTATTTTTACAAATCAATTAAATACTTACAAGAGGATTTGTCCTCTTCAAAATACTTATATTGTAATACCCATGTCTCTTTTGTACTTTTCATACAATAAAAGAATGCGTGGGTTTTATTTGTTTAAAGCTAACAAAACACATACGTTATGGAATTAAGACGAGTTGTAGTTACAGGATTAGGCGCACTAACTCCAATTGGAAATAACATCCAAGAATACTGGCATGGTCTTTTGAACGGAGTGAGCGGTGCTGCTCCAATTACATATTACGATACCGAAAAACACAAAACAAAGTTTGCATGCGAAGTTAAAAACTTCAATATTGAAAACTATATGGATCGTAAAGAATCTCGCAGACTAGATAAATTTGCTCAATACGCTATTGCCGCAAGTGACGAAGCAATAAAAGACGCTGGTCTTACAGACGATAATATTGACAAACAAAGAGTTGGCGTTATTTGGGGTGCAGGAATTGGTGGATTAGAAACTTTTCAAGACGAAGTAATGTACTATGCAAAAGGTGATGGAACACCAAAATTCAATCCCTTTTTTATTCCAAAAATGATTGCTGACATTGCTCCAGCCCATATTTCAATGCGTAATGGCTACATGGGTCCGAATTACACTACAGTTTCGGCCTGTGCTTCTTCTGCCAATGCATTGATTGATGCGTTTAACTACATCCGATTAGGTATGTGCGACGTAATTATTTCTGGAGGCTCTGAAGCAGCTGTAACAATTGCTGGTATGGGAGGTTTTAGTTCTATGCACGCTTTATCTACCAGAAATGAAAGCCCTGAAACAGCTTCTAGGCCTTTTGATGCAACAAGAGATGGTTTCGTACTAGGCGAAGGTGCTGGTGCACTTGTACTTGAAGACTATGAACACGCCAAAGCAAGAGGCGCTAAAATTTATTGCGAAATTGGTGGTGGCGGTATGTCATCGGACGCATATCACCTAACTGCTCCACACCCAGACGGAATTGGTGTAATCGCAGTAATGAAAAACACACTTCGCGATGCAGGTATGAACCCAGAAGATGTCGATCACATCAATACTCACGGGACTTCTACCCCCCTTGGTGACGTAGCTGAATTAAAAGCGATTAGTGCAGTTTTTGGTGACCATGCAAAAAACATTAACATCAATTCTACAAAATCGATGACCGGTCACTTATTGGGTGCTGCTGGCGCTATCGAGGCTATAGCTTCTATATTAGCCATGCAACATGGAATAATTCCTCCAACTATCAATCATAGTGTGGTTGATGATAAAATTGACCCATCTTTAAACCTTACTCTAAATACACCACAAAAGAGAGAGGTGAATGTTGCTATGAGTAACACTTTTGGTTTTGGTGGACACAATGCATGTGTATTGTTTAAAAAATTAGTTGACTAATTACGTATGCGTATTTTAAAAAAAATATTTTCAAAATCCCGTTCTCTTGAAGACGGGATTTTTTTTAATTCACTCGAAAAAATATTAGGCTTTCCACCAAATGAATTAGAGCCTTACCGAAAAGCATTTACCCATAGATCCTCAAATAAACTTGACAAACAAGGAAATCCAATGAATTATGAACGATTGGAATTTTTGGGAGATGCGATGTTAGGATCGGTTATTGCTGGATATTTATTCAACAAAGCTCCTTATGGCGACGAAGGATATCTAACCAAAATGAGATCAAAAATTGTTAGTAGAGAGCACCTCAATGAACTCGGGAAAGATTTAAAACTAATTCAATTCATCGAAAGTAAAGTACCGGTTCAACATTTTGGTGATAACATACATGGAAATATATTTGAATCATTGATTGGCGCCATTTATCTCGACAAAGGATATGAGTTTTGCGAAAAATTTATTAATTCACGCGTTATCATTCCTTACGTTGACATTAGCAGACTTGAAGGAAAAGTTATCAGTTACAAGAGTTTAGTTATTGAGTGGTGTCAAAAAGAAAAGAAAATGTTCTTTTTCGATATTTTTGAAGACAATGGCATAGATGGACAGCGCCTATTTGGTGTTCGATTAAGCATAGATGATAAAGTAATTGCCAAAGCAAGAGCTACTTCCAAAAAGAAGGCAGAAGAGAAAGCAGCTCAACGAGCCTATTTTGCATTTCAAGAAAAAATAAATAAGAAATAATCCTAATTTTCTTAAAGCTATATCGTTTTCGTTAACGTTTTAACAAAATCATATCAATCTTTCTTAGAAAATCATCCTTAGATGTAGTATCTTTACTGCTATTTATTTTTAAAATGGCAGTTCATAAAGTAAGTCTAAACGAGTTTGAGGAAGTTGAGTATGCTATCATAGCCATGCATACCACTGTAGAAGATTATCGTTTAGCCTATTTTATCAATAAGGCCTTAAACATTAATCTTGTTAAGAGCCCAAAAGACATTTTGATCCACATAAAAGAGGGCGAATCTTTTTTTTCGAGATACTCTTATTATGATTGTAAAAAAGATAATACTTGGCATCTGATTCAAAATAAAAATGAAATAACTCAGAATAATGCCCAGTTAAAATCCAATTTATTTTTTGATCAAAATATAGAAATAGCAGCTCAAGTATATTTAATACCTGAAATGAAAAAAACAGACTATTTCTTGAAGATTGAAACTTGCCAGAGTAATTTTAATAGTATAAAAACTGTAGCTGCTTTAAACACTATTGAAATCATAAATATGGTTTATAGTGTAAAAACAGAAACAATAAAATCGAAAAACAATTTAATTTTTTAATACCAATGCTTACAAACAAAAAAACGAAAATTGTAGCCACTTTAGGGCCTGCATGTAGCACAAGAGAAATTATTAAAGACATGATTGAAGCAGGAGTTAATGTGTTTAGAGTAAATTTTTCGCATGCCGATTACGAGGATGTAAAAAATAAAATCAGCATCATTCGAGGTTTAAATGAAGAATTTGGATACACAACTGCAATATTAGGCGATTTACAAGGCCCAAAACTACGAGTTGGTGTGATGGAAGACGGAGCATTTGTTAATGAAGGAGACCTTATTACTTTCACAACAGCCGAAGACATTATTGGAACCTCTAAGAAGGTATTTATGAAATACCAAAACTTTCCAAACGATGTAAATCCAGGAGAAAGAATACTTTTAGACGATGGAAAGCTTATTTTCGAAATTGTTGAAACAGATAAAAAAACCGAAGTACTAGCAAAAGTAATTCAAGGTGGAGAATTAAAATCTAAAAAAGGAGTTAACCTTCCAAATACGAAAATCTCTCTTCCAGCAATGACTGAAAAAGATATTGCAGATGCAAAATTTGCAATTGAACAACAATTAGATTGGATTGCACTTTCATTCGTTAAAACTCCAAGAGATTTACAAGATTTACAAGAATTAATCGCAGAGCATTCTGAATTTAAAATTCCAATTATTGCCAAAATCGAAATGCCAGAAGCACTAGAAAATATGGACAAAATTGTAGCTTTTTGCGACGCATTAATGGTAGCACGTGGAGATTTAGGAGTTGAACTTCCTGCTCATGAAGTACCATTGGTTCAAAAAGAATTAATTAGAAGAGCTAAAACTGCAAGAATACCTGTAATCGTTGCCACTCAAATGATGGAAACAATGATTACAAGCTTAACTCCAACTCGTGCAGAGGTGAATGACGTTGCGAATTCCGTAATGGATGGTGCCGATGCAGTAATGCTTTCTGGAGAGACAGCAACTGGTAACTACCCGGTTCAAGTTATTCAGAAAATGACACAAATATTAGAAGCTGTTGAAGATTCTCCGCTTATTAATGTTCCTCAAAACACTCCACAAGTAAAAACCAATCGCTATATCACCAAAACAGTATGTCACCATGCTGCAATGATGGCCAATTCTATTAATGCAAAAGCGATTTGTACATTGACTAATAGTGGTTACACTGCGTTCCAAATTTCAGCTTGGAGACCGAATGCGCATATTTTGGTGTTTACTTCAAACAAACGCATACTTACACAGCTTAATCTATTGTGGGGAGTTAAATCTTTTATGTACACCAAAAATGTTAGTACAGACGACACCGTAACTGATGTAAACGAGATTGTAAAAGAGAAAGGTTTTGTAAAAAAAGGAGATTTCCTAATCAATTTAGCTGCAATGCCAATCAAAGATAAAGGAATGGTTAACACTTTGAGAGTTTCTGAAATAGCATAACTCCAAAAGTATCAAATTATAAAACGCTCCATTTTTTGGAGCGTTTTTATTTACATTTTATTTCAAAATAATCAGGAGTATTTATATCTTTAACCATCATTAATTTTCATTCCATAACTATAAAACAACACTTATGGCTTTTAATAATTCGAATAATCCGTTTTTAAACAACAAAACATTTAAAAACCAAGGAAACTCAAACGAAGTACACGAAGCAACAATTATTGACTTTGCTTCCGAGATGACCTTATCAGGAACCATAAATAAAAGTATGGTCTTATTTTTACTTCTAACTGCTGCAGCATCTATCACTTGGTGGATGGCTTTTAATGGAATGAACCCAATTCTACCAGCAATTGGCGGCGCAATAATTGGACTTATACTAGTATTGATTGCGGCTTTCAAACCACAACTTTCGCCTTATCTTGCTCCAGGTTACGCCGTTTTTGAGGGATTATTTATTGGAGCAATTTCAGCCATTTTCGAAGCTAAATACCCTGGAATTGTTTTGCAAGCAGTAGGCGCAACTTTTGTTACATTTTTGGTTTGTTTTGGTCTATACAAATACAAAATTGTCAAAGTAACTGAACAATTTAAATCAGTTGTAATAGCTGCTACATTAGCGATAGCAACTTACTACTTAATTTCTTGGATTTTTTCAATGTTTACAAGCTTTACACCTGTACATTATGACAACTCATTAATGAGTATTGGTATAAGTGCTTTTGTTATTATCATTGCCGCGTTGAATTTGTTTTTAGACTTTGACAGAATTGAACAAGGGGTAGCGCAAAAAATGCCAAAATATATGGAATGGTATGGAGCTATGGGCTTAATCATAACCCTAGTATGGCTTTATATTGAATTTTTACGATTGTTATCAAAACTATCTAGCAAAGATTAAAAAAAGAAAGGGCAGTCTGTTTAGACTGCCCTTTTTTCACAATGCTTTTTCAAAAGCTATAAAGTGAGTTAACTTACCTTTTTTGTTTTTTATGGGATAACCCTTAATTAGACAATCATAAGTTTTACCATTTTTTTTATAATTAATAACTTTTTTTTCAAAAGGTAATTCTTGATTGATTTTATCTCGAATTTCTCTAGAAGTAACCTCATTTGTTTTTGAGCCTTGGAAGATTTTAGGACTTTTACCCAACACTTCCTTTTCTAAATAGCCATTCATTCTCGATAAATTATTCGAGGCGAAAACAATTTTTAAATTATTATCCGTCAAAATAACCACATCTTCTAATAGAAAATCTCGCAAACTTATATCATCCATTTCAGATACATTCCTAGATAAAATAAAATTCAATCGATTGTAATCATCAAAGGACTTCATAATATTTCCTAAAAATTCTTTATGAAAACTCATCGAAACCAACGATGTCGTTTTTACACTCAAAGTACTAAAGTATTTAGCCTTGGCATTTTCATAATCATTAATACAGACCATCACTAGTAATTTTAATTCGTCAAATGTACCTGATTTTTAAAAAGTACAAACACATTTTTTGGGATTTAACGGTTGTTGAAGTGTACTTCTCAAATTAAAAATCAAATTGTAGCTGTATCACTACTGTCTTCTTTTGCTCGGTATTTAAATTACTCAATGCTATTCCAAGCAAACGAACTGAATCTTTAAGCCGTTCTTGATACAATAACTCTTTTACTATTTCAAAGATTAAGTTCTTATCAGAAATATAATAAGGCATTGTTTTACTCCTAGTTTGCTTAGAAAAATCACTATACTTTATTTTCAAAGTGATTGTTTTTCCTGAAATGGAATGTTTTTGTAACCTCTTTTCAATTTGCCTTGAAATAGACTCTAATTGTTCCAGCATAAAAATCTCAGAAGATAAATTAACATCAAAAGTATGCTCAGCAGCTACAGATTTAGTTGTTCTTTTAGCCTGCACTGGACTATTATGAATGCCTCTAACCACTTGATAATAATAACTACCTGATTTTCCAAAATGCTGTTCTAAAAATTCTAATGTTTTATTCTTTAAATCTAAACCCGTGAAAATACCCAATTGAAACATTTTTTCAGTAGTCACCTTGCCCACACCATAAAATTTTTGAATAGGTAAATTTTCTAAAAAAGGAACAATTTCATCGCCACTTACCGTCTTTTGACCATTAGGTTTGTTGTAATCACTGGCTACTTTTGCGATAAACTTGTTTACAGAAATTCCTGCAGAAGCAGTAAGACCGACTTCAGATAAAATCCTTGCTCTGATTTCATTAGCCAATAAAGTAGCACTAGGATTTCCTTTTTTATTATGAGTAACATCTAAATAGGCTTCATCCAAAGAAAGAGGCTCAACAAGATCTGTATATTCATGAAATATACTTTGAATTTGCTTGGAAATCTCTTTGTAACGATCAAATCTTGGTCGAACAAAAATCAATTCAGGGCAATACTTTTTGGCCAAAACACCACTCAAAGCGCTTCTAACTCCAAACTTCCTAGCCTCATAACTAGCTGCAGATACAACACCTCTATTTTCATTACCTCCAACAGCAATAGGCTTCCCTTTCAATGCAGGATTATCCATTTGCTCTACAGATGCATAAAAAGCATCCATATCAATGTGAATAATTTTTCGTTGAAAATTGCTAGTATCCATCCCCAAATATATTCATTATCAACAAAATTAAACAACTTTACTAAACAGAAAAAGCCTAGAATTTGAAATCCTAGGCTTTTCTGAATCTGATGTTGAATCATCATAAATCTCTATTAAAACATTAATAAAGATTCCTTATTTTTTTACAATAGTTTCAATCGTAACTTTCATTGAACCTGCAGCTCTTGATGAAGCGATGGCCATAAACGCTTTTTTAGACAAATCAATTTCTCGTGATTTAACAAAAGGACCTCTATCATTAACTTCAACAATCACGGATTTACCATTACTTTCATTAGTCACTCTAATCTTAGAGCCAAACGGTAATTTTTTGTGCGCAGCAGTCATTTTATGCATGTCAAATCGTTGTCCACTAGCAGTTCTACGACCATGAAATTTGTCAGCATAATAAGAAGCGTGACCATTTTTTTTATACAAAACATATTTTACATTGGGATCAAAGATCGTGTCTTGTATCAATGTCTGAGGCAAAAGATTGGTCTTTTCTTTTTTTATTGTGTCTTTGGAACTAGTCGCTTTTTCTTTCATTAAAGAAGGAGCCTGACTATATACTATCCCAATAACAACAAATAAAAAAAGTAGGGCTAATAATTTTTTCATTTAGTTTTTTTTAAATTAATACTACATTAAAACAACTGATAACACACAGTTGTTTTAAAATTAAAGCCACAGAGACCAAGGGATTCTGCTCAAAATAAGAAGTAATCCTAAACCATAAAAAACAGCAAATGTTTTAAATTTAGCAGTAGCATCCGTTAGTTTTTTATGTTTTGACCAACCAATAGTAATCAAAACAATTGCTATAATATTGATTAAAGGATGCTCTAATGAAGTTAAACGGAGAGCTTTGTCTGACATTTGTCCGAATGACGCCAACCCTAATGGCGATACAAAATAAGCTATCAAACCAATAACTAACTGAATATGAGTAAAGATTAAAGCAAACAAGGCTATTTTTCGATCTTTTGCGGTAAACTCTTTCTTGGAAGAAAAACCAAGCAGTGCATTAACTACTGCTACTACTAAAATTAACAAAACTAAATAAGCCCAACCAGAGTGAAATTTTTGTATGAATTCGTACATATACTATCTATTTTAGAACTTCAAATATAGGAAAAAATGGGGTAAAAAAAAACGGCATTACACCAAAAGTGAATGCCGTTTTAGAAAATTAAAACTAATTATTAGAAGTTATAACGCAAGGTAAAGTTCCATGTTCTTCCAAAACCAAAGAATACTTGGTTAGCATCCGCTACTCCATTGTATGTTCTTCCTGGAGTAGAAGCATAAGTAGGACCAGAAGTTCCAGAAATAAAATCGTCTGCAAAAATATTGGTTCTTGACTCAGCAATGTAGATTTTATCCAAAACATTATTTACGTTTAATCTGAAATTTAAAGATCTGTCTTTGTTTTTACCAACTAACATTTTATAAGAAAAACCAGCATCCATTAATCCGTATGAAGGTAACTCTAAAGTACCCTTATTTGTGGCTGAAGTAAATCTACCTGGATCAATAGAAGCATACAAATGATCAGAATATCTGTAATTAGCATCCAAAATAACTCTTTCCAAAACTTCATACGAAGCACCAATAGAAGCAGTTAATTGAGCAGCATCACCAACTTTTACTTTATCCAAATATAATGTAGTTGCAGTACCACCACTTATAGGATTGTTTTCAAAGTCATATCTGTTACTTTTACTATTACCATCATAAACCCAATTACCAATAGAAACCATTCCATTAACTTTAAATTTATCGGTAACCCTAGCATTAGCTTCAAGCTCAACACCTGAGTGAACCTCTGTAATACCAGAAAAGTCATAGTATCCACCTGGATTATCGGTAGCATTATCAGTTGTTCTTTGGTATCTATCTTTCCATGTTGTATAATACAAATTCAATGTAGCATTAAAAATTGCTGATCTAAAACCATAACCAGCTTCTAAACCAGTAATTTTTTCATTTGTAAGGTTCTCACCAACCAATGATGCATTATTAGGATAAACTGCATTAAAAAATGGTTGTTTAGAATAATAACCAGCATTTACAAACACATTATGATTATCATTAATATTATA
>JAGOFG010000056.1:13398-15454 GCA_017997335.1 Flavobacterium sp. | reverse complement strand
TGCTGAATTAATAATTAACTAAAAACGGGAATAATTCTTTGTATATAAATTATTAGGTCGAAATAATAGATTGACAAATCTAGGCAAACTATTTCGTGATAGTCTTAAAATTATATTAAATTTTTAAGAAGTTCGTAAAATCGTTAGAAGCTGTATTTGTTTGATGCTAAAATCGTTTTGGTTTATATATGACAATTTGACATTTTATTAGTTTTGGCAACACTTTTGACAATAAATGAAAAGAATCAAAAATAATGTTTAAAAAATTTTTTAAAAATAAAAGCAATATGACTACTGAAAATACAGAGTTCGATCAAGAAATAGATGATGCAACGTTGGAGAATAATGCAAATGGAGAGCAACTAATCATTGAAGAATTAAGTGTTGAGGAACAATTAGCACAAGATTTAGCCAAAGAAAAAGATAAATTCTTGCGCTTATTCGCTGAATTTGAAAATTACAAAAGACGTACAACAAAAGAGCGTATTGAGTTATTCAAAACAGCTAGTCAAGAAGTTTTATTGGCTTTGTTACCTGTTTTAGACGATTTTGATCGTGCAATGGTTGAAATCAACAAATCTGAGGATGAATTATTAGCTAAAGGTGTGGAATTGATTCACGAAAAGCTAAAAGGAACTTTGGTAACCAAAGGATTAGAAGTAGTTGACGTAAAAGCGGGAGATGCTTTTGATGCTGATTTTGCTGAAGCCATTACTCAAATTCCTGCGCCATCAGACGAATTAAAAGGTAAAATTGTAGACGTATTGGAGAAAGGATACAAATTAGGCGATAAAATTATTCGTTTCCCAAAAGTGGTAATTGGACAATAATCAGAATTCAAAGTAGCGCATTTATAGCTAAATGTAATAGCACCATATAAAATGAAAAAAGATTTTTACGAAATATTAGGGATATCTAAGAGTGCTTCGGATGCTGAAATCAAAAAAGCGTACCGAAAAAAGGCATTAGAGTTCCATCCTGACAAAAACCCTGACAATCCTGCAGCCGAAGAGCAATTCAAATTGGCTGCTGAAGCCTATGAAGTGTTAAGCGACCCACAAAAGAAAGCCAAGTATGACCAGTATGGTCACCAAGCTTTTGATGGAGCTGGCGGATTTGGCGGTGGTCACGGCGGTATGAATATGGATGATATTTTTAGTCAATTCGGAGATATTTTCGGAGGTGGCTTTGGTGGTTTCGGAGGCGGAGGCGGAGGTCCTCGTCGTGCCAAAGGAAGCAACATGCGAATTAAAGTCAAATTGACATTGGAAGAAATTGCCAATGGTGTTGAGAAAAAAGTAAAAGTAAAACGTAAGGTGCAAGCGCCAGGCGTTTCTTATAAAACGTGTACAACTTGTAATGGCCAAGGTCAAGTGATGCGTGTGACCAATACTATTTTGGGTCGTATGCAATCGGCTTCTACTTGTCCGTCTTGTGGAGGTTCAGGACAAATTTTGGATAAAAAACCAAACAATGCCGATGCACAAGGAATGATTCTAGAAGACGAAACAGTTTCTATCAAAATTCCAGCAGGTGTAGTTGACGGTATGCAATTGAAAGTTTCTGGAAAAGGAAATGATGCTCCTGGGAATAGCATTCCTGGTGATTTGATTGTAGCGATTGAAGAGTTAGAGCACGAGTTCTTGAAACGTGAAGGAGAGAATTTACATTACGATTTGTACATCAGTTTTGCTGAAGCGGTTTTGGGTATTTCTAAAGATATCGAAGCGGTGAATGGCAAAGTGCGTATTAAATTAGAAGAAGGAATCCAATCTGGAAAAATATTGCGTTTGAAAGGAAAAGGAATTCCAAGCATCAATGGTTACGGAAGTGGTGATTTATTAGTTCACGTGAATGTTTGGACACCAAAAACATTGACCAAAGAACAAAAACAATTCTTTGAAAATGCGTTGAACGATGATAATTTCACGCCGCATCCTGAAAAATCAGACAAATCATTCTTTGAGAAAGTTAAAGATATGTTTTCTTAATTTTTTTAATCTTATTTTATATTTATCCCTGTGTTTTTGTAGCATAGGGATTTTTTTTGCTGTTT
>JAGOFG010000056.1:0-13298 GCA_017997335.1 Flavobacterium sp. | reverse complement strand
TGTAGCGGAAAGCGGGACGACTCGTGATTGAAATATCGACTCGTGCTGCTCCCGAAAAAATTGGAAACTATTTCAAGTTTAGAGTTGAAGTTCGTTTGGTTTTATTGCTGTAAAAAGCCGCATTTTCTGTAACAATTGGGCGTTGTTGACTACTAATTACCTATTTTTGCAATTCTAAAAATCAAGCTATGAGTAGTATTCTCGAGGTAAAAAATGTAGTGAAGCAATATGGCGATTATGTTGCGCTTAATTCTGTTTCGCTTTCGATACCCAAAGGCAGTATTTATGGTTTATTAGGACCTAATGGTGCCGGAAAAACCTCTTTAATTCGTATCATCAATCAGATTACGTTGCCCGATAGTGGCGAAGTACTATTGGATGGCGAAAAATTACAACCCCATCATATACAACAAATCGGCTATCTACCCGAAGAAAGAGGCTTGTACAAATCGATGAAAGTGGGCGAGCAGTGTTTGTATTTGGCGCAGTTGAAAGGGCTTTCTAAAAAAGAGGCTAAAGTTCAGTTGGACTATTGGTTTGAGAAATTAGACATCAAAGGCTGGTGGAACAAGAAAATCGAGGAGTTGTCCAAAGGAATGGCGCAAAAGATTCAGTTTGTGGTGTGTGTGTTGCACCAACCCAAATTGTTGATTTTTGATGAGCCATTTTCAGGTTTTGACCCTGTGAATGCCAATATTATTAAAGATGAAATTTTAAGCTTAAAGGAAAAAGGCACTACTATTATTTTCTCGACCCATAGAATGGAAAGTGTAGAAGAATTGTGTGACCATATCGCTTTGATTCATAAATCGAATAAACTGATAGAAGGGAAATTGGAAGAAGTAAAACGCCAATACCGCTCTAATAGTTTTGAAGTGGGTATTTTGACGGATAATGTCGAAGGCTTGATGTATGATTTGACACAGAAGTTTACCGTGGGTCCAGCCAATTTCAAGTCTTTGAATCAAGAATTGAAATTAGAAATTCAGCTAGGTACAGGCACACCGAACGAATTGTTGCAAGTCCTTACGCAACGTGGTCAAGTGACGCATTTTGTGGAAAAAATTCCAAGTGTGAACGATATCTTTATTAAAACTGTAACTGAAAAATAATCTTTTGAAATTTTAAAATTCCAAATATCAAAAATATTGGAATTTGGAATTTATCTTTTGATTTTTAAAAAATAACTATATGAGTATGATCTCGTTGATTATAAAAAGAGAATTTATTGCCAAAGTACGCAACAAATCGTTTATCGTAATGACTTTTTTGAGTCCGTTATTGTTTGTTGGAATTGCTGTTTTTGTTAGTTATTTGGCGTCTATGAAAGCCGATACCAAGCAAATTGCGGTTCACGACGAAACAGGTTTGTTTGTTGCCGATTTTATGGCTAAAAATAAAAAAGATAGTGAATACCAGTATTTGGATTTGTCGGTTTTGGACGTGAAAGCCCTTAAGGATAGCATTACACAAGAGCGTTTTGAAGGTGTGTTGCAAATTCCTAAAACGGCATCTATTGCCGAGTTAGATAAGAAGATTCAATTCATTTCCAATGATAGTCCAAGTATCACTTTTATTGAGGAAGTTCAGGATATTTTGGATAAAAAAATCACCCAACTCAATTTTCAATCCGCAAAATTGGATACGGTGGCGATACATAAAGCGCAGTCCAATATCAACATCAGTTTGAGTAAAGCCTCAGGCGAGGAAAGTTTGAAAGGATTGAATGAAATTAAAATTGCCATTGGTGGTGCCTTTGGGTATTTGATTATGATGTTTATTGTGATTTATGGCAATATGGTGATGCGAAGCGTAATCGAAGAAAAAACCAATCGTATCATCGAAATCATTATTTCATCGGTAAAACCTTTTCAGTTGATGATGGGTAAAATCATTGGGACTTCGTTGGCAGGAATTCTTCAGTTTTTAATTTGGGCGATTATAGGTTTGGGATTGTTTTTGGGTGCTTCCTTGTTTTTCGGTGTCAATTTAGGACCTACTTCTAAAGTTCCACCCGAAGTAATGCAAGCAGCGCAACACGAAATAGCTAGTACAGCACAATTGTATATAGCCGAATTATGGAATCTTCCGATTGGAACTTTACTGACTTGTTTTGTGATTTATTTCATTGGAGGCTACTTTTTGTATAGTTCATTTTATGCCGCAATTGGTGCTGCGGTTGACAACGAAACCGATTCGCAACAGTTTTTGTTGCCTATTATTATGCCTTTGATTTTGGGCGTTTACATCGGATTTTTTACGGTAATCAATGACCCTCACGGTACGGTAGCTACCATTTTTTCGATTGTGCCTTTGACATCGCCAATCGTGATGCTAATGCGTATTCCTTTTGGCGTACCTTTGTGGCAAATTTTGCTTTCGATGGTACTTTTATTCGGAACGTTTTTATTGGTAGTTTGGTTTGCTTCCAAAATTTATCGCGTGGGCATTTTGATGTACGGCAAAAAACCAAGTTGGAAAGAATTGTATAAGTGGTTGAAGTATTAAACCCCAAAAAGTAAATCCCAAAATTCAACTATTGGAATTTGGATTTTTTAAAATTTGAAAATTGTTAAGAATGAGTAAAATATTAATTATAGAAGACGAAGCGGCGATTCGTAGGGTTTTGGTCAAAATTCTTTCAGAAGAGAATGATACCTATCAGGTAGACGAAGCTGAAGACGGCGCTGTAGGTTTAGAGAAAATAAAAAATACCGATTACGATTTGGTGCTTTGCGATATCAAAATGCCAAAATTAGACGGGGTTGAAGTATTAGAAGCTGTCAAAAAAATCAAACCTGAGATTCCAATGGTGATGATTTCAGGACACGGCGATATGGAAACTGCCATCAATACGATGCGTTTGGGAGCTTTTGATTATATCTCGAAACCGCCCGATTTGAACCGTTTGTTGAATACCGTTCGCAATGCCTTAGACCGCAAAAAATTAGTAGTTGAGAATAAAATTCTAAAGAAAAAAGTCAGCAAAAACTACGAAATGATTGGCGAGAGCGAAGCCATTAATCATATCAAAATGATGATTGATAAAGTGGCTCCTACCGAAGCTAGAGTATTAATTACAGGGCCTAACGGAACTGGAAAAGAATTGGTAGCCCATCAATTGCACGAGAAAAGTGAACGTGCTAGTTTTCCTTTAATCGAAGTGAACTGTGCTGCTATTCCATCAGAATTGATAGAAAGTGAGTTGTTTGGACACGTCAAAGGCGCCTTCACCTCGGCTGTAAAAGACCGTGCAGGCAAGTTTGAAGCAGCGGATAAAGGCACTATTTTCTTGGATGAAATTGGCGATATGAGTCTTTCGGCTCAAGCCAAAGTGTTGCGTGCTTTACAAGAAAGTATGATTACGAGAGTGGGAGCAGACAAAGACATTAAAGTGGATGTTCGTGTAGTTGCTGCAACTAACAAAGATTTGAAACAAGAGATTGCCGAAGGTCGTTTTAGAGAAGATTTGTACCACCGTTTGGCGGTTATTTTAATCAAAGTTCCTGCTTTGAATGAACGTCGCACCGATATTCCGATGTTGGTTACACATTTTGCAGAGAAAATTGCTTCAGAACAAGGTAATGCTGTGAAAAAATTTTCGGAAGCTGCCATTAGCTTACTGCAAGAATACGATTGGACAGGAAACATACGAGAATTACGCAATGTAGTGGAACGCTTAATAATTCTGGGTGGAAGCGAAATTTCTGAAACGGATGTAAAGTTGTTTGCTAGTAAATAGCGAATCTAACCGCCCGAAGGGTGAATTATAAATTGGCATAAATCAAAATAAATAGTTTTGATTTAATGGGTTTTTAAATTAAAAAGCCTAAAACCTAAAATTTAAATAGGCAAATGAAACTAAAAAAAATAAACGAGAATCTTCAAAAGGCATTGATTGAAAATGGTTTGGTAGAAGCCAATGCTATGCAACAGGAGACTTTTTCTACGCTAAAAAGCGGAGCAGATTGTTTGATTGTTGCGCCGAAAGGAAGCGGAAAAACAACGACTATTGTAATCAATGTAATTCAGCGTTTGGCGGGTGCCAATGAAGAATCTCCAAGAGCACTTATCGTAGTAGAAGACAAAGCTAAGGTATTGGCAATGGAGGAGCTTTTTGATAAATACAATCAGTATACCAAGTTAGAAGTATACGGAGTACACGATAAAGGCGATATGGACTATGACAAAAATTACATTTCCACAGGTATCGATGTTTTGATTGGTACACCTAGTCGATTGAATGAAATGTTCTCTTCTGCAGGTTACAATGTCAATCGTTTAAAAATGTTCATCATTGATGACACTGACCCTATATTGAAATTACGTCACGAAACCAAAATTATGCGTATTTCAAACAGTATTGCTAAAACGCAGCGTATCATTTTTGCGGAACAAATTACGGAACGAATTGATTTGTTGGCAGAGAAAATGCTAATCGAACCTTTTGAATTTGATTTCGATGAAGAAGAAGAAGAGGACGATGATGAAGAAATTTAGAGAGTAGATTTTTGAAGTTAGATTTTGAAAAGATAATAAACATTAAAATCGTTGCGCTTCTTTGCGTAATTCCTTGCGGACTTTGCGGTTAAGTGCAACAACAAACATAAAACAGTATGGGATTAATGAAAGTGTTTTCAGGCAGTGAAATATTAGCACTAGCCTTACAAGAAAAATTAGAAACAGCGGGAATCGATACCGTAAAAAAAGATAATATTCAATCGGCTCGTTTGGGTGGATTTGGTGGTTCCGATTTGGCCATTGAAATTTTTATTCAAGAAACAGATTTTGCGAAGGCGAATCCAGTTATCGAGGATTTTAGAATGAGTATTTAAATTGTTTCCATAAGTTATGAAATACAAAATGCTAGTTTTAGATATGGACGACACGCTGCTGACAGACAATCATACCATTTCTAAAGAAAATAGAGCCATGATTGCTATGGCACAAGCAAAGGGAGTCGAAGTGGTTTTGGCATCAGGAAGGCCTACGCCAGCGATGACACATTATGCAAAAGACTTGCAAAATAGTTATATGATTTCGTTCAATGGTGCTGTAGTTACCGATTTAAAAAACGATACGGTAATTTTTGAGCAATCGTTGACTAAAGAGCAAATTCATGAGCTGCATGATTACAGTTTGAAAATGAAAACGCATATCATTACGTATATTAATGATACCATTGTAAGCGAAACCCACTCTGAATTTATTGAGGTTGAACGAAGCATAACGGGTATGCCGCACGAACTAGTTCCTGATTTTAAAGCAGCTGTGACTTCTAATGCAGTAAAATGTATTTTACTTGAAGACCCTTCTTATTTGAAAACGGTAGAAAGTGATTTGAAACAAGCCATGCCAGATTTAAGTGTGTCCATGTCGAAACCTTTCTTTTTGGAAGTTGCCCCTAATGGCATTGATAAAGCCGCAAGTATTGCATTTTTGGCGAGGAAATTAGACATTGACCAAAGTGAAATTATTGCAGTAGGCAATGCTGGAAACGATTTGACAATGATTCAATATGCGGGATTAGGTGTTTGGGTAGATAATGTAACTCCCGAATTGAGAGGTTTTGGAGATGTCATTGTAGCTTCGAATAATAATCACGGCGTAGCTGAGGTTATCGAACGATATATTTTGAGTTAAAACTTTTTAACCGAAAAAAAACGGGAAAGTAGCAGTGTTACTTTCCCGTTTTTATTTTTTATAGCTATTGATTAAATTTTGGCAACCGATACGAAGTATTTGTTTCCGTCACCCATAGTTAATTTTACGCGTTCATCACAAAGGTCAATAGCGTGGGTCTTGCTTTCATAACAATTGCAAGAGGTGTTTTTGTCTTTTGCCATTGGAGTTTCACATTTTACATTTTTAAAGGCAGTAAGTTGTGGGTTATATAAAGTAACCAAATCGGTAGAAGCGGTAACCAAAGTAATGATACTCGCACTGTTATCGTTGGTGATTCTATAGACAATTCTGTCGGTGTAGTTTACACCGTCAATCATCACTTTTCGGATGTAAGTGTACGCAATGGAGCTAGTTTCGGCTTCTTTTACTTCGAATTTAAATCCTAAAGCTCGAATTTCTAAATCAAATTTTTGTTGTGAGTTGTAATTGGCCCAATTGGTTAGGGTGGCAACTGTTGGAAAAGTGTTTGTTTTGCTAGTAGTATTTTGGCCGTAGCTGCTCAAAATAGCCAATAGCACGAAGTAGATTGTGGGGAAAAATGCTTTCATGTTGGTTGAACTAATTTTTTTGCCTACTCTAGTTGGTTTTCGGCTTGCCCATTTTGTTAATTTATTGATTGTAAATACAATAGGTTTTTGTGTTTACTGCAATGCAATATAGAATTTAAATTATCATCTGCAAAATTTGAGGTAGGAAATATAGTATTTTAGCTAGGCTTAGGAGTGTTGTTCTTTTGGTTTAAGATAAACCCTTGATATTTAATGAGTAATAGTGATTTTTGCTTTAAAAAAAAATTACTTGATTTGAAAATTATTCTAAAGTAATGCTTTCGATATCCTGATTTTTGTTTGTAATTTTGCAACCTCAATTTTTTGACAACGATTTCATTAATTGAGCTATCTTATGGAAAATAAAAAACGAGTTGCCTTCTATACGCTGGGTTGTAAACTGAACTTTTCAGAAACGTCAACCATAGCGAGAAATCTTCAAGAAGAAGGCTTTGAAAGAGTGGATTTTGAAGAAGTAGCAGATATGTATGTTATTAATACGTGTTCTGTTACAGAAAATGCAGACAAACAATTCAAGCAAGTTGTGCGCAAAGCGATGAAGCTAAACGACAAAGCCTTTGTAGCCGCTGTGGGTTGTTATGCACAATTAAAGCCAGAAGAACTCGCCGATGTAGACGGTGTAGATTTGGTTCTGGGCGCCACCGAAAAATTCAAACTAGCAGATTATATTAACGATTTATCCAAAAACGATTTTGGTCAAGTACATTCTTGCGAAATCGCCGAAGCCGATTTCTATGTAGGCAGTTATTCTATTGGCGACAGAACGAGAGCCTTTTTGAAAGTACAAGACGGTTGCGATTACAAATGCACTTATTGTACAATTCCATTAGCGAGAGGAATTTCTAGAAGTGATGCTTTAGAAAATGTATTGCAAAATGCTGCCGAAATTTCGAAACAAGGAATCAAAGAAATAGTGCTTACGGGTGTAAATATTGGCGATTACGGAAAAGGAGAGTTCGGGAACAAAAAACACGAACATACCTTCCTTGATTTGGTAAAAGCACTTGACGAAGTGGAGGGTATTGAACGCCTTCGAATTTCTTCTATCGAACCCAATTTATTGAAAAACGAAACCATTGATTTTGTTTCCAAAAGCCGAACATTTGTGCCACATTTTCATATTCCTTTGCAATCTGGAAGTAATGAGATTTTGGGTAAAATGAAACGTCGTTACCAACGTGAAGTGTATACCGATAGAGTAGCCAATATTCGTCAAGTAATGCCACACGCTTGTATTGGTGTGGATGTAATCGTAGGTTTTCCAGGAGAAACGGACGAGCATTTCCTAGAAACCTATCATTTTTTGAATGATTTGGATATTTCTTATTTACACGTTTTTACCTATTCAGAACGCGATAACACTGAGGCGGCTGTGATGGAAGGCGTGGTTCCTAATAATGTTCGCGCCAAACGTAGCAAAATGTTACGTGGTTTATCAGTAAAGAAACGCCGTGCTTTTTATGAAAGTCAATTGGGTACCCAAAGAACAGTTTTGTTTGAGGGCGAAAATAAAGAAGGATACATTTACGGTTTTACCGAAAATTATGTAAAAGTGAAAACCCCTTGGGACCCAGCCTTAGTGAATACCTTACACGAGGTACAATTGACCCGAATTGACGAAGACGGAAGTGTTCGTATGGAATTTATCAACACATTGACTACAATATAATATTGTCTATAGCATAAAAGCCCTTATTTGCAAGGGCTTTTTGTTTGTAAGTCTAATTTTCATCGTCTGGAATTACCAATTGAATGGCTTTAATATAGTCAGTATCAAATTCAATAGTTCTTATCTTTTCAGGCTTAACACACAAATCTCCACCATATTCCCCTCGTGTATCTAGGAAATCAATAATCAGTTCGTCTTTGCTCAACGAGATTAGTTTACCCAAATAAGTAATACGTGTCGACTTTTTAGAAAACTGAAAAACACTATAATTTTCATCCAAAAAGCTAACGATTGTAGCCAGATTTTGGATTGGAATGATGGTGTCAGTAGTTGTTTTTTCTCCTTTTAATCGAATTATTTTTTCGGTAAATTCATGGTCTTCATCCCTGTGTATAGTCTTTACCTTTTTATGTTTAAGCAGTATATATCCATCCAAAACGAAATCAACGGGATTCTTACGTAATAAAATCCATTCTTCGGAATAATCGATAAGAAAACCAGAGAAGATTTCTTTTAAGTCATCAAATTCTATTGAAATTAATTGTCCTAAATACTTTTTCATAACAAATAAATTAAGGATTGGTGGACCAAATACTACTGTTTTTAATAAAAACGCGACGGTTTAGTTTAAGCTGAGCAATTAACAATTCAGCTATGTCTTCTGCTTGCATGACTTTCTCAGGATTACCATCAGTAAGGTTTAACTCCTTGGCCATATCAGTAGCTACAGTACTAGGCGTTAATGCGGTAACTCTAATATTGTGCTTACGCATTTCTTGCATCAACGAATCAGTTAAACCCAAAAGTGCAAATTTGGAAGCGCTATACGCACTCGTCAAGGCATTTCCATTTAAGCCCGCAGTTGATGAAATGTTGATGATATCACCCGTTTGTCTCTCTATCATGTTTGGTAAAATTGCACGTGTCACGTAATAAACTCCCATCAAATTTACCTGAATGATGCGTTCCCATTCTGAGGGTTCTAACTCTAAGAACTTTCCAAAAGCTGCAATTCCAGCATTGTTAATCAGGATATCAATAGTTTGAAATGAGGCTATTGCTTTCTCTATGGCTAAATTAACTGAATTTATATCAGCCACATCTGCTGTTAATGCCAAGGTTTTTACATCATAAGTGTTTATTTCTTGAGCAACTTCATCAATATCCGCTTGGGTTCTAGCAATCAAAACGATATTTACACCCTCTTTGGCTAATGCAATCGCTACTGCTTTTCCTATTCCTTTTCCAGCACCTGTAATTAGTGCATTTTTATTTTTTAAATTTATCATATCTTAGTTTTATAATACAAAAAAAGCAGCATTTTAGTCTCACAAATATATGGGTTTTGCTTCCTAAAATGATGCTTTTTGGTATTTCTTAATTTAAGTTTAACACGTATTTAGTTTTTTAACTTTAAAGAAACTAAATAGTAAACCTTAATTTGCAGCTTCTACCAAGCGGATGAATTCGGCTTTGTATCCTTCAGAGTCGTTTGACAAGCCTTGTTTTGCCAAAGCAATAATGTCTTTTGAAGAAGAATTCGCAATCAGTTTTGAATCTCTCAATTTTAAACCGAACCAAGCTACGGCATTGCTAAATTTAAAATCATCGCTGGCGTTTTGTAACAAGATACTTTTGTTTTCTATGGTTTGAACCATTTCGATGCTTTGGTCACCATCTGGTTTTTTGTAACGGAATTTTATGGTGGCTAACTCGTTAGTGTATTTATTTTCTGTTGGAGTAGTGGTGGTGTATTTTAGTTCATCCGCTTCTGTATAAAATTTACTTTTGCTGCCCGCTGGTATAATTTCATACAAAGCCGTTACTGAATGATTACTGCCTAATTCTCCCGCATCAATGGCATCATTTTTAAAATCTTCGGGTCTTAGTTTTCGGTTTTCATACCCAATCAATCGGTAGGCTTTTACTTGGTTGGGATTGAATTCAATTTGAATTTTTACATCTTTTGCAATTGCAAACATCGAGCCTTTAAATTCTTTACCCAAAAAACGATTCGCTTCTTGAATGGTATCAATGTAAGCATAATTGCCATTACCTTTGTTAGCTAATATTTCCATTTTACTGTCTTTGTAATTTCCCATTCCGTAGCCTAAACAAGTTAAGAATACACCAGATTTTCTTTTTTCTTCGATGAGGTTTTCCATATCAGCATTGGAAGAACTTCCCACGTTAAAATCGCCATCAGTAGCCAAAATTACTCTGTTGTTGCCTCCTTTTATGAAGTTTTCTGCCGCAATTTTATAGGCAAGCGTAATGCCTTCGCCACCTGCGGTACTTCCTCCTGCGTTGAGTTGTTCTAATGCATTATTTATGGTTTCTTTTTCATCTCCAGAGGTTGGAGGTAATACTAAACCAGCAGCTCCAGCATATACTACAATTGATACTTTGTCTTTGGCTCTCAACTCATTTACCAAAATTTTCATAGATTGTTTAAGTAAGGGTAACTTATTCGCAGCACTCATAGACCCTGAAACATCAATTAAGAAAACCAAATTCGAGGCTGGCAAATCAAGGGTCGGAATGTTTTTTCCTTGCAATCCAATTTTTAAAATTTTAGTATCCGTATTCCACGGACTGTGACTCAATTCGGTTTGAATAGCAAACGGATGTTGGTCATTAGGTTGTGCGTAATTGTATTTGAAAAAATTAACCATTTCCTCCACGCGAACCGCATCTTTAGGTACTTTTTGTCCGTTGTTAATCATACGTCTTACATTGGTATAAGAGGCATTGTCAACATCAATAGAAAAAGTGGAAAGCGGTGCTGTTTTTGGACTTTCAAATGCATTTTCTACAAAACTTTCGTAGTCTTCATCATTGATTGGTTCTGGTTGATAAGGATTTAGTTGGTTTAATTTTTTGTTTACTTCTTTCTCGCTTAAGTTTTTATAGATTTCATTTTTTGAGGTGATAATCAAAACACCATTTGCAGCTTTTGCTCCATATAGTGAAGTAGCAGCACTGTCTTTGAGCACTTTTATATCTTGAATATCGTTTGGGTTGATTTTAGCTAGTGCATTCGATTTTACAGGCACACCATCGATGATATAGAGCGGTTCATTTTTAGAAGAAATACTATTCGTTCCTCTAATGATGATGCTTTGCGGAGCGTTGGCAATAGCGTTAGACGAAATGGTCAATCCTGCGACACGACCTTCCAGCTTTTGAACTGACGCAGCGGTTGAGGCTTTCTTTTTTTCATAGAAAGTATTGTCAGATTCATATTCGGCGTTACTGCCGTAGCCTACTACGACCACTTCATTTAGGGACATTTGGTCTGCCACTAGTTTTACATTAATGATGTTTTGTTCTCCCACTTTTTTAGTTTGCGGTTTATAACCAATGTAACTAAACACCAATTGGTCTCCTTTTTGCGCTTGAATGGTATACTTCCCATCAAAATTTGTACTGGTATTCGCTTTTGAATTTTTGTTGACAATGGTCACTCCAGGAAGCGGGGCTGAGGCGTCAGAAACGGTTCCAGTAATCGTTTTTTCTTGTGCTTTTGTTACGAAACATATAAGCATAGCAAGGCCTAATGAAATAAGTTTTACGTTTTTCATAATCGTTTTTTTTTAAGATTAGTGTTAGGGGATTCCTATTTTTGGACTGCGGGTTTTCCTGTTTTTGTAGTGATAATTACGACACCTTTTTTGCCTTTTTCACCATATTTTGAAACAGCATCGGTGTCTTTGAGAATGACGATGGTCTTAATGTCTTGATGATTGAGAGGCGCATAAGGACTCTTGGGCTGTGGACCAAACAAATCATCCTCCGAAAAGTAATGCCCATCAATGATATAAAGCGGATTATCTAAAACTATCACCGATTCTAAGTTCTCGGGTTTAAAATTAGAAAGTTCTTCTTGCATAATGCGTTCTCTTTTTGAGGCATTACTGTCTGAAAGTGCAGTGTTGTCTATCACGACCAATGGACTACTTTTTTTAGCACGCTCTTGACTTTTTTCAGCAAAAGCCATTTTGTAACTGGCTTTCTCTTTGGCTACTGAAGCTTGAGCCGCTAGTTTTTGCTCTATTGCATTCGATTCAGCATCTTTTTCATCCGCTACTTCCGAACTTGCAATTGCTGTAGTTATTTCAGGAATACTAATAGCATTTGTCGCACTACTTATTATCGTGTCTTTGGATTGGGCGTTATGAATCACAACTTCTTCCCCGATACTTTTGTTGATGATTGTTGCAGCTTCAGCTTTTGGAATGATTATAGGAGAACTACTAGTTTTATTTTCGTTAGTTTCAACAGTCGATGGATTGTTTTTTGTGGTTGTAGTAACCACCTCTGGAGCTTCTTGAATACTTTTCGGGCTAGACGAATTCAAGAACTGAAAGCCAATCGAAAGCACCAATAAAAGCGATGCGGCTACGGCGATTTTTTGCCATAAAGCGATAGTTTTTTTAGCTTCCTTTTTGTCTAGTTTTTCTTCTAAGCGCGACCATACTTTTTCCATTGCAGGAAAATCTTGGTTTTCAGCATTTCGCTCAGCTTCTTTTATTTGTTCGAATAATTTATCTTGATAGTCCATAACTATTTTGCTTTTTGATAATAGAGGTTGTTCACCAGTTCCTTTAGTTTACTTTTGGCGGCATTCAATTGTGATTTTGAGGTGCCCTCAGAGATTTGCAACAAACTCGCAATCTCCTTGTGTCCATAGCCTTCTATCACAAAAAGAGTAAAAATAGTTTTGCAACCCTCTGGAATATGGTTCAAAAGTTCCAATAAATCGGCTTCTTCAAGCGCTGTGATTTCTTCAGTAAAAGGTTGCGAAAGCAATTTCACATCATCCAAATACATATTGAAATTGGTACTTTTTTTAATTGCTGCCAAACAGTGATTCACCGTTATTTTTCGGCACCAAGCCTCAAAAGCCAGCACCTCTTTCAACTGGTCTATTTTGGTGAAAATAGTATAAAAAGCGTCGGCCAAAACTTCTTCAATATCTTCCTCCTTTTTAAGATAGCGCTTGCAAGTGCGATACAGCTTGGGCGCCATATACTCATACACCTGTCGCTGAGCATCACGGTGCATTTTTTTGCAGTTAGAGAGTAGGGTTTCGTTTATCACAATTGATGTCTTTATTACTAAAGAGCGATTAAAAATCAAAAAGGTTGGGAAGCCCATCAAAAAAATATTCTTTTTTTACTACAATCATCAGGAATTCTAGTTTTAAAAATGAATGAAGGAGCGCCAACACTAGGCTTTCTGGTTAGCAGGATTCCCGCTGTACGTTATATCTTTTTTATAACTGTCAGGTCCAAAAACCTGCCAGCTATAAAAAAGGATGCCACTTCCATCGGGGCTATGAGCCAACATAGTGTTTTTTTGGAAGCAATTTA
>JAGOFG010000179.1 GCA_017997335.1 Flavobacterium sp. | reverse complement strand
TTTTGTGATATTAATCTTCTTTGTCATTCATTTTTCGTTCCAGTTCAGCTTGGTATTCTTCCATAACTGGTTTCATAGTACTTTCTGGAATATCTTCAATTCGAATATAAATCAATCCATCAATTGCATTGTTAAAAAGCGGATCAACGTTAAAGGCTACCAGTCTTGCGTTTTGTTTGATATACTTTTTGATTAATACAGGGAGACGCAATACGCCTGGTTCTAATTCATCAATGATTTTATCAAACTTATTTAAGTCGGCATCGGTTTCATTAAAAACAAAATCCTTATCAGCATCCTTTAGTTTTACTTTGTATTCTTTTTTTGGATGCACATATTGTGCAATGTAAGGATCATAATAGTGGGATTTCATGAACTCAATCATTAACGATTTTGAAAAATCAGAAAACTGATTACTAATACTCACTCCACCAAGTAGGTATTTGTGCTCTGGATAATGTAAGGTCGTATGAATAATTCCACGCCATAACAAAAACAAAGGCATCGGTTTTTGTTGGTATTCTTTGATGATAAAAGCACGCCCCATTTCTATTGATTTATGAAGCATTTCGTGCAATTCCGGCTCAAAACGGAACAATCCATTCAAATAGAAACCGTCCATACCGTATTTTGGGTAAATCTCACAACCCAATCCCATACGATAAGCACCAGCAATTTTGTTTGTCTCATCATCCCACAAAAAGAGGTGACGATAATATTGGTCGTATTTATCTAAATCGATAGATTCGTTGGTTCCTTCTCCTACTTCTCTAAAAGTGATTTCTCTTAGTCGACCAATTTCATGTAGAATATTTGGAATGTCTTTAGCTTTGGCAAAAAAGACTTCATAGTTTTTACTTTGCAACAAGCGACAATCCAAAGTTCTAAGATTTTCGACCTCACGAATCATTTTTTCGCTACTAGCAGGCGTAACGATTTTCTTAGGACTTTTGTGTCCTTTAAGCGGATTGGTATTCAGGAAATTATTGTCTTTTTCGAAAGGATTCGCCAACATATAGGTTTTCTTTCTCAAAAACTCGGAGTATTCTTCAATAGACTCGTACTCATTTTGTTCGGCTACTGATATTGGTTTACCAATACGAACTTTAATGACTCTTTTCTTCTGAGTTAACAATTCCGAAGGCAATTTAGCGGTTCTTAGCGTGTCGTTTATCTTCGATAAGAAGTAAAACAATTTACTGTTTTTAGCGTGAAAATAAATGGGTACCACAGGTACTTGCGCTTTTCGAATCACTTTTAATGCGCCTTCTTCCCATGGTTTGTCTACCATCAATTTGCCATCTTTATAGGTAGAAACTTCACCTGCTGGGAACATTCCTAGTGGTTTTCCGTCTTTCAAGTGACGCAACGTTTCTTTTATTCCTACTACGCTTGACTTAGCATCTTTATGGTTTTCAAAAGGATTAACCGGCATGATGTAAGGTTTCATGGGGTCAATGCGGTGCAATAAAAAGTTGGCAATAATTTTAAAATTAGGCTCTTTTTCGAGCATTAATTTCAATAGTAAAATACCATCAATTCCACCTAGAGGATGATTTGAAATTGTAATGTATGCCCCGTCCTTTGGTAATCTTTTAAAGTCTTCTTTTGGAATTTCAAATTTAATCTGAAACTCGTCCAATATAGCATTTAAGAATTCAACATTACTCAAATGTTTATTCCTATCGTAGATTTTGTTTAACGTAGAGATTTTTAGAACTTTCATCAGCAACCAACCCGAGAAAGTACCAAAAACGCCGTACTTATCCGTATTTATTGCTTTTGCAACTTCTTTTGCGGTAACTAAACCCATTTCTTTATTGTTTTAAAGCAAGACGCAAAGATAGAAAAAAAGGCTAATTTATTTGGGTTTTGTCAAACAAACTTCCACTTTTTTACTACTTTTGAATTCCGCAAAAATCTTAGTTTTTTATTTAAAATTAGGATTAAAAATAGGCTAAAATCAGCTATTTTTTATTTTTTTATAAAGAAATTTAACACACTACGGTATGAAAATCATCTCTTACAACGTAAACGGAATTCGCGCTGCCATCACCAAAGGTTTCTTAGAATGGTTACAACAAGCCAATCCCGATGTCATTTGTCTTCAAGAAATAAAAGCCACCGAGGACCAAATACCCGTAGCCGATATCGAAAAAGCAGGCTACCCTTACCAATACTATTTCTCGGCTACAAAAAAAGGCTATTCTGGCGTAGCTATTTTGTCCAAAATCAAACCCAATGCAGTGACTTACGGAACCGGAATCGAGCACATGGACTACGAAGGACGTAACCTCAGAGTTGATTTCGATGATTGCTCAGTAATGAGTTTGTACTTGCCTTCAGGAACCAACATCGACAGATTGGACCATAAATTCAAGTACATGGATGATTTTCACGATTACATCAACGAACTGAAAAAAGACATCCCTAATCTTATTATCTGTGGAGATTACAACATTTGTCACAAACCCATCGATATTCACGATCCCATTCGCAACAAAAACGTTTCGGGTTTCCTACCAGAGGAGCGCGCTTGGTTAGATAAATTCATCAACTCAGGTTTCATAGACAGTTTCCGTCATTTCAATCAAGAGCCCCATCAGTATTCGTGGTGGAGTTACAGAGCAGGAGCCCGCGGCAATAACAAAGGTTGGCGCATAGATTACAATTTGGTGAGCGACTCTTTACAACATAAACTCAAAAGAGCCGTTATTCTTCCAGATGCTATGCACTCCGATCATTGCCCAATTTTGGTAGAAATCGAATAATTTTTAGGAGCTAATCCTGCTGTCCACTATATCTTGCTTGGCGAACCCCGCCAAGCAAGGATGCCGTTCCCATCAGGGCTAGGGCATAGGACATCAAACAATCATCGTACATAAAATTAATATAGTTTAAATTCAACCCCATGATTAAAAAAACCTTCCTTGGACTAACACTGCTGCTCTTAGCCAGTTCCTGCGTGTCCAAAAAAATCTACAACGAGCTAGAAAATAAATTAGCCAATCTTCAAAAAGAGCACGCCGATTTAACCAACGAAAATGGCGAATTACAAAAAGCAAAAACACAATTAGAATCCGAAAAAGAAGGATTGACCGCTGAGTTAAATAAAACCAAATCCGATTTAGAAAAGCTAAAAGCAGACTATGCCGCAGCACAAAACAAGTACAAAGTACTTCAAGATGCGTATGCTGCACTAGAGAAAAACAGTGGAGAAGCTTTGCAAACCAACTTGAAAAAAAATCATGAACTTCTTGCCGAGCTCGATGCCAAAAGTAAAGCCTTGGCTATCGAAAAAGAGCGTTTAAGCAAAAGTGCTCAACGTTTGCAAGAACTCGAGGATTTGATTGCAGCCAAAGAAGCCGCTATGAAAAAACTAAAAGATACACTCTCCAAAGCCTTGAATGGTTTTGAAGGAAAAGGCTTGACCGTTGAGCAAAAAAATGGAAAAGTTTACGTTTCTATGGAGAACAAATTATTGTTCAATTCTGGTAGTTGGGCTGTAGGTTCCGAAGGGAAAAAAGCAGTGGTAGAAGTAGCCAAAGTATTGGGCGACAATCCAGATATTGCTGTTTTAATCGAAGGACATACAGATGATGACGGTTTCAAAGGTTCAGGACCCATCGCGGATAACTGGGATTTGTCTACCAAAAGAGCCACAGCTATAGTAGCTATTTTGAGCGAAAACAAAAAAGTAAATAAGCAAAACCTAACAGCTGCAGGTCGTAGCGAATATGCTCCCTTAATGAGCAACGCCACTGCCGAAGGAAAAGCCAAAAACCGCCGAATCGAAATCATACTGACGCCACGTTTGGACGAAATCTCAAAAATGTTAAACGAGTTTTAGGATAAAGCTAGTTTCAAAGAAAAGTGCAAAAGGCTCTCCGTTTTTATTGGAGAGCCTTTTGTGTTAAAATTAACGAACGTCCAACTTTTATCGGAGAACTAATTTTTACCTTTGGCTTTTTAGATTTTATAAATTTTCAGTATCAATGAAATATACCACTTTACCCAATACTGATATTCAAGTCAGTAAAATTTGTCTGGGCACGATGACTTTTGGTCAACAAAATACAGAAGCCGAAGGACACGCTCAAATGGACTATGCTTTAGAACAAGGCGTTAACTTTTTTGATACGGCAGAGATGTACTCAGTGCCAGCGCGTCAAGAAACCTATGGTAGCACCGAACGTATTTTAGGAACTTGGTTCCAAAAAACAGGCAATAGAGACAAGGTAGTTTTAGCTTCAAAAATTGCGGGGCCAAATCCTAATTTTACCTATATGCGCGAAAAGAATGATTTTTCTCCAGCGAGTATTCAATATGCATTAGACCAAAGTTTGCTTCGTTTACAAACAGATTATATCGATTTGTACCAGTTGCATTGGCCAGAACGTAAAACCAATTTTTTTGGACAACGCGGTTTTAAAGTACAAGACGATGCTTGGGAAGACAACATTCACGCTGTTTTAGAAACATTGAACGGTTTTATCCAACAAGGAAAAATAAAACATATCGGATTGTCGAATGAAACGCCGTGGGGAATTATGCGCTTTTTGGAAGAAAGTAAATACCATAATTTGCCAAGAATCAAAACGGTTCAAAATCCTTATTCGTTATTGAATCGTTTATACGAAAATGGTTCAGCAGAGATTGGAATCAGAGAAAACGTGGGGCTTTTGGCCTATTCGCCAATGGCGTTTGGGGTGTTGTCGGGTAAATTTTTAACGGGCGAAGCACATCCTAACGCAAGAATCAATTTGTTTCCTCAATTTTCAAGATACAATAGCGAACAATCGGCTGCGGCTACACGTTTGTACAACGAAATTGC
>JAGOFG010000055.1:13849-15467 GCA_017997335.1 Flavobacterium sp. | reverse complement strand
TCAACATAATGACGAATGTTTCGGCAGAGAATACGCTGAATCTTTACACCAATTATTTAGAAGACCCTCAAAACGTCGATATGGATTATTCATTGGCTATCGTGATGAAAATTAATAAATTTCTATCAGCCAATTTGAACTTTCAGGCCATTTATGACGACAATGCTTTTCAAGGATTTCAAACGCGTCAAGTTTTTGGTTTAGGAGTGAATTATGGGTTTTAGCAGCTGATGTAACCCAAAAAGCAAAATAGTTCCTTTTAGCCCCGGGAGTAGCGGCATCCTTTGTGGTCTCGTTTTTTTGAACGAGACAGCAAAGATATAGCGAATCACGGGACGATGCTAACAAGAAAGCCCAATGCTAGCCGCTCCTAATTATGCAAAAAGCCCTTTTGATGGTTCTCAAAAGGGCTTTTTTACGATTATTCTTTTTCTTCTTTCTCAATAGCATCCTTATAATCGGGATACAAAAATTTGTTGTAAGGGAAGCGCGTGATGTGAATTTGTCGCACGGCTTCGTATACTCGTTCTCTAAATTCCTCGAAGTTTTCTTTGTGGGTGGCCGAGATGAACAAGGCATTTTCGTGACCCACACGACTCATCCAAGTTTGTTTCCACTCGTCTAGCGTAAAGTGACGTGGCGTTTTTTCGGTCATTAAATCGTCTTCGTCTATCGTTAAATGTTGGTAAGCATCAATTTTGTTGAACACCATTAGCGTAGGTTTGTCATTGGCTTTGATGTCTAACAAGGTTTGATTTACAGAAGCGATATGGTCCTCAAAATCAGGGTGTGAGATATCCACAATGTGCAATAACAAATCGGCTTCGCGTACTTCGTCTAGCGTACTTTTGAACGAATCGACCAATTGCGTAGGCAATTTTCGGATGAATCCTACGGTGTCTGAAAGCAAGAAAGGCAAGTTTTTGATGACCACTTTTCGAACGGTAGTGTCTAGGGTGGCAAACAATTTATTTTCTACAAAAACATCGCTTTTACCCACAGCATTCATCAAGGTTGATTTACCAACATTGGTATATCCTACCAGCGCGACACGAACCATAGCGCCTCGATTACTACGCTGAATCCCCATTTGTTTGTCGATGGTTTTGATTTTGTCTTTTAGCAACGAGATACGATCACGAACAATACGTCGGTCGGTTTCGATCTCGGTTTCTCCCGGACCACGCATCCCGATTCCTCCTTTTTGTCGTTCTAAGTGCGTCCATAAACCCGAAAGGCGAGGCAGCAAATAGATGCATTGTGCCAATTCTACCTGCGTTCTGGCATAAGAAGTTTCGGCGCGTTGCGCAAAAATATCCAAGATTAAATTGGTACGGTCAAGGATTTTGCAGTCGATAATTTTGGAGATATTCTTTTGTTGCGAAGGCGTTAATTCGTCGTCAAAAATCAAGGTCGAAATGTCATTTTCTTTTACAAAAAGATGAATTTCGTCTATTTTACCTGTACCCAAAAACGTTTTGGGATTGGGTTTGTCCATTTTTTGCCAAAAGCGTTTTACTACTTGCCCACCAGCAGTAAAGGTCAAAAACTCTAATTCGTCAAGGTATTCACTCAGTTTCTCTTCACTTTGATTTTGAGTAACAATCCCGACGATAGC
>JAGOFG010000055.1:6280-13749 GCA_017997335.1 Flavobacterium sp. | reverse complement strand
TGTCCATTTTTTGCCAAAAGCGTTTTACTACTTGCCCACCAGCAGTAAAGGTCAAAAACTCTAATTCGTCAAGGTATTCACTCAGTTTCTCTTCACTTTGATTTTGAGTAACAATCCCGACGATAGCCGTTTTTTCGAAATTTATTTTTTCTTTTTCTAACATAGCATCAAATAAGTCGCAAATTTAATCATTTGCTTTGTACTTCTGATGCTGTTCCGTTAAAAACCGACGTTGGTTCGTAAGTATAGGTTTTTACAGTTTTAATCATTCCGCTGTCTTCGATTAGGGAATAAGAGGCAGGATAATTTTGAGCATTGTATTTAAATGTTCCTGCTCGAACAATTGTGTTGGCAGTTGAGGTAAATTTTAATTCGTTGTTAGGACTTATAAACGTAAACTCAAATTCCTCTTCTTGGAACGAAACCAAAGGAACAATCACTTGGTAATTGGGACCAAAAATGTTTTTTACCATCAACAAATTCGCTGATTCTTTGTCATCATAACCAAAATACTTGATGGTTTTGTCGCCCAAAAGTCCCGTTTGTTTGGTTTGATTTTCTTTGTCGTAATAGAATTCGGTTTTGTGAATGATTTGTTTGTTTCGGTCACGAACGGAGCGGCGAACTACCTTTCCGTTTTCGACTACAAAATCGACTTCTTCCACAAAAAGTTGTTGGGTGGTACTTTTTTTGGTGACTTGCTTAATTCGGGAGCCGTCATAGGTATACGTTACGGTTTTGGTTACAAATTTACCGTCTTCGTCGTATTTTTTAGTAAACAAAATCAAGCGGTCTTCAGCGTCATAACCATAGCTAATTACTTCTTTCCAATTGCTTCCGTTGCGGTCTTTTACAGTGTGGTCGAGTAATCCTTTTTTGTTGTAAAAGAAACTTTGGGTCACATCAGAGGTTTTGATGGTGGTTAATTTTCCGTTGTCAAAAGCATAGGTTTTGTTGACCATTTCACCACTTTTTAGGTTTCTAAAATTGGTCTTGACTACGGCAATTTGTTTTAATTGCAATGATTTGTCTAAGGTTTGACTTTGTAAGCCATACGAAAAAGCCATCAGAGCGAAGGCCGCGAAATAGTTTTTCATTTTTGTTTAGTATTGATTTGGGACGACCAAAATACAAAAATGATTTTTAGTAAACGCGATTTAGAAAATCATTTCTTTGTGGGTACAATTGAGACAAAAAACATCTATGGTTAACTACGATGCGGTGAAAAAAGAAGTTATTCACCGCATTTTTTGCGGCGAAAAAAAAATCAATTGGCTCCAGCTTTAGCTGGAGTTATTGGGATTGATAGCATTGGCTTTAGCCAAATAAACGCAGCTAATTTTGGCTAAAGCCTTTAAAGCTTTCAAATTTTACCCCTCCAACTAAAGTTGGAGGCAATTAATGTCCAAAAAAAACACCTGAATAATAACCTAATTTTTTGATAGCAAAATCAGTTAATTATAGAGACCTACTTATCCCCAAAAATTTGTACATCATCCACCATAAAAGCACCGTCTAGTGCGGCATTTTTTCCTGAGCCAGTGTAGCGAAAAGCAATGTTGACTTTACCTTTGAACGCACTTAAATCTATGGCTCCCGAGCCTATGAATTGGTACCAAGGAGTAGCTTGTTTGGGGACTGTGGCTTTTAAAGGAGTCCAAGTGGCGGTGGCAATGTTTACGCCATCAAAATTGGTGGAAATAAAAACATCTAAGGTGTTTAGAGGCGAATCAACATCGATATGATGTTGGGCCGAGCGGAAGGTCAAGATTTCATTGGTATATGTATCAAGGTCAATTTTAGGCGAAATTAACCAAGCCACATTCGAAACTACTTTGGTTCCCGAAATTGCAAACTCGGCGTACCCATTGCCATTGTAAACGGTGCCTTTCCACACAGGCGTTCCTTTTTGGGCTAGATTTGTCCAGCCGGGTAAACTTAGATTGGTTTTATCGACTACTTTTTCAAAATCTTCTTTGAAGAAGGGTGTGATACTAGCGCCTGTAAGGTTTACATCTTTTTCAGAACGAGCGATGAGTTGGTAATCGGTGCCAAATTTGGTCAAAATACCTTTGACTTTTCCGCTTCCTTTTGGGACTGTTTTTGTGGCGAAATTGGCAAAACTAGAGGTTCTAAAAATAACCTGATTTCCCAATTGGTCCATCAAATTCCAATTGGTGCCGCCACCGATATCTTCGCTTTCTTCATAGTATTTTCGTCCTACAGCATCGGTTGTAAATTGTACGTTTTGCAATTCGACCAAAGTGTTTAAGTTGGCGTCATTCAGTAATTCTGGAATGGTCGTAGCTTTGGTCAATTGCGATTCTTCGATAATGGTGCAGGAGGGGAACAGCACTTTTTTATAGTCGTTTTGCGAAAGTCTTCCCACGCTACCTTCGTTATAGGAATTGACATAAATTGACCCGATTCTAAGTCCGCCGAAATTGATGTCGGTATATTGATTTTTGAGTTTGAGGTAGACTTTGTTGCCCAATCGAAAATCGATATACAAATTAGTAGCATCGATAGGCACACTAAAACCAAGGGCTGGTGAGTTAGGCGTGGCCAAGGTTTGAAAGCTAATGGTTTTGAAAAAATTCCCGCCTTCGTCACTTGAAACCACATAGGCTTCGATGATATCTTCAAAAGGATATTGCGCTACAATTGCATTAGCATTGGCTTTCACCTGAGCTACGGTTTGGTTGACTTTTAAATCGGGTTGGGTGCATTCTAATTTTGGAATGTCAAAATCTTCTTGAGCGCAATTCGTCAAGAAGAAGGAAAAGACAAAGAGGAAGGATAGAGAAGAAATATAACGCTTCATATTTTTATATTTTAATGAGGTTGATTATAAATTCAGATAAAGGGATACAAAATAATTGCGGCCATAGCCTTGGAAATATTTGTTGCCAAAGTTGGGCGTCCCGCTTGAGACATCTTGGTTGCGTTGTCGAAAATTGGCGTTTCGGGCTTGTTCGTAACCACCGGTTTGGTAATGGGTGTCCAAAAGATTGGTAACACTCATAAACAATCCAAGAGTTTTCCCTTTGATTCTCCACGTTTTTCCACCAGTGAGATTGAGCAGAAGGACAGGGTCTAATTTTTCTTGGCGCAGTAATTCCTTGGCTCGTGCTTCGGTGGCTTCAGGAAATGGAAAACCGTTGGCTGGATTTTTGAAAAAAATAGCTGTTCTAGCAATGGGGGAAACGGAGATATAAGATTCGGTAATGTAATTTACATTGGTACCCAACCACCAATAGTGTGGGTCGCGATATTCTAATCCCACACTATAGGCCTGTTGAGGTAAACCAGCTTGATGGTAATTTTTGAGAATGGCTTTTCCAAAATTAAATACAGGATTTGAGTTGTCTACCGAGGCTTGGGCATCATTCGTTATGGTAACGTTGGGGTTACTGGCATAAGTGTAGCGTCCGTAAGCGGCAGCTAAAGTTGTTTTGAGTGTGGCACTAATGGGATATTCAATACTTAGTTCTGCGCCAAAATTTTGTTTGTCGAGTTGGGTAAGCGTTTGCCCTACGAAAGCATCGGTATTGGTGTAACCCGCTCCGTCATCGAAAATGCCCTCGGCGTAGAAAAAGGAATTTTCGGTGGTGTTTTTTAGGTAAGAATAATAGGCAGTCGCTCTTATTTTTATGATTGGCGTTCGATACAAATAGCTTGCTTCGATGCTGCTATGAGTTTCATTGCTAAGACCGTTCACAATACTATTGTTCAAACGGGCATTGGGAAAACTGTTTTGAATGGTAGGAGCTTTACTTAGGTGTGCGGCGTGAAATAAAACAGCTTGTTTTCCAGAAATCGAATAGGTCATTCCTGCCTTGAAACCAAAATTCTCGAAGTTAATTTTGTTGCTCTTGCCTAAAGAATTGTTCTCATAGAGTCCGTTTTTGTACAATCCTTCGCGCTGATAGTTGGTCATTGAAAATTCCTGTCCAAGGTAAAAATGCAGCTTTCGGAATCGGAATTGAAATTGGCTGAACGCTTGAATTACTTGCGCTCTTATAAAATAGTTATAGCCATAGGTATCGCCTTCGACTACTTGTCGGTTGGGATGATTCAAATCGGATTGGGCCTGATTGCCGTTATAAAACGTATCGATGTCTTCAAAATAGCTGCCGCCCAAAAGGTCGATTACTTTTTGATAGTGTTGTGTTTTTGAGGTTTTGAAATTCGCGCCAGCCGTTAAGGCAACAGCTTCTGAAAGTTGTGTATTCAAAAGCGTATTCGCAGCAAGGACGGTTTCATCGGCTCGGTCTTCATAGAGGATGTAGTTGCTCTTTGAAGGTTCGTAGCCAATGATGGTTCCACTCGAATTTAAAATCGGTTGTTGATTGGCTTGGTAAAGTGCCGCCCAATTGATTTGTGGATTTTCTAAAAAGGCCAATCGACTTTTTTCGGCATTCTCTTCATCGGGAATGAAGGCTCCTGAAAATTCGCCATTGTCTTTTTCGTAAAGCGAAGTGTAATAGCTTGGCATTTTGCGATAATAGGTCGGGTCGGGATTGTTGGCATTTTGAAAATCGATATTACTATTGCTGATGTTCCCCCACTGATAAAGCACTCCCGATTGTAGTTGTGTTTTGTCGTTGATTTTGAAATAATGGTTGAGTAGGAGTAGCGGTTCTTCTACGGTTTTGATTCTGGCGTTTCGTTGTTTGCCGTTTTGAAAACCCCAATAGGAATTGTATCGCGAACCCATTAGATTATAAACTTCGGCGGTGTTGGGAGCGGTTTTGGCTCTTGAGTTGGGAGTATAAATACCAGTGAAATTGAGCGAATGTTTTTCACCGAATTGTTTTTCGACGCTGATGAAAGCCGAGTTGCCGTCAAAATGCGTGCCTTCGAAATAGGGATTTTCGCCGATTCGTTTTCCAGCCGAAACTACGAATGCCCAGCCGTTTTTGCTTACTCCAGAAGCATAGGTTGCCATCATCCGCCAGTTGTAGGTGGTATTGGTTCCGGCAAAAGAGAGTCGGGAACCCGAACGATAACTAGAAGCTCTGGTGCTGATGTGCTGTGCGCCTAAAAGTCCACCAAAACTGTAGTCGAAAGCGGCGGTGCCAATGACGATTTCTTGGTTGCGCAGCACATCGTTGATGCCACCCCAATCGCCCCATTGCGGACGACCATCGTATACTTTGTTTAATGTCAACCCATTTATGAGTAAAGTGGCATTTTCGGCATCGAGTCCTCGAATCCTAAAACGGGTTTGTCCCCATTGAAAAGCGGCGGCTTGTTGAAACACATCTCGAGAGGCTTGTAATAACGGTGCAGTACTTTCGGAACCATTAAAATCATCATTCAATTGCTCTTCGGATAGGGCGATAGTGGCGCTTTGTATTTCGGCCATTGGGTCTGTGGAGAGCGGAATAGTCCCTAAATCGGTGATGGTTTTGGGAGCAACGGTAACGGCTAATAATTGGTCTTTATAGCCTTGACTATGGAGTAATACATAATAGGCGTTGGGCGGTAACTGGTCGAAAAGCACGGTTCCAGAAGCGGAGGTAAGTTGTAAAAAGCTAGTGTTTTGAACGCTAACTACCACTGAGGGCAACGCTTTTTGGGATTGGGCTTCGATTACTTTGAGAGTAAAACCAGCAGTGTTTTGTGCGTAATTTTTTGGAATGAATAATAGGCAACCAAGAATAGATAACTTTTTCAGCATAGGCGTTTATAAAAAATAAAGTACTGTTACATTGGAGAACCCAACAAAATGGAATTCTCCAATACAACAGTTTGCGGAGTGCAACACTCCCATTAATTAATAAAACGTTTTTGGAAATTTGAGCACGAAACTCAAATGCGTTGCTTTATATAATGGTATTTAAAAGTGTGTTTTTTATAACTATTTGATAATCATAAATTACGTTTTATAAATGTAATAAAAAAAATATTAACTTGTACGATGACGATTGAATTTTTTTTCTTGTGTTGAAATACGAAAATTTCTCGTCTAGCCCTGATGGGAGCGGCATCCTTTTTTTCCTGGCTGGCCGTTTGAAAAACGGTGAGCTAGGGAAAAAAGATATAGCGTACAGCAGGACAACTCGTCTGGAATAGCAGGGTCGTGTGCTCCTTATAATTAGGCTTCGATTTTTATTTTGGATACCATAAAGGCGATTAAAAATCCGAAAATGCCAATAAAAGCGAATGAAAATTGCAAACCAAAAGCTTGAGCAATATGCCCAATAACGGGTGGTCCCATTAAAAAGCCGAGGAAACTTACGCTTGAGACTGCCGTGAGTGCTTCGCCTGTTGGGATGGTCGGGTGTTTTCCTGCGATGCTATACAAGGTTGGAATGATAGTCGAAACGCCTAGTCCAACAAACATAAAGGCGATGGTTGCGGGAATGATGTAGGGAAAAAATACGGCGGTGAATAAACCTGTAGAAATGACACATCCACTGATTTGCATTACTTTTTTGCGTCCCCATTTTTGGGTAAGACGGTCGCCGAAAAAACGGCCGCTAGCCATCATAATCATAAAGGAAGTGTAACCCAAAACCACTAAAGGACCCGGAACTTTGACTACGTCTTTGAAATACACGCCGCTCCAATCGAACATTACTCCTTCGCTAGCCATACAACAAAAGCCAATAACGCCTAGCCAAATTAAGGTGGGGTCGGGTTTGAAAAAGGGTTTTTTCTTTTCGGTTTTTTGGGTTTCTTTGGCGCGGATGAGCAATTTGTAATTGAAGGCTACTAGCGCTACTACTATAGCTGCAATTATAATAAAGTGGGTATAAGTACTGAGTTCTAAGGCTAAAATTCCGAGACCGATTAAGGCTCCTGTAAAACCAGCCAAGCTCCACATTCCGTGAAAAGACAACATAATGTTGCGCTTAAAAAGGCCTTCGGTATACACGCCTTGGGTGTTTACTGAAATATTGGTTAAGTTGGCGGTAAGTCCAAAGGCAAAAAGTCCGAGAGCCAATTGCCAAGCGTTTTGTGCCAAAGCTAAATTGGTCAAACTAACAGCATATAATAAAATTGAGACAGGCAATACTCTGTGGCTTCCATAACGTGTGACCAATTTTCCTGAGAAAAACATCATAGTAAGTTGCCCCACAGGAAGCGCAAATAATATGGTGCCCAAAGTACCCTCACTGAGTTGTAAAGCGGTTTTGATGGTTGGAATTCGACTTGCCCAAGTGGCAAAAGTAAGTCCCATTCCGAAATAAAACATTGCCACCGCCCAACGTATTCTGTTGAGGTAAGAGACTTTGGCTTCGGCGTAGGCTTTTTTGTATTTCCCTTTGGGTTTCAATCGGCCTAAGAAGTTGAGGTAAATCAAAGGTGTTGGTTTTTAGAGTTTTAAGTGCCAAAATTACAAAAAAGAACGGCTTATTGTGTCATAATAACACATTTTAATGATTTACAACGATATTGTTTATAATTTAAACAGTTTTACAAAGAAAGGAAAAGACGTTTTACTATACACATAGCTA
>JAGOFG010000055.1:0-6180 GCA_017997335.1 Flavobacterium sp. | reverse complement strand
ATGGCCGCTTCTATGATTTGCATCACTTGAACACCTTCTGCAGCGGAAACTGGGACTTTTTTTCCGTGAAGAATGGCTTGGTACACTCCCTCAAAAAAAGCATAGTAATTGCCTTGTTCTGTGGGCACGAATTCTTTGATAACAGTTCCATTGCTTTCGGTGTGGAGTAATCCTTTGAGGTGTTCGGGTTCGGTGCCCCAATCTGTGGTGTTGGGTTTTTTACCTAATTTTAATTCGTCTTCTTGCACATCGCCACGAGCTTTTAGAAACGAACCTTTTTTGCCGTGAAAGGTATACGATGGATGCGGTTCGCGCACAAAGAAACCAGCTTTGAGTCGGACTCTTAGGTCAGGATAAAATAGGGTAATATCAATCCAATCGTCTACTAAAGAGTGGGCTCTAGTAATTCGGATGTCTCCGTTTACGGCATCTGGAAAACCAAACAAGCATAAGGCTTGGTCGATGATGTGAGGCCCTAAATCTTTCAGAATTCCAGCACCGGCATTTTGGGTTTCTTTGTGGACTTTTGGACTCAAATTAGGATTGTATCGGTCAAAATGAATTTCGGCCTCTACGATATCGCCTAGGATTTTGTCCTGAAGTATTTTTTGGACCGTTTTGAAGTCGCTGTCCCATCTTCGATTTTGAAAAACAGCCAATTGTAGTCCTTTTTCGTTGGCCAAAGCTGCTAGTTCTTGGGCTTCGGCAACGGTGGTGGTGAAAGCTTTTTCTACGATGGCGTGTTTTCCGGCGAGCAAGACTTGTTTGGCGTATTCATAATGCGTTCCCACAGGCGTATTCACAATTACCAAATCGCAATCGTCTTGGAGTAAAGCTTCTAAAGTGGCGTAGCTTTTTACTTCAGGGAAATCGGATTGGATGAGTCTTTTGCTGCGTTCCCAAGCGCCCGTTATTTCAAAACCAGGATGTAAATCGAGAAAAGGAGCGTGGAATACTTTTCCGGACATTCCGTAGGAGAGTAGTGCTGTTTTAATTTTTTGCATAAAAATGGGTTTGGAGTGGGACTTTTTATCTTGTTTTGGCTCTTTCATATTGTTTCGGCCAAGCTACGGTTTCCTTTAAGGCAGTAGCAAAATCTAACCCTAAATTAGGATTGCGAAGGGATTCTCTAGCAAAAAATACTAAGTCGGCTTGTGATTCAGACAGTATGTTTTCTGCTTGATGGGCTTCGGTAATCATTCCCACAGCTCCAGTGCGTATGCCGGTTTCCTTTTTAATTTTTTCAGCAAAAGGAACTTGATAGTTGGGACCAATGGTGATTTTTTGATGGGACACCAATCCACCAGAGGATACGTCTATCAAATCGACGCCTTTTTCTTTTAAAATTTGGGAAAGTTGCACCGATTCTTCTACCGACCAACCTCCTTCGGCCCAATCGGTTGCTGATATTCTAACGAACAAAGGCAAATTCGAAGGCCATTCGGCTTGCACCGCAGTTACGGTTTCTAGCGTTAATCGAATTCTGTTTTCAAAACTACCGCCATATTCATCGGTTCTTTGATTCGTTAGAGGCGACAAAAACTGATGCAATAAATAGCCGTGAGCTGCGTGTATTTCCAGCACTTCGTAACCAGCTTGTACAGCACGTCGAGTCGCCGATTGAAAATCATTTAGTACTTTTTGAATGCCTAGGTTGTCGAGCGCGATTGGAGCGGTTTCACTCTCTTGATACGCTATTGCGCTTGGGGCAACGGTGGTCCATCCGCCTTCGTTTTCACTTAATTTTTTGTTGCCCAACCAAGGTGCCGAAACGCTGGCTTTTCTTCCAGCGTGTGCCAGTTGAATGCCCGGAATTGCGTTTTGAGATTTTATGAATTGGTTGATGGACTGTAGTTTTTTGATATGCTCGTCTTTCCAAAGTCCTAAATCTTCTGGTGAAATGCGAGCTTCGGGAGAAATTGCCGTAGCTTCTTGAATCAGCAATCCAGCACCTCCAGCGGCACGACTGCCCAAATGCACCAAATGCCAATCATTGGCAAAACCATCTGTAGCAGAGTATTGACACATTGGAGAAATAACGATACGGTTTTTGAAAGTGATACTTTTTAGCGTAAGCGGAGAAAACAAAAGACTATTCATATATACTGTAACTTTTAGGATGGAACATCGACCTATGAAGGCTGTACGGTTTAAAAAGTAAAGTTAAAGCATCTCTTTAAAGCAGTACTCTAAATTTTTGTATTTAACAAACATTTAAAACCGTATGTAGTATATTGCGCTATCAAATTAAAATAGAAACGCTACTTTTGTGCGTTATTTAAGAACTAAAAGTAAACAATGGAAATCGTTATCAAGTTTGCTCAATTTTTATTGAGTTTGTCCTTATTAATTATTCTACACGAATTGGGACATTTTATTCCTGCCAAATTATTCAAAACTAGAGTAGAGAAATTTTACTTGTTTTTTGACCTTAAATTTTCGTTACTCAAAAAGAAAATAGGCGAAACCGAATACGGAATTGGTTGGTTACCTCTTGGTGGTTATGTAAAAATCTCTGGGATGATTGACGAGAGTATGGACAAGGAACAAATGGCCTTGCCTCCACAACCTTGGGAATTCCGTTCGAAACCCGCTTGGCAACGTTTGATTATCATGTTAGGTGGTGTTACCGTGAATTTCATTTTGGCTTTCATTATCTATATAGGAATGGCTTTTGCTTATGGTGATGCTTTTGTGGCTATGGCCGATATGAAAGACGGATTATTGATAGAAAATCCGGTGATGAACAAAATTGGTTTCCAAACGGGAGATAAAATCCTCAGTATTGATGGCGAAAAAATAGAAAAATACGACAACGAAATCAATATGAAATTGATAATGGGGAAACAAGTCCAAATCGAAAGAAATGGCGCTGCTCAAACCATTCAAATGCCAGTTGATTTAGTAGACCAATTGTCAAAATTAGAAAAAGGGCCTTTAGTGAATATCCGTATGCCGTTTGCGGTTACCGCTATTCCTGAAGAATCTTTAAATAAACAATTACAGCCTAAAGACGTTATCGTTTCTATGAATGGCCAACCTGCCAAATATTACGACCAAGTTAAGGCCATCCTAAATGCGAACAAAGGTAAAACCCTTCCTGCAGTTGTAATTCGTAACGAAAAAGAAGTTCCCGTACAAGTAATTGTAAACCAAGAAGCGAAATTGGGAATACAAATGGGTAGTTTAGGATTAGAATCTTTAGAAAAATTAGGCTACTATAAAATCAGTAAGCAAGAATATGGTTTCTTCGAATCGATTCCGGTGGGAATTGAAAGAGGGAAAGACCAATTGTTAGGCTACGGCAAACAATTGAAAATGATTTTCAATCCAGAAACCAAAGCGTACAAACAAGTGGGTGGATTTGCAGCTATTTTTAATATTTTCCCAAGTTCTTGGAGCTGGGAAGTATTCTGGAACATCACCGCTTTGTTGTCGATTATGTTGGGGGTAATGAATTTATTGCCGATTCCAGCGTTGGATGGTGGACACGTAATGTTTTTGTTGTACGAAATCATTAGTGGCAAAAAACCAAGCGACAAATTCTTAGAGAATGCTCAAATGGTTGGTTTTGTTTTACTTATCTCATTGCTTTTATTTGCTAACGGAAACGACATTTACAAAGCGATTGTAGGCAGATAAAAAAAATCAAAAAAAAATTATTTTTTGTTTGCAAAACTTGAAATTAGGTGTATCTTTGCAACCGCTTAGACAAACAAACAATGTCAGTCAAAGCCACAGAAAACGTTCCTACTACGCATTATAATACACAGTTTCCTCCTTAGCTCAGTTGGTTAGAGCATCTGACTGTTAATCAGAGGGTCCTTGGTTCGAGCCCAAGAGGGGGAGCTTAAAAGCCTGACAGCAATGTCGGGCTTTTTTTATGGAATAAACTTTTCGGACTTGGTTTCATTCTAAATATTATCCTTTCTATTATAGTTTACCGATACTAATTACTTGTAAGATAATTTCGTTTTTCTTCTATTTACAAAGGTACTTCCCAACACATTTTTTGTAAGTTTGTAGGGATAGCATTTTCTGCTAATTCGCAAATGTCACGCTTTATAAAAAATTTATGCCTTTATTTCAAAATTCAGTTGTTGCTAAATATCTAAAAAAGCAAGATAAAACCCATCTCACAAAGCAATGGAATGACTTCAAAAATCATTTTCATAATCCTACTATCCAAGAAAATATTCGAAATAGTAAAGAAGAGCAATACCAAGAGGGATTTTTGAGGGATTTGTTTGTGAAAATTCTAGGCTACAGCCTTAATCCTGATACTAATTTCAACCTGACTACTGAATACAAAAACGTTAAAGATAGCAAGAAAGCCGATGGCGCTATTCTTGTTGACGATAAAGTAAAAGCGGTAATTGAACTCAAAGGCACCAACACTACCGATTTAGGGAAGATAGAAACACAGGCTTTTGGCTATAAAAACAACCAACCTGATTGTGTGTATGTAATTACTTCCAACTTTGAGAAGATTCGTTTTTATATAGACAATGCCATAGAACACATTGAGTTTAATCTTTTCACGCTAACCGAAGCCGATTTTGACTTACTGTATTTGTGTTTAGCATTTGAAAATATTTCCAAAAACATTGCCAAGAAAATCAAAGACGAATCGGTAAGTGAGGAAGATGTCATTACCAAAAAGCTGTACAAAGATTACTCCCTATTTAAAAGAGAGTTGCACCAAAACCTCGTACAATTAAATCCTGAATTTGATCCTTTAGACTTATTCAAGAAATCTCAAAAATTACTAGACCGCTTTTTGTTCCTGTTCTTTGGAGAAGACCGCCATTTGCTACCTCCCAATTCGGTTAGATTGATTTTGGCACAATGGAAGCAGTTACAAGAATTAGACGAATACACGCCACTTTATGACCGTTTCAAAAAATATTTTGGGTATTTGAACACAGGCTACAAGGGAAAACAATACGATGTATATGCCTATAACGGTGGACTTTTTAAGCCCGATGCCATTTTAGACAGCATAAAAATTGACGATGATTTATTGTACACCCATACTTTAAAACTCTCTGAATATGACTTTGCCAGCGAAGTAGATGTAAACATATTGGGGCATATTTTTGAAAACTCTTTGAACGAGTTAGACGAAATAAAAGCTCAATTGGAGGGAACCGATATTGACAAAACCAAAACCAAACGCAAGAAAGACGGCGTTTTTTATACCCCAAAATACATTACCAAATACATAGTCGAAAATACGATTGGTAAATTGTGCGAGGAAAAGAAAGTAGCACTGGTAATAAATGATGAAGACTACTTTGCAACAAAGGAGCATGCTCCTTTGCCAAAAAAGAAAAAACAAGAATTATTAGAAAAACTGGACACTTACAGAAAATGGCTATTACAACTCACTATTTGTGACCCTGCTTGTGGCAGTGGTGCTTTCTTGAACCAAGCTTTGGATTTTTTAATTGAAGAACACCAATATATTGACGAACTGCAAGCAAAGTTATTTGGCGATGCCTTGGTGTTAACCGATATGGAAAACAGCATTTTGGAAAACAACCTTTTTGGAGTAGACTTAAATGAAGAAAGTGTAGAAATTGCCAAACTCTCCCTATGGTTACGCACTGCACAACCTAATAGAAAACTAAACGATTTAAGCGGCAATATTAAATGTGGCAACTCCTTGATTGATGATCCAGAAGTGGCGGGAGACAAAGCCTTTAATTGGCAGCAAGCCTTTCCGCAGGTGTTTAATGAAAAACAGAAAAAACCATTTCATATTACAACAGCCATTCACGATAGTCGCACTTCACAAAGGATGATTGACTACAAGGTGCGAGAGAATAGAGCATTGGGAACTATGCCTGAGCCACAAATTATTCCGTTAACAGAAGACGAAGAAACTATAATTGTTGAAAAAATTGCTGAAATTGTTACAAAAGACAATCTTTCTGTAATGGCGTTTAATGTCTGTAAAGACCACATGCATCTCGTATTAGTTTGCGAAGAAGAAGAGGTATCTAAAATTGTGCAAAAAATAAAAGCTATAACTGCAAGAGCTGTAAATATACATAGAGGCGTCACAATAACAAAACAGGAGCAAATAACAATGGAGCATGCTCCATTGTCTTTAGAAAAGCATGCTCCATTGTCTTTAGAAAAGCATGCTCCATTGTCTTTAGAAAAGCATGCTCC
>JAGOFG010000054.1 GCA_017997335.1 Flavobacterium sp. | reverse complement strand
TGGGTTTCCGTTTATCGGTCAATTTTAGAACGCCTTATCAATCGGCTTCTATCACCGAGTTTTGGCGAAGATGGCACATTTCATTATCAACTTGGTTGCGCGATTACTTGTACATTTCAGTAGGAGGAAACCGTCGCGGTAGTTTTGGAGGGTTTTTATTTCCTTCGTTATTCTTCGCAGGATTAATAGCTTGGGCAACTTGGTATTATCCCGTGAGTCCAATTCCTTTGGTGATAGCTATTGCTTCACTGTTGGTTTTCTGTTTGACATTCTTATTAGCCAAAGACAAGAAAAGAACGATGTTTACCAATGTGAACTTAATGACTACGATGTTACTGGGTGGCTTTTGGCACGGCGCAAGTTTGAAATTTATTATTTGGGGTGCTTTACACGGCATTGCTTTGGCGGTTAATAAATTGTTTTCGGATTATTTTCCTACTTCCAAAGATTCTAAATTCACGTTTTGGAAAGCCATTACTACAGTTATCTCTGTATTAGTTACCTTTCATTTTGTAGTTTTCTGTTGGATTTTTTTTAGAGCCAAAGATTTTACAGTGGCCTTAGATATGATTACTTCAATTGGTGAATTACAATTCAATTGGGAACAATGGGCGATAGTCATTTCAGGCTACGAAAACGTGTTTATAATGATTGCTATTGGGTACGCATTGCATTTTGTTCCAGCCCAAATCACTCAAGGACTAAAAACGATTTTCGACAAGCTACCGATGCTTTTCAAAGCCTTAATTCTTGCGCTTACCTTTTGGTTGGTTGCTGCAATGGCTTCAAGCGAATTGGTACCTTTTATTTATTTCCAGTTTTAGCAAACCATACTTTTTATGAGCGGAGGCAATAGGCTTTTTTGTAGGCAGGTTTCCCGCTGTCCACTATATCTCCTGCCTTGTTTGGTCACAAGTCAGGAGGATGCCGTTCCCATCGGGGCTAAAAAGTAAGCATAAAGCTTTTTTGGATTCATACCAAAAAAAACAAAATAGAAGAACTTGTAATTACCTTTTTTTTGTTTCCAAAAACGTCTAAATTCTCCAAAGTTTAAACTTCAAATCTTTGTGCCTCTAAACCTTTATAGTATATTTGCATCTCAAAAAAATAGAAAATTATGTTCGATAATTTAAGCGATAAGTTAGATAAAGCGTTCCATATTCTTAAAGGTCACGGAAAAATCACCGAAGTTAATGTAGCCGATACCTTAAAAGAAGTTCGTCGTGCGTTGCTAGATGCCGATGTTAACTTTAAAATTGCCAAAGATTTTACAGCCAAAGTTAAAGAAAAAGCCATTGGTCAAGACGTATTAACGACCTTGCAACCAGGGCAGCTTTTGGTAAAATTGGTCAAAGACGAATTAACCGAATTAATGGGAGGCGATGTTGCTGGAATCAATTTGTCTGGTAATCCATCCGTAATTTTGATGTCAGGTTTGCAAGGTTCTGGTAAAACTACCTTCTCTGGAAAATTAGCCAATTATCTTCAAACCAAAAAAAATAAAAAAGTCCTTTTAGTTGCTTGTGATATTTATCGTCCAGCAGCGATTCAACAATTATATGTTGTTGGAGATTCTATAGCCGTTGAGGTATATTCTGAACCAGAAAACAAAAATCCTGTAGAGATTGCACAAAATGCGATTAAACACGCCAAATCCAACGGATTCAATGTGGTAATCGTCGATACCGCAGGTCGTTTGGCTGTAGATGAAGAAATGATGAACGAAATCGAACGCGTTCACAAAGCCATTCAGCCACAAGAAACCTTGTTTGTCGTTGATTCGATGACAGGTCAAGATGCCGTAAATACAGCAAAAACTTTCAACGACCGTTTGAATTTTGATGGAGTTATCTTGACGAAATTAGATGGTGATACTCGTGGTGGAGCTGCCTTATCTATCAAGACTGTTGTAAACAAACCAATTAAGTTTGTAGGAACAGGAGAAAAAATGGATGCAATAGATGTATTCTATCCTGTTCGTATGGCAGAACGTATCCTTGGAATGGGAGACGTTGTTTCTTTGGTAGAACGTGCACAAGAGCAGTTCAACGAAGAAGAAGCAAGAAAATTACAAAAGAAAATTGCTAAAAATGAATTTGGTTTTGATGATTTCTTGACTCAAATTCAGCAAGTAAAGAAAATGGGTAATATGAAGGATTTGGTTGGAATGATACCAGGTGCTTCTAAAGCTATGAAAGATATCGAAATTGAAGACGATGCGTTCAAACATATTGAAGCCATCATCCATTCTATGACACCTGGAGAAAGAAGCAAACCAGCCCTAATCGACGCCAAACGTAAGATTAGAATCGCAAAAGGTTCTGGTACAAAAGTGGAGCAAGTCAATCAATTGATGAAGCAATTCGACCAAATGAGCAAAATGATGAAAATGATGCAAGGTCCAGGCGGAAAGAATTTGATGAAAATGATGGGCGGAATGAAAGGAATGCCTGGAATGCCCGGAATGAGATAAAATTGGATAAAGTTCAAAAGTTTAATTTTGTTTAAAGTTTTGAACTTTATTTTTTAATAGCAACACACACTTTTATAAGTTTATTTTAAAGTCAACTCAACCTTTAAACGTTTAAACTCTTAATTTTTTTAAATACAATAGAAATGCAACTACTAGACGGAAAAAAAACATCAGAAGATATCAAGAAAGAAATTGCCATTGAAGTCCAACAAATGAAAGACAATGGGGAGAAAGTGCCTCATTTGGCTGCAGTAATTGTGGGTACAGATGGTGCAAGTTTAACTTACGTTGGTAGTAAAGTGCGTTCTTGTCAGCAAATTGGTTTTGAATCTACTTTGGTGAGTTTGCCAGAAAGTATTACCGAAGCTGAGTTGTTGTTAAAAATTAAAGAATTGAATGAAGATGATAATTTAGACGGTTACATCGTACAATTGCCATTGCCAAAACATATTGATGAGCAAAAAATATTAATGGCAATTGACCCTGACAAAGATGTAGATGGTTTCCATCCAGCTAATTTCGGTAAAATGGCACTGGATATGGATACTTTTATTCCAGCGACACCATTTGGAATCATGCAATTGTTAGAACGTTATAAAGTTGATACAGTAGGAAAACATACAGTTGTAATTGGAAGAAGTCATATCGTTGGCCGTCCGATGAGTATCTTGATGAGCCGCAAAGGAAACCCAGGTGATTCAACGGTTACCTTAACGCATAGTAGAACCAAAAATATTGAAGAATTCACTAAAAATGCAGATATAATCATCACCGCTTTGGGTGTTCCAAATTATTTGAAAGCCGATATGGTAAAAGACGGCGTTGTTGTTATCGACGTTGGAATTACTAGAGTGGAGGACGCTTCTCACCCAAAAGGATATGTAATCACCGGCGATGTTGATTTTGATGGAGTAAGTAAAAAATCATCGTTCATCACTCCAGTACCTGGTGGTGTTGGGCCAATGACCATCGCGATGCTGTTGCAAAACACCTTATTAGCTAGAAAAATGAGAATGAAATAATATTCTTTCATAAAAATCATAAAGCTCAAACGTAAGTTTGGGCTTTTTTTTGTCTTAAGATTTGCATAAATAGTAGGCATCAAAGGGTTATTCGGAATTTAAACAATACTTTTGCAACACTTAAAATAAGCAGCCCCAATGGACGATTATTATTCGGAAAAATTGAAAAAATAAAGCTCTTGAAAATCATTTCAAGAAGCTATAACTTAACCTGTAGATTTTTGAAATGAAAGCGTTTTACAAAAACAATAACGGATTGTTTGAGTCAAAAGAATGGACTCCTAATTGTTGGATTAATGTTGAATGTCCAACAGAAGAAGAAAAGAAATACCTCCTAGAAGACCTTAAAGTTCCCGAAGAATTCTATAATGATATCGAAGATATTGACGAAAGACCCCGTATTGAGATAGAGAACGGTTGGACCTTGATTATTATTAGAATTCCAGTAAATACCAATAATGTAAAATTACCTTTCAATACAATTCCTGTTGGAATCGTTTTTAAAGGTGACATTTGTGTGACAATCAGTTTTCATAAAACAGAAATGTTCACGGATTTTGTAGTTTACACGCAGCGTAAAGGCAAAAACATAAAAGATAACTTTGACTTAGTTTTGAAATTGCTTTTATCTTCGAGTGTTTGGTACTTAAAGTATTTAAAACAAGTCAATCAAAAAATTAAGCTAGCCGAAGACAATTTGGAAGAGTCTATCAAGAACGAGGAATTACAAGCGCTACTTCAAATTGAAAAATGCTTAGTATTTTTTATGACTTCTTTAAAAGGAAATGATATTTTACTACACCGAATAAAAAATTTAAAATCCCAAAGAGATTCCTATGACCCTGAATTGTTAGAGGATGTTGAGATTGAGTTACGTCAAGCACAAGAAACGACAAACATTTATAGCGATATCTTGACCGGAATGATGGATGCTTATGCTTCAGTGATATCTAATAATTTGAACGCCATCATGAAACAAATGACCTCTATTTCTATTATATTAATGATTCCTACGGTAATTGCCAGTTTGTATGGAATGAACGTGCCCAATAATCTCGAAGGCAATGCTTATGGTTTGCCAATAGTCATTCTTGTTTCTATCATTTTGTCTGTATTTGGTGTGTTTTTGTTTAAAAAGAAAAGATGGTTTTAAAAAAGGCAACTTTTTCTTTTATATTTCATTTATTTATATAACTTTGTATTTCAAAGTACTTTTATTATGACTGAAAAGCATCAAGAAGATTTAGTGCATATCCGTTCCATGATGGAGCGTTCTTCCCGTTTTATTTCCTTAAGCGGTTTGTCTGGCGTTTTTGCTGGTTTGTCTGCTCTACTAGGCGGTGTATATGTTTATCAATTGTTTAAAGTCAATGGTATCGAGTATTTTGAAGACAATCATCAGTTGTATTCTACTAGTTTAATTACCGAATTAATCCTTACAGCATTTGTTATCTTGTTCTTTGCACTTGCTTTTGGTATTTTTTTTACCGTTAGAAAAAGTAAAAAATTAAACTTGCCAATCTGGACTTCAGCTACAAAAAATATGCTTTTCAATTTAGCAATTCCTCTAATTGCCGGTGCTGTCTTTTGTTTTGCACTTGTTTATCATCAGATGTTTATTTTGGTAGCGCCTAGTACCTTGATTTTTTATGGTTTAGCCTTGCTAAATGCAGAGAAATATACTTACTCAGATATTAAATACCTAGGATTTTCAGAGGTAATTTTAGGAAGTATTGCTTTATTTTTTGTAGGATATGGTTTGGTGTTTTGGATTCTCGGTTTTGGTATATTGCACATTTTCTATGGTTTATTATTATTCAAAAAATATAAATAACCATCGATGGGAATTATAGATAAACTAAATAAAGATTTCGAGAGTCGCGTCAGATTAGGCATTATGTCTATTTTGATGGTTAACGATTGGGTAGATTTTACCGAAATGAAATCGCTATTGGATATAACCGATGGAAATTTAGCTAGCCATTCCAGTGCTTTAGAAAAGGGGGAATATATCGAAGTTAAAAAAGAATTTGTAGGTAAGAAACCTAAAACTTCGTATCGAGTAACGAATAAAGGACGTGTTGCCTTTGAACAACATCTTAAAAGTCTTGAAAAATTATTGAAAACTAAATAACTATTTTTTTGTCTAATTACTTTGAAACGCAAAGTACTTTTAAATTTTAAATTATGAAAAAACACCATTTCATTTTTGCCTCAAGCTTCGTTTTTACCTTGCTTTTTTACAATCAGTCTGTTGGTTTAAACCTTGCTATTTTTGGTTTGTTCCTGACAGCAATGATTGTTTATTTTTTTAAAAATCAGTTCGCAAACAAATCCCATTGGTGGCTAGTTTTTACTTCTGTCTTATCTTGTTTGTCGTTTGCTTGGTATGGCGATTTTGCTTCTTTTTTAGCGCTTTTTCTCTCTGTTATTATGCTGCAATTTAGGACGCAATTGGTCGAGTTAAAATTGATTCAATTATTCCCATTGATTGTTGTTAATGGATTTGCTTCTTTAGGTCGCCCTTTTTTGTTTGGACAATGGCTGCCAAAACGAGAATTAAAAAATGATTTTGCCAAAAAGTTGATTGCTTATGTGATTATTCCGCTAGTGTTTTTACTGCTATTTTTTGTTGTATATTCTTTTGGTAGCGACCATTTTTCGGCACTTTTTACTGACTACACTTTAGATTTGGATATTTTTGAACTGCTTTTAATCGTCTTGATTGGGTTTTATATTTCCTTTAGTTTTTGGAATTATTGGGTTCCCGACATGTCTTATGAACTTAATGAAAAGTTAGCTAATGACTTCGTAATAGCTGAGGAGGTAAATCAACCCACCTTTTCTTTTTTGGATTTAGATTTTGAAAGAAAAAGTGGTGAAATTACTTTGTTGTTGCTTAACGTTATGCTTTTTGTTTTTATAGTCACCTACAACTACGAACAATTTTTTGAAGTAACAGCAAGTAGCTCATTGAGTAAAGCCACGCACGAAAGAGTGAATGCGGTTATTTTTTCAACGATTATGGCGGTTGGTGTTTTACTATTTTACTTTAAAGGTGGTTTTAATTTTGATAAAAAAGCTATTAATCTTAAACGCTTGGCCAAAATTTGGATTGTTTTAAATAGTGTGTTAATCATAAGTACGTTTATCAAGAATTCAGAATATGTAGCATTTTTTGGTTTGACGTACAAACGATTGGGCGTTTATGCCTTCTTGATTTTGGCTTTTATAGGTTTGGGGTATACTTTCATAAAGATTATTCGTCAAAAGACCAATGCTTATATTTTTAATAAAATGGCGTGGTATTTTTATGGAACCATTCTATTGTGTGCTTGTATCAATTGGGGAAATATAATTACAATCTACAATATTTCGGTAGGGAAAGGAGTGGAGCCTACTTTTTTATGTAGCTTGAATTTTAATGATGAAGCGAGGGAAAACTATTTTTTAGCGAACAAAATCAATGCTCCTGAGCAATATTCCTATAGACAAGGTTTTATTCATCAACAAAAAAAGGAATCCTTTTTATCTAAGGTTTTGTATTATGAGTTTATAAAAGACTAAGAAATAAATAATTAAACCCAAGACATTCATCTTGGGTTTTCTATTTAGTATTCTCCTCTTTTCTTAAATCTAGGGTCGTCTTTTTTGATGAACTCGGCTCTTCGTTTGGGAGCTTCAGCTTTAGCTTTGGGTAAGCTGGCTTCTTCTGTTTTACTTGAAGGTTCTATTAGTGTATTGAGTTCCTTGATTTCGGCATCTGTTAGGTCTCTGTAGCGTCCTACTGGAATATCCAATGAGATATTAATGATTCGGATTCGTTTCAAAGCAGTTACTTCATAGCCTAAATATTCGCACATTCTTCGTATTTGACGATTTAAGCCTTGTGTTAAAATAATTTTGAAGGTGTATTTACTGATTTGCTCTACTTTGCATTTGCGAGTTACTGTTTCCAAAATCGGAATACCGTTACCCATTCTTTGAATGAAACGGTCGGTTATGGGTTTATTTACGGTAACTGTATATTCTTTCTCGTGGTTGTTTCTAGCACGCAAAATTTTGTTCACAATATCTCCGTCATTGGTCATAAAAATTAAGCCTTCACTGGCTTTATCCAATCGGCCAATAGGAAAAATACGCTTTGGGTAATTAATGTAATCTACGATATTGTTACGAACTTCTAGATTCGTTGTGCACTCAATGCCTACGGGTTTGTTGAAAGCCAAGTACACTAATTTTTCGTGTTTTTCAGTAATCAATTTTCCGTCTATGCGCACTTCATCTTGGGGTGATACTTTAGTCCCCATTTCAGGAACCACACCATTAATGGTCACTCGGCCTTCTTCGATTAGTTTATCGGCTTCACGACGAGAACAATATCCTGTTTCTCCAATGAATTTATTGAGTCGTTTTAGATTTTCTTCCATAATGCAAAAATACAAAATTGAATAGCAGTTTATGATACTAATACAATTGTTTGTTTTTATAATTAAAATTGTGTTTTGGGAGGATTCTTAGCTTTCGTTTTCGAATAAAAAATCACTTACTTTATGATACAGTTGGTTGTCGTGCATACTGTGTCCCAAACCATTCGTTTCATAGAAAATGGCATCTTTCCAAGTGGAAGCAATTTTTTTAGCTTCTGCAATTTTTACCACAGGGTCTAATGTATCGTGCGCAATAAAACCTTTTGTATCCACTTTTTTAGCAAACAGTTGACTTGAGAATTGATGAATGTCTAACTTAAAATGGTTTAAATAATGATTCTCGATATTTTTGGCAATGGTAGTATTGAGTCGCAATAATTTGATAAAATTCGAAAGTATAATGGTAAAATCACTTGGAGTACCTAAAATCACCATTTTTTTTATCGCTTTGTTTTGATACATCGATTGGTAATACAAACACGTTTGGCCTCCAATGGAATGACCAATAAGGTAATCTGGATTGAATTTCTGAACCGCAAGATGAATGAATGCTGCATATTGTGGAATACTAAATTCTTTACCGCTGGAGAGACCGTGGGCGGGTGCGTCAATAGCGACAATGGTGCTACCAGACTTTTTTAGGAACGGTAATAATTTTTCCCAACGTGAGGCATTGCTTTCCCATCCGTGTACTAATAAAATTATAGTGTCATTCCCTTTCCAAGTATAGGTTTGAAAGAAAGAGTCTTCATAACTTATTTTTTCGGATTGCGCCTGTTGTAGAATCTCAGGAAGTTGTTCGTTATTTAGTTTCCCAGCTCTTGGTTCACTAAATAAACCATAAGCAATTTTGGTTGCTTTTTTTGGGAACGCAAAACTTAGTAGATTTAGTCCTAAACCTAAGAATTTGATATAAAGATAAAGTGCGGTTTTTTTCATATCAAAAAAGCCTCCTAAAAAGGAGGCTTGTTAGATTTAGATTGTTGAGAACAATTGTTCCATTTTTTCTCTTTCTTCCTCGGCAAGGACACTATCAACTAAGATTCTTCCTGAGTGCTCATCGATGATGATTTTCTTTCTTGCAGCAATTTCTACTTGCGTTTGTGGTGGAATAGTGAAGAATGAACCTGCAGACGCTCCTCTTTCAATAGAAACTACCGCTAATCCGTTACGAACGCTGCTTCTGATTCTGTTGTAAGCAGCCAAAAGACGTGGTTCAATATTCGCTTGATATTCCGCAGATTTTTCAGTTAAAAATTGCTCTTCTTTTTGAGTTTCAGCCATAATAGCTTCTAACTCTGATTTTTTATGTTTTAAATGAGAAGTTTTAGCTTCTAATTTTTCTCTAGAATTTGTGATAACTTCTTTTTTATGTTCGATAGAAGCTTTCATTTCTTTGATTTGCTTTTCAGCCAATTGAATTTCTAATTCTTGAAACTCTACTTCTTTTGTCAAAGAGTTGAATTCACGATTGTTACGAACCGTTTCTTGTTGTTTGGTGTATTTTTTAATCGCTTCTTTGTGCTCATCGATGGCATTTTTCTTTACTTTAATCAAGTCTTCGATAACCTCAAGATCTGCTTTTAATTTTTCGGTACGAGTGCTCAAACCTGCAACTTCGTCTTCTAAATCTTCCACCTCTAAAGGAAGCTCTCCTCTTACGTTTCTAATTTCGTCAATTCTTGAGTCAATAAGTTGTAAATCGTAGATTGCTCTTAACTTTTCTTCAACACTTAATTCTTTCGTAGTAGCCATATTCTATAAGTACTTAACTGGATTTGTATTTTCTTCTGATAAAATGATTCCGCTTGGTAGCGAGACGGGTGCAAAATTAAGGATTTTTTTTCGAAGATACTCAACAATATAATTTTTTGTATAACGTTCGCTTTCAAAATGTCCGATATCTGCTAAAAGTATCCGATTTTCTGCTTCATAAAACTGATGATATTTCAAATCTGCGGTCAAATAAGCATCAGCTCCAGCTTGTATGGCTTGTGAAATAGCGAAACTTCCAGCGCCACCCAAAACGGCTACTTTTTTGATGGGACGACCCAAAAATGCCGAATGTCGAATGCCTTCTGCTTGCATTTTTTCTTTTACAAAATGCAAAAAGGAAGTTTCTTCCATTGGTTCTTCTAGTTCGCCCACCATTCCTAGTCCAATCTTTTGGTAATTGTTTTGCAAATCATAAATTTCGTAGGCTACCTCTTCGTAGATATGAGTAGTGAATAATGCTTTTAGAACTTTTGATTGCAAATGTTTTTCAAAAACAACTTCTATTTTGGTTTCGGTTCCTGTTGATAAAACGCCTTTTCGTCCTACTACGGGATTGCTATTTTCGTTGCCTTGATAGGTGAAAGTACCTTCTGAATTAAAACTGCAATTATCATAATTACCAATGCTTCCTGCACCCGCTTGAAACAAAGCGTTTCGAACGGCATCTGCATTTTCTCGTATTGTGTAGGTAACTAATTTGCGAATATAGTTTTGTTTGGGAACTAATATTTTGGTGTTCGTTAAACCCAAAGCATCGCAGAAGATTTGATTTACACCTTCAGGGTGATTGTCTAAAGCGGTGTGAACGGCATAAATGGCAATGTCATTTTTAATCGCCTTTAGAATTGCTTTTTCAACATAATTTTTGCCTGTAATTTTTTTAATGCCCGAAAATAGGATGGGGTGAAAGCAAACAACCAAATTGCAATTTTTATTGATTGCCTCGGTGATTACATTCTCTAAAGCGTCGTGACAAACCAAAACGCCAGTTGTTTCAGCATCTTGGTCACCAACTAATAAACCTACATTGTCAAAATCTTCGGCATAGCCTAGTGGCGCCATTTCTTCAAGTAGAGCAAGGATTTGTTTTATTTTCATTCAAAAGAATTTTGAGTATTGGATTGATTTAGTTTTCAATAGGGAGTACCTGAAAAGCCTAACAAATATACACTTTTTAGTTTTTTTTATTGAATAATTATTAAAGGGCTATTTGTTCTCTTTTTTTCTTCGAAGAATAAAATTTAAATATTCATTAACAGTAAATTAGGATAGTTTTTGAAAGACAGAACGATTATTGGGTATTTTTGTAGTCTAATTTTTATGTAATTATGAAGCAACTGGCCATTGTTTTTGGACTTTTATTTTTCTCTTTTGGAAAGGCACAAACCACTAATCTGTTGAAAGGAAAAGTGATGTGCGATACATTGGCAGTTAGCGGAATCGAAGTAATTAATTTGAGCACAGAGCAAAGCACCAAAACCGATAGTCGAGGTTTTTTCGCTATTTCCGCCAAAAGCAAAGACGTTGTAGCGTTTTATTCGAAAGAGTATGTTTTTAAAAAGGTGGTGGTTGTTCCAGAGTACTTTCAGATGAAACAATGGAAGGTCAACCTCATTAAGTCAGCTATCGAATTGGATGAAGTAGTTGTTAAAAACACCAAATTGAATGTGCCGAAGTTTACTTATGAGCAAGCGGCTGCAGCTCGAATTGATAAACAAGCTGCTAATCCAAAAAATCCTTTTGTCTATGATGGTACCATTACCAACGGGATGGATTTTATGGAAATTGGAAGAAAAATAATCAGTCTTTTCAAAAATCCAGACAACCCAAAACGAAAAAAACAGCCTGAGGAAGATTTTATAGCTTATGCTAAAGCTAGTTTAAACGAGACTTTTTATAAGCAGAAGCTTGGTCTTCAGAAAAATGAAATAGATAATTTCTTGACCTTTTGTAAAGAAGACCCTGAATCAAAAAAGGTTTTTATAAACAAAGACGAATTGACTTTGTTGGATTTTTTATTTAAAAAGCACAAAGAATATTTGGAAAGAAGAACAAGTTCAAATTAGCGGTATTGTTGCTATAAATTAATTGTTGTTTGGAGATGTTTTAATATTTTGTCCTAATTTCGTATTATGAAATTACTTCGAAAACTACTCTTCCCTTTTGCTGTTGTATATGGCGTTATAACGACTATCCGAAATTTTCTATTTGATATTGGATTTTTAAAATCGTATGCATTTCCATTACCAATTATTGCGGTAGGAAACTTAAGTGTTGGCGGAACGGGCAAAACCCCTCAAATTGAATATTTGATTCGGTTGCTTTCAGGTAAATATCGCGTGGCGACTTTGAGCAGAGGTTACAAAAGACAATCCGAAGGTTTTCTTTTAGCTGATGTATCAGTCAATGCGGCAATTTTGGGAGACGAACCGTTTCAGTTTTTTCAAAAGTTTCCTGCTATTCAAGTAGCTGTAGACGCTGACAGGAAAAATGGTATAGAGCAATTGTTGTCCCAAAAGAATATTCCTGAAGTTATTTTATTAGATGATGCCTACCAACACCGCAAAGTAAAAGCAGGGTTGTATATTCTATTAACGGCTTACGGTGATATTTATGCTAATGATTATCTATTGCCAACAGGAAACTTAAGAGAAAGTAGGAATGGAGCCCAAAGAGCAGCGATTGTGGTGGTAACCAAATGCCCTAAAAACCTTTCTACTTCGGAACAAATAAGGATAAAAAACCAACTCAAGTTAGCCGAAAATCAGCAATTATATTTTACCTTTATTGATTATGAGGATTCGGTTTACTCAAAAGAGACCAAGCTAAAATTGGCCGATTTAGAAAATGAATCCAAATTGCTTTTGGCAGGAATTGCAAAACCAGAATCTTTTTTTGAGCAGCTCAAAGCAGAGGATGATGAATGTTTGATATTTCCAGACCATCACAATTTTAGCGAAAGCGAAATTAGCGCTATTCAAAAGCAAGCCAAGGGTAGAAAGATTATTACCACCGAAAAAGATTATGTTCGATTGAAAGATTCCATTCTTTCTGAACAATTGTATTATTTACCAATTCGAAGTTCTTTTATCAGTAATGAAAAAGAATTCGACCAAACCATTTTAGATTATGTGGGAACAAGTTCAAGAAACCGTTAGTTTTATTCAAAATAAAATCAATTTTGCACCTGAATATGGGGTGATTTTAGGTTCAGGATTAGGAAGTTTTACGGACGAAATGGAAATTGTGTACACGTTGCCGTATACCGAAATTCCAAATTTTCCAGTATCAACTGTGCAAGGTCATAAAGGAGCCTTGGTGTTTGGAACCATTGGAGACAAAAAGGTAGTGGCGATGCAAGGGCGCTTCCATTTTTATGAAGGCTATTCCATGAAGGAAGTGACCTTTCCTGTTCGAGTGATGAAATATTTAGGCATAACCAAATTGATTGTTTCTAATGCTTCGGGAGGAGTAAATTCTGAGTATCAAGTGGGTTCAATAGTGGTATTGAAAGACCATATCAATTTCTTACCAGAGCATCCTTTACGTGGGAAAAATGACGAACGTTTTGGTCCTCGTTTTGTCAATATGAGTGAACCCTATAGCCGAAAAATGATTGCTCACGCTGCTTCTTTAGCGGAGCAATTAGCCATCAAAGTGCATATCGGAATATATTTAGGTTTGCAAGGGCCTACTTTTGAAACGTTGGCTGAATATAAAATGGTAAAAATTCTAGGCGCTGATTGTGTTGGAATGTCAACTGTACCAGAGGTTATCGTAGCCCGTCATATGGATGTCGAGACTTTTGGGGTTTCCGTTATAACCGATATGGGGGATGCAGATAGTATTGATACCATTTCACACGACGAAGTCCTCGAAGCAGCCAAAGGTGCTGAGCCTAAAGTCAGACAATTAATTAGAGAATTGATTCTGACCTATTAATTAGCAATATATTTTGATATAATAGTGTAAAATTCTTCTGGTATGAATGGTTTGGTAATCACATCATTCATACCGTAAGAAAGTAGTGTTTCTCTATTTTCGTCTAGTGAAATTGCAGTCAAGGCTATAATTGGTACAGTATTATCAAATTCTCGAATCTGTTTGGTGGCTTCGGTGCCATTAATACCTGGTAAATGCACATCCATTAAGACCAGGTCATATTCGTGGTTGTGCATCAATTTGACAGTATCTTCACCATTGTCTATAATGATGCAAACAATTCCTTTATTCTCAAGCATTTTCTTGGTAATCATTTGGTTGATTTTGTTGTCTTCTACCAATAATATTTTTTTGCTTCTGAATTGCTCCTCATCATAATTCGTCACTTTTTCTGTAGCCTCTTCTAAACTTTCTGCTATTTTAAAAGGTAAGCTAAACGAAAAAGTCGACCCTTTTCCTTCTTCACTCACCAGCTTTATTTTTCCACCCAAGACTTTGACTAGCTTTTTTACAATGGTTAATCCTAATCCTGTTCCACCGTATTTTCTGTTGATTTCTACCGAACCTTGAGAGAAGTTTTCGAAGACTAATTCGAGTTTATCCTGTGGGATTCCAATTCCAGTATCGATAATTTGAAAGTTGATTTTGGCTTTGTCGTCTTTAATTTTAATCAAATTAGCTACGATAGTGACTGTTCCGTCGTGGGTAAATTTTAAAGCATTATTGATTAAATTCAAAAACACTTGCGAAAGTTTTGTGGGGTCGCCTATGAGGTAATTCGGTATATTGTCATCAAATTCTAAATTGAATTCGTTGTTGTTAGTTAAAGCAAATTTGTTTAGTGAGCTTTGAATATTTTCTAATAACTCTTTTAAGTGAAACGAGATACTCTCTAGTTCGATTTTATTGGATTCTATTTTGTTGATTTCAAGAATTTCATTGATAAAAGTGGCTAAGTAATTCCCTGAAAATTGTAGCGATGCCAAATAATTCAACTGCGATTTTTTTGGTTTTTCCTCTAGTAACAAATGGGTGATTCCGTTGATGGCATTAAGAGGTGTTCGCAATTCGTGACTTACAGTCGAAAGGAATTCAGCTCTGGCTTTAGAAGCTTTTTCTGCATTGTTTTTGGCAATGATTAATTCTTGATTTTTTTCCTTTAAGAGCTTGTTGCTTTCATTTCTGATGATGTTGTTTTTGTACAAGGACAAACTCAAAAGTGACAAAATAGTGATTAGGGCAATGGCTAAAATATTGATTAGTTTAGAGTACTTATTGGCATCTTCTTCTTGTTGTTGCTCTTTGTTCTTCTTTATTATGGCTTTGTATGCTTCATCACGCTTGAATTGTTTGAAGTTTTCTTGATTTTGTTTGGCGTTGATGATTTCGGCCAAATGCATTTTGAGTAAATGATATTCTTCCAAGTAAGAATAGGCTTGGTCAAAATTGCGCATTCCTTTGTAGCATTTGCTGAGTTGCAGCAGGATGTTTTCCTTACTTTTTAGGTTTTTTGTGGTTTTATTCGATGCCAAAGCTTTTTCCAAAAGAGCAAGTGCTTCTGGATATTTTTTGTTTTGAAGTGTTATAATTCCAGTATACAGATAGACTGCTTCTATGTTGTTTTTTTCAGTAGCAGGGTCTGAATTTGAAAGAACTCTGTCGAAATTAACAGCCGCAATATCGTATTGATTGTTGCTGAAATATAGTTTTGCCTTTCTTAAAAGCAATAAATTGACCTTTTTTTTGAGTGCGGGCGTGATTGGTAAATTGTCCGCTTTTGCAAATGAAAGGGATGCTTTGTTCCAGTCTTTTTTTTCAATAGCACAATA
>JAGOFG010000178.1 GCA_017997335.1 Flavobacterium sp. | reverse complement strand
AGATTAAAATCATCGGCTTTGATTTGACCAAAGCTTTGCATCACGCCATACAAATCCGTCAAATCGTTGGTTTTAATCTCTTTTTCGGTTGTATTAATTTCTACCATTTTGTTGCGTTTCGGAGTAGAACCGGAACCAAAAACATACAACTTGTCATCAAAACTCGTTATGGCTTCAAAATCGGGTTTGTCTTTTTTGGCAATATTTGCGCTGGCGTTTTCAATAATAGCGTGTTGCTGTAAGTCTTTGGCTTCCATATTGTATTCGTACAAATAGCCGCTGTTATCACCAATAACATATAAGGAAGGCGATTTGTAAATAAGACCAGAAGCAGAACCAATTCCTATGATTTGAAATAAAAGCTCGAGTGTGAATTTTTCCATTGCATTATAAAATTTGTATCAATATCCCATTAAAGTGCGGAATCCAGATGAATTAAAAAGCAACTAAAGTAGTGATTTGTCGGCAGATTCTTTTCGTTTAAACGGACTTTAAAAGTTTCTTCTCGTACTTTTTTTGAGACAGCTAGTTGGGTTTGGCTTCTTATTGTTAATTCAATTTTAACCGAATATATACTCACTGTTACGATGTAAATTTTAGATTAAATTATACTATAAAATCTTACGTATTCATAGCTGTTTCTTAATCCCACAGTGACAATGTGTTTATATTCATAGCCTTATTTTGTGGGTATAAAAAAAACATATAACAATGAAAAAACTAATTTTACCCTTATTGTGTTTGGTTTCACTTATTTCTTGTGAGAACGACTCTAATGACGCTAAACCAACTAGTGTGGTATTGGCAAATCAATCTGTAACTCCAGTATTGCTTACTAAAAAAGCAGGTTTTGAAAACGTGGAGTTATTCTCTTTAATTTCTTCTGATGATGTATTGGCAGGAAGTCCAAAGTTCGTTTTTGGAGGTTCGGCTGATGGTTCTGGTTTGTTAAGAAACGAAGACGGAACATTTACTTTTTTGGTAAATCACGAAGACAATTTTGCGGTTTCAAGAGTTACTCTTGACAAAACCTTCAAACCTTTGAAAGGAGAATATTTATTAAACTCAGACGGAGGATTCTGGAGATTATGTAGTGCAACAATGGTGACTCCATCAGAACACGGATTTGGACCACTATTCTTAACTTCAGGAGAATCAGGAGAAGAGTCACTTACGCACGGTTTAGACCCTTTCGCTAGTGTAACTGAAGCATCTAGAAACAGAGGTTTAGAAGCTTTAGGAAGACTAAACGCCGAAAATGCAGTGCCATTAAATGCAAAGGCTTACCCTGGAAAAACAGTCATTCTATTAGGTGATGACGATTCAGATACTTATGGAGGACAAGTGTTTATGTACGTAGCAGACAATGTTGGCGATTTGCAAAATGGTTCTTTGTATATGATGAAACGTAATGACGACAATCAAAGAGAAAAAGATATTGCTGTGAACCAAAAATATCCTGTTTCATTTGTTAAAATAGAAAATCATAAAAGTTTGACGGGAGCAGCCATCAATGCTTCGGTAAATACATTGAAAGCGTTGAAATTTGGTAGAGTAGAAGACTTAGATTATAAAAAAGGAAGCGTTGAAGGAACTAGAGAAATTTATTTTAACGTAACGGGTCAAAATACTACAGGTACCAATGCAGATGCTTCTAGAACCAAATACGGTCGTGTGTATAAGTTAAATTTAGATGCTAAAAATCCATTAATCGGAAACTTAGAAGTGATTTTAGATGGTGATGACCGTAACGGTGTTGCAGGGAAATTTCAAAATCCAGACAATATATGTGTAACTAAAAATTATGTATATATTCAAGAAGATTCTAATGGTTACGGTGATGAAACTCACGATGCTTATATTTATCAATACAATATGGCTACCAAACAATTAAAAGTAGTTTTCGAATTAGACCATCGTCGTACTGCTTCCGATGCAGCTACTTATAATGTTGGTACTGTATCAAAATTTGGAAGCTGGGAATATGGCGCTATGATAGATGTATCGGAGCAATTAGGCATCGATGATACCTTTTTATTATCTGTACAACCTCATACTTGGAGAGGTGATAAATACAAAGGCGTAGACGGAGGAACAAAACGTCCTTCAGAAAATCAAGCCAGTCAAATAGTACTAATCAAAGGATTAGCTAGATAATACCTTTTTTTGTTTCAACTTAACCACGATTGTTTGTAAGCAATCGTGGTTTTAGTTTATAATGTATCCGCTTTTATATGAGATTGTAAATGCAACAACCCTTTTATTTATGAAAAGATTTTTTTTCTTATTGCTACTTTGCTCTTTTTTTTCTTGTCAAAAAAAGGAAAACACACATAGCCTTATTTCATCCAATTTTACACGAAACGTAACTGAATTAATTCAAGAAGTCAATCAATTAAAAGCGTTAGTAGCCTCAGATGCCAAGCTTTCAACGATTCAAAATCAATTTTTAAAAGCCAGAAATAGCTACAAAAAATTGGAATGGATGAGCGAGTACTATTATCCAACAGTTTCAAAATCAATTAACGGACCTGCAATTCCTGAGTTTGAAGAAAATGATGGCATAACAGTTCCTCCTGAGGGCTTTCAAGTAATAGAAGAATTTTTGTTTCCAAAATATGATGTAGCTACTAAATCAGATTTAGAAATGGAAATAGGCGTATTGAGGTCTAATTTGAAAAGATTACAAAAGGTTTCGGAAAAAACCACCTTAGCGGATACTTATATTTTTGACGCGTTGCGACTATCCATTTTTAGAATGATAACTCTCGGGATTACGGGCTTTGATTCTCCAGTTGCACTGCATTCCATCCCAGAAGCAAAAGTAGTTTTAGAGAGCATAGCGGAAAATGTAACTTTTTATAAAAACACGTTGGATGCTAAGTCATTTCAAGCGCTTTCAGCTACTCTTTCTCAAGGAACAAAATACCTAGAAACTCATACCAACTTCAATGCTTTTGATAGAGCGTATTTTATAAAAAATATAGCTAATCCATTGAGTAAACAGTTATATCAATGTCAAAAAAGTGCTTCGATTCCGTTTGTAAAAGAGACCAGAGCTCTAAAAACTACCGCTCAAACCCTTTTTGATAAAGAGGCTTTTGATATAGAAGCTTTCAATGGTTTTCCTGATTATAAAACCACTCCAGAAAAAATTGCCTTAGGAAAAAAGTTATTCAATGACCCTATTTTGTCTGGCAATAATACGCGTTCTTGTGCTTCTTGTCACCATTCTGATATTGCTTTTACAGATGGTTTAGAGCAAACCATTTCCTTAGATGGCAAAACCAAAGTAAAGCGAAATACGCCTACTTTGATGAACATCGCTTTCCAACGTGCTTTCTTCTATGATTCTAAAGTAAGTTATCTCGAAGACCAAGCCGTGGCTGTCATTACAAACGAAATCGAAATGCACGGTTCTCTTGAAAAATCAGTAAAAGCCTTGAAAAATGATAAAAAGTATGCAGCCGAATTCAAAAAAGCATTTCCTAAAAATGAGATTAACGAATTCGGAATTAAGAACGCTTTGGCTTCCTACGTTCGTTCTTTGAGCCAATACAATTCAAAGTTTGATGCATATATGCGGGATGAAGTCGAATTTTCGTCAGATGAAAAAGCAGGTTTTAATCTATTTGCTGGCAAAGCCAAATGTGCTACTTGCCATTTTATTCCTTTAACCAACGGGACAGTCCCACCTAATTTTATGAAAACAGAAAGCGAAATTTTAGGAGTACCTAATAGGCATAATTATTTGGATACCGATTTAGGAAAATATGAATTGACCCAAGCCGAAATTCATAGAAATTCATTTAAAACACCCACCATCAGAAATATTGAGTTAACGGCTCCGTATATGCATAATGGTGTTTTCAAAACTTTAGAAGAAGTCATTGATTTTTATAACAAAGGTGGTGGAATTGGCCTTGGATTTAAAGTGCCTAATCAAACCTTGCCAGAAGATGAATTACTACTTTCAGATAAGGAAAAGAAGCAGTTAATTGCTTTTATGAAAACCCTTACCGATAAGCGAAATTAAGAAAGTTCTTTGGTCTGTAGTGCTTTATTCAAGGTCGATTGGAAGGTTTCAAAAATGATTTTTTTTAAACTAATTTCTATTCAAAGAATCGATTTCTTCTGATTACCTTTGCCGACCTAAAAAGCACTATAATGAACTTGTCACAATACACCAAAGAGTTTTCACAGAACATAAAATTGGCCTATCCTGTAGTTTTAGGAATGCTAGGTCACACCCTAATTGGTATTGTGGATAACTATATGGTGGGCAATTTAGGTTCTACAGAATTGGCAGCGGTTTCGTTAGGCAATAGTTTTATATTTTTAGCGCTCTCTGTAGGTATTGGTTTTTCTACAGCCATTACTCCATTGATTGCAGAGGCAGATGCGGAACAAAATACCAAAAAAATCCGAACGACTTTTCATCACGGATTGTTGTTGTGTACAATTTTAGGCGTTGTTTTGTTTGTTTTGACCGTCTTGTCCAAGCAACTGATGTATTTGATGAACCAGCCCGAAACGGTTGTCGTTTTGGCAGCGCCATACATTGATTGGGTGGCTTTTTCATTGATTCCTGTAATTATTTATCAAGGGTACAAGCAATTTGCCGATGGATTATCGCAAACCAAATATTCTATGTATGCCATATTTTTTGCCAATGTGGTACACGTTTTTTTTAATTACGTATTGATTTATGGTGTTTGGTTTTTTCCTAAGTTGGGAATCATAGGAGCTGCTCTAGGAACCGTTATTTCTAGAATTTTGATGGTGATTTTTATGCATTACATTATGAAACAGAATGCCATTATGAAACGCTATTTTAAAAATTTTACGTTCAAAGAAATCAAAAAAACGATTTTGAAAAA
>JAGOFG010000053.1:6049-15678 GCA_017997335.1 Flavobacterium sp. | reverse complement strand
GATGTGATTTTAAATTAATAGAACATGGGCGAAAAGATTTATACTACTGGGTTTGTATCTGAAATTAAAACCCTAATAGAGCAAAGCAAACGCAATGTGGCTTTGGCTATTAATTCCGAAATCACTGCTTTGTATTGGCATGTGGGAAATCGTATTAATTCCGAAATACTTCAAAACGAGAGAGCCGAATATGGTAAACAAATTGTGCAATCATTGTCTGCACAATTAGAACAGGAATACGGTAAAGGTTGGGGCGAAAAACAACTGAGACAATGCATGCAGTTTGCCCTTGTTTATCCTGATAAAGAAATTGTATACGCACTGCGTAGACAATTGAGCTGGACGCATCTCAGAACTGTAATTTATATGGAAGATGCTTTGAAAAGAGCGTTTTACATTGAAATGTGTAAACTCGAAAATTGGTCGTCTAGACAATTGAAGGAACGCATCCAATCCATGCTTTATGAGCGTACCGCCATCAGCAAAAAGCCCGAACTAACAATTCAGAACGATTTGGAATTATTACAAAACGAACAAAAACTGAGTGCCGATTTGGTTTTCAGAGATCCTTATGTTTTGGACTTTTTAGGGTTATCGGATGCCTATTCCGAGAAAGATTTGGAAACTTCCATTATTGCCGAATTGCAACGGTTTATTATTGAGTTGGGGAGTGATTTTGCTTTTATGGCACGCCAAAAACGCATCACCATAGATAACCGTGAGTATTATATCGATTTGCTTTTCTATCACAGACGATTGAAATGTTTGATAGCAATAGATTTGAAAATAGGAGAATTTGAAGCAGCACACAAAGGACAAATGGAATTGTACCTGCGTTACCTGGAAAAACACGAACAAGTAGAAGGAGAAAACACGCCTATAGGATTAATTCTTTGCACAGGCAAAAACGAAGAGCATGTAGAATTGATGCAATTGCACAAAAGCAATATCCATGTTGCCGATTATTTAACCTTGTTGCCTTCGCAAAAAGTATTGAAACAAAAATTACATCAAGCAATAGAAATTGCAAAAAATAGGATTGATATAGAAAAAGGATGATTTCGAGAAAATACTTTTAGACAAACTTCCAGAAGTTTTAGACATAAATCAGAAGAAAAATAAAATCAAAAACATCCTTCAACAACTCAAAAACCAAGATAAAATAAGGGTTGAAGGAAAGATTTGGAAAATGTCTAAGTTATAATTCTAGACATTCTTTAGACATTTTTTAGACAAACTTTAGACTTTCTTGAAACTTGTTAAAGTAACTAAGTCGGTAACTAAGTGAGTAACCAAGTCACCCAAAAGCAAAGTAAACATGGCACAAGGCATACATACAGAACTGACCTTTGAAAGAGCAATAGAGGAATCTTTATTGGAAAAAGGTGGTTATACCAAAGGATTTTCAGAAGATTTTGATGCGCAAACAGGATTGTTCCCAAGTTATATTATCAATTTCCTAAAAGAATCTCAACCTCTTTTGTGGGGTAAACTTGCCAACATCCACAAAGATGAAGTGGATAAAAAAGTAATGCAAAGATTAATCAAAGAAATTGATTTACGTGGCGTTTTAGACGTTATACGTAACGGTTTTACAGATTATGGGGTAAAGTTCCAAATGGCATTTTTTAAACCTGAAAGCACTTTAAACCCTGATGCAGAAGTATTATACAACAAGAATAGCTTATCAGTCATAAGACAAGTGTATTATGAACGTGTGGGCAAAAACTCACTAGACATGGTATTTGCTTTAAATGGTTTGCCCATAGCCACTGTAGAGCTTAAAAATCAGTTTTCAGGTCAATCAGTAGAAAATGCTAAAAAGCAGTATGTATATGACCGTGAACCTAATGAACCCATCTTTTTATTCAAAAAAAGAGCTTTAGTTCATTTTGCTGTAGATGCCGATGAATGCTATATGACTACCAAATTAGATGGCAAACGCACTCGTTATTTACCTTTTAATTTAGGAAGCAATAACGGTGCTGGAAATCCTTTGAATAAGCTGGGCTACCGAACTTCTTATTTATGGGATAAACTACCTGATGGGAATGATGGTGTTTGGACAAAAGATAGTTTTATGGACATCATTGGTAAATTTCTTCACCTAAGTGTAGAAGATTTTGAACTCAATGGTATAAAAAAGAAAAAAGAAAGTATCATTTTCCCTCGTTTTCACCAGATGCAAGTGGTTCGTAAAGCCACTGAAGATGCAAGAAACAATGGTGCTGGTAAAAATTACCTAATTCAACATTCGGCTGGGTCAGGAAAATCCAATTCCATTGCTTGGTTATCCTATCGTTTGTCCAGTCTTCACGATGACACTAATAAACGGATATTTGATTCGGTCATTGTAATCACTGACAGAAAAGTATTGGACTCACAATTACAAAACACCATCTATCAGTTTGAACATAAAGAGGGTGTTGTTCAGAAGATTGACAAAGATTCTCAACAATTAGCAGATGCACTAACAGCTGGGTCAAATATTATTATTACCACTTTGCAGAAATTCCCATTTATATTAGAAAAAATAGGAGAAATTCCAGCTCGAAAATATGCTGTAATTATTGATGAAGCACATTCTTCACAAGGTGGTGAAGCTACCAAAAAGATGAAAGAAGTATTGTCATCCAAATCATTAGAGCAAGCAGAAAAAGACGAAGCCTATACAGGACTAGAAGAAGATGCCGAAGATGAAATAAGAAAATCAATGTTGGCACGTGGTAAACAAGACAATTTGAGTTTCTTTGGTTTTACAGCAACACCAAAACCAAAAACAATTGAAGTATTTGGAACAAAAGGAAGCAATGGAAAGCCAGAACCTTTTCATTTGTATTCTATGAAACAAGCTATTGAAGAAGGTTTCATTTTGGATGTTTTAAAAAATTATACCACTTACAAAACCTATTTCAAGTTATCCAAAGAGATTGAAGACGACCCAAAAGTAAACAAGAAAAAAGCGTCTAGAGCCATTGGACGTTTTATGTCATTGCATCCGCATAATCTATCCCAAAAAACAGAAGTAATGGTGGAACACTTTAGACAAGTGGTTTCAAAAAAGATTGGAGGAAAAGCAAAAGCAATGGTGGTAAGTAGTTCTAGATTACACGCTGTACGTTACAAAGAAGAATTTGATAAATACATCAAAGAAAAAGGATATACCGATGTGAAGACCATTGTCGCTTTTTCAGGAAAAGTAATCTATGATGGTTCACCCGAAGGAGTAACTGAAGTGGAACTAAATGGTTTTGCTGAAAAAGAACTTCCAAGAAAATTTGCATCCGATGAATACCAGTTGCTATTGGTGGCTGATAAATACCAAACAGGTTTTGACCAACCTTTGTTGCATACTATGTATGTAGATAAGAAACTATCAGGTGTAAAAGCGGTGCAAACCCTATCGAGATTGAACAGAATGTGTGCTGGTAAGGAAGACACTTTTGTGTTGGATTTTGCTAATGAAACCGAAGATATTTTAAATTCGTTTCAACCGTATTATGAGTTAACATCTATCATTGAAAATTCAGACCCTAACCATTTGTATGACCTGAAAGCACAAATAGATGCTTCACAAATCATTTGGCAATCTGAGGTTGACAATTTTTGTAATGTGTATTTTAAATCCGTTAAATCTCTCAGTGTTTCTGACCAAAAGAAACTATACTCGTTTATTGACCCAGCGGTTGACCGATTTAAAAAGCTACCCCAAGAGCAGTCAAAGGACAACACCATTGGAACAGAAATCACCCAAGAAGATTTAAAAAACACCTTACAGGTTTTCACCAGAACCTATTCGTTTTTAACTCAGATTATGCCATTTTCAGATATTGATTTGGAAAAGTTGTTTACCTATACTCGTTATTTGATTAAAAAATTGCCACGAACCAGAGAAAACGATAAGTTCAAATTAGGTGATGAAGTTTCACTTGAATATTATCGACTTCAAAAAATTGCAGAACAAGATATCCTACTCGAACCACTAAGTGTTTATGAATTAGAAGGTGGTGGTTCAGCTGGAATTAGAATGACTAAAGAAGAAGAAACTGCATTATCAGAAATTATCAATGTTTTAAATAAAAAATTTGGAACTGAATTCAGTACCGCTGACAAACTGTATTTTGACCAAATTTATGAAGAATTGATTTTAGATGATAGTCTTGGACTTCAAGCGAAATCAAATACCATAGAAAATTTTAAATTTGGATTCGAGGACAAATTTATGGACACCACCATTAGCCGAATGGAACAGAATCAAGATATTTTCACCAAAATGATGAATGACAAAGAATTCGGAAATATTGTGAGAGATTATATGTTGAAGAAGGTATATCAACAGTTAAGAAAGTAATAGTACTTTAACCTAAACATTATCGATGAGTAGTAATGAAGGTTAAAATTTAATTCAAAAAAAAATGACAACACACTTAGCGCTCCTCCGTGGCATCAATGTTTCAGGGCATAATATGATTAAAATGGAGGTTTTGAAAACCACTCTTGAAGCCGTTGGTTTTAAGAACGTGCAAACCTATATTCAGTCTGGAAATGTTTTTGTTGATACAGAAGAAGAAAATCCTGCAAAAGTAGGTTTTACGATTAAGCAAGAACTATTTAAAACACTGGGACTTGAAGTTCCTGTGGTGGTGATAGGAAAATCGGATTTGGAGGCTTGTTTTGCTAATAATTCTTTTTTGAAGGAAAAAGAAGTGGATTTGAAAAAATTGTATGTGGCTTTTGTTTCGATGGAATTGAAAAGTGACAGTATCAACGATTTAAAAATGAGTCAAGTGAAACCTGATGAAGCACAGATTGATGGCAGCAGAATTTACATTAAATACGCTGTTGGCGCTGGGAAAACGAGATTCGACCAAAAATATATTGAAAAAAAATTAAACCTGATTGCTACGATAAGAAACTGGAATACAGTGACTCAGCTTCTTAAGTTGTTCGAAGAAAGATAAAATCTAAAAAAAAATAAAATAATTGACGCAACCTTTTTCGATTATGACAATCTAAGCTAAGAGATGCAGTTTGTAGTAGGATACAATTGTTACCACAATGACTACTTTGGGCTACAGCTTAAATTGTTTATAATTTGATTTTTTGGTTAATTTCAATTATGACGGCACCTTAAAGAGAACTCTAGAGCTTTTGCTTTATTGTTCTCTTTTTTTTTAACCAATTAACTCGTTGGGTAAAATTGTTTTAACACATAAAAGTATCTCATACTAAGAGGCTGAATATTGAGAATAACTTTGCGGCTTTGCGTGAAATTTGGCTCGCAAAGCCGCAGAGACGCAAAGAATTGATGGAGTTTTTGCTCATCACGTAATTGTTACAAAGATTTAGAAACTCTATCTGAAACCAATATAGATTTTTGGCTAAAGCCCATTCCAATTGAATTTTTGAAAGAAGGAAGCGAACTTTGGTTATTCGCCCAAAAAGTACGGATATAGCCTTTTAGCCCCGGGAGTAGCGGCATCCTTTGCTTTTTTTCTTTAGAAAAGCAAAGATATAGCGAATCACGGGACCCTTGATGGCCAAAAAGCTCCAATCTTTCCGCTCCTAATACAATGCTTACTTAGGGATTAAATCGCAATACCAAAAGCCGTAGTCAAAAGCATCTGAGGCGCTGGTGTCACAAGCGGTATCGGACGTATCGGTGGTGGCTGGTTTCTCGTATTTTCGGTAGACAACTTCTCCGATTTCAAAATCAATGGGCTGTTTGAACAAAGGGCCATCGAAAGTAAAGGTGTGGAATTCGCCGTTTTCGCCGCAAACATCTACGTTTTCTGGTAAATCGTTGATGAAATCTTGGTCAATGATGCGTCCCACAAAACTTTTATCCAAATAGCGCTCGTTGACACAAACGACTATGGTTTTGAAGCCTAAATCGATAAATTCTTGAATCAGGTCTTTTGTTGGTATTTTCCATAACGGAAACACGCCTTTCAAGTCCATTGTGGCGAGTTTGTCCTCGCGGTATTGGCGTAAATCTTCAAGGAAAATATCGCCAAAAATCGAGTGGGTGATGCCTCTGGTTTTGAGTTGCGTTAAAGTTGTGGCTAAGGCATTTTCGTAAACTTCCATCGTAGGCATTTCTGGAATTTCGACGATTTCTAGCGGTAAGCCGATGCTTTCTGCTTGCAATTGTAGCAATTCAACACGAAGACCGTGCATAGAAACGCGTTGGAATTTTTGGTTGACACTCGTCAAAAGACAGTCGATTTCGAACGCGGGATTTTGTAGTGTTTTGTATAAAGCAAGTGCAGAGTCTTTGCCGCTGCTCCAGTTAAATAAAGCTTTTGTTTTCAATTTGGGGTTTGTTTTTGTAAGTTGTAAAATTAAGAAAGTAGCCACTAATTACACCAATTGCCACTAGTTTTTTAAGGTTATAATCAAAATTACTCGAATTCTATTACAACCCGTTGGGTGAAATTATTTTTTACCACATAGAATCATAGAATTTATAGTTTTTTAAAAGAAACAAATAGACGTTTTACTATTCACATAGTTTATCTATGTGAGAAATAGTGCTATTTCTATTTTTACTATGTTGATTTTCTTTAATCTATGATTCTATGTGGTTATTTTTTTATTTGTCCTTAATCAATCAACATTAACATTAATAATTCGTGATTCATTAGTGAATTCGTGGCGGATATTTTTAAAAGCCGAAGTCCTGTTGTAACTTTGAAATTCAAATCCTATCGAAAATCTGCTTAGATGAAATATATTTTTCTTTTTTTAACCTCATTTGTTTTTGCACAACAAACGCAATCGGTTGACTTTGAAATAGCTAACGGACAATTGTTTGTAAATCCAAAAGACAAAACGATTGCGGGGACTGTTACTTACTTGTTTGATGTGTTGCGTCCTATCGATACGATTAAGATTGATGCGCAAAATATGCAGTTCAGCGATGTGAAATTGAACGACAAACCAGTTTCTTTTACCACCAATGGAAAACAACTTTTGTTGATTCATCCGTTTAAAAAAGGGAAAAAATGGGTGCAGTTTTCTTATGAAGCCAAACCCAAGCAAACCTTGTATTTTATAGGTTCTGAAGCGAATGCCAATTTGCAAATTTGGACGCAAGGGCAAGGGAAATACACGAGTCATTGGTTTCCGAGTTTTGATGATGTGAATGAAAAAGTGGTTTTTAACTTGGAAATTGTCTTTGATAAAAACTATCAAGTCATTGCCAATGGAACCTTGAAAGAGAAAATAACGAATGGCAATAACACTTACTGGCGCTATAGAATGCAAAAGCCTATGAGTTCGTACTTGTTGATGATGGCTATTGGTAAATTTGATAAAAAAACGCAACAATCCAATTCTGGCGTGTCTTTAGAATGGTATTATGAACCTAAAGATGCAGCGTTTTTTGAACCAACCTATCGTCATTCGGAGGCTATTTTTAATTTTTTGGAGAAAGAAATAGGTGTTAAATACCCTTGGGGGAATTACAAGCAGGTGCCTGTTAGAGATTTTTTATATGCAGGAATGGAGAACACTTCGGCAACGACTTTTTCGAGTCGGTATGTGGTGGATGCAGTTGGGTTTAACGACCGAAAATATACCAATGTCAATGCGCACGAATTGGCGCATCAGTGGTTTGGTGATTTGGTAACTGCCGAGAGCAGCAAGCATCATTGGTTGCAAGAAGGTTTCGCGACCTATTATGCGCTGTTGGCTGAGAAGGAGTTGTATGGAGAAGATTATTTCTATAGTTATTTATACGAGAAAGCACAACAGCTCAAATTCGCCTCTCGAACGGATACCATTCCTGTGTTGAATGCAAAAGCGAGTTCTTTAACTTTTTACGAAAAAGGGGCTTGGGCTTTATTTGTTTTGCATCAGAAAATAGGAGATAAGGCTTTTAAAAAAGCAATAAAAAACTACCTCAAGAAGCACGCTTTTCAAACGGTAAACACCAATGATTTTTTTGTAGAAATTGAAAAAGTTGCCGCTTTTGATACCAAATTATTTTCTAAAGTATGGCTTGAGGATTATAAGTTCAATACATTAGAAGCTAATGATTTACTTAAAAAAAATACAGCAATAAAAGTCCAGCTAGAACTAGACCAATTGCGCAACACTCCTTTGGCAGAAAAGAAAGATTTTTTGATGAAAGTTTTGCAATCGGATGTCTATTATACGGTCAAAGAGAGTGTGATTTTTCAGCTTCGGAAAGAGTCCTATGACGATATAAAAGAGTTGTTAGCTTTGGCTATGGCGACAAAGAATTGGTCTATCCGACAGAAAATCGCAAACCTATTTCCTAAAGTTCCAGAAGCCTTCAAAGCCGATTATGAAACCATGCTAACCGATGCTTCTTATCAAACGCAAGAAATTGCCTTGTTTCAATTGTGGAATAGTTTCGAGAATGACCGAATTCGTTATTTGGACCAAACCAAAAATTGGATAGGTTTTAACGATTATAATTTGAGAGTTTTATGGTTGGCTTTGGCTTTGAATACGCCCAATTATAATGCAGATGCTGCCGCTTTGTCTAAAGAACTAATTCAGTATTCTAGTCTTGATTTTGAAGCGAGCACGCGTCAGAATGCATTAGAGAGTTTGATAGGTTTTCAGATTATAAAACCCGAAGTATTGCATAATCTGGTCAATGCCACCACGCATCATTTATGGCAGTTTTCTAAATTTGGAAGAGACAACATTCGTAAATTATTGAAAGACCCAAAATATAGAACAACTTTTGAAGAACTTTTACCGGTATTGAACGAGAACGAAAAATCCCAACTCAATCGATTATTAGTGGAGAAATAGTTGTAGGTAACAGTTGTGAGTAATTGAATAACAATCAACTACTCACAGTTGTTAACCGAAAGCAATTACCATAAATCACTTACTTCTTGTTTGATAAATGCCAAAGCCGCGTTACTAGGCGATTGTTTTTCTAACAAGTCATTCAAAATCAACTCACGCATTTGATTGGCATTTTCTACGGTTTCTTTTTGAGCTGCCATTCGAATCATTTGGATAGTAGCGTTTTTAGCTGTTAAAATGATGCTCCAACATTCATCTGACATATACACTTGTTGGGTTAAATTGTGTTCAAATTCTTGCTCGATATGCGCGATAATCAATTGCTCATAATCCGTTTTTATGGTCGAAATCGGAGCAATGCGAATCAATAACTGATTCAAACTAATGCGCTCCAAAAATAAAGTCATACGCTCATAAGCTTGTAAACGAATAGGCAAAGCTGTTTTTTGAGCTTCTCTATGCAATAAAAAACGACGACGTCCCGCCTCGTCTTTGGTATGTAAATTAAAAAATTGATAGGCCACCACTCCAGTAATTAGCGAGGGTAAAGTGTAACTAGCTAGTTCAATAATTCTTGTTGCGTCCATAAGTATAATTGGGTTTGGGGCACAAAAATAAACTTTTTTGGATTAGAATTGTTTAGTTGCTTAGCTGAATTATTGGTTAATTGGTTGACTGGGTAATCGGTTAAACTTTGTGGTATATTCAGCCACGGATTTTACGGATGCTACGGATTTTTACAGTTATAAATTTGGTTAAACTTTGCGCCACTTGCGGTTAAATTTTTTCACCACTAAGAACACAAAGAAGACACCAAGCAACACAAAGTTTTATAA
>JAGOFG010000053.1:0-5949 GCA_017997335.1 Flavobacterium sp. | reverse complement strand
CCACGGATTTTACGGATGCTACGGATTTTTACAGTTATAAATTTGGTTAAACTTTGCGCCACTTGCGGTTAAATTTTTTCACCACTAAGAACACAAAGAAGACACCAAGCAACACAAAGTTTTATAAGTATCATCGTGAACTTGGTGTAAATCTTAGTGCTCTTAGTGGTTAAGTTACACCACGAAGCCACACAAAGTTTTATAGCTTTCTTTTGCGAACTTGACGTAAACCCTTGCGAACTTTGCGTTTAAGTAGTAGAAACAAATTCCACAGATAGCTACTTCTATGTCCTTATTTGTCTTTTATGGTTCAAAATAAATAGTCAATTTAAAAAACTGTTATGACTTATATGTTTATATCTAACGGTTAAAATTTAAATTTTCTTCCACAATTGATACTTAAAATCATTCGATACTCCTATTTTTGCCGCAACCAATACAAAACCACCGCTCAATGGACGTTACCATTTTACTTTTGCTTTGTTTAGCCGCTTTTGCTGCGGGATTTATAGATGCTATAGTAGGAGGAGGTGGACTCATACAGACCCCCGTTGGACTCATTTTGTTACCCAGTCTTCCGGTAGCAACTGTAATTGGAACCTTAAAAGTACCCGCCTTTAGTGGTACCTCTTTTGCAGCTTTTCAGTACTTGAAGAAAGTGGATTTAAATTGGAAATTACTCGGAATTATGATGCTTTTGGCATTTCCGTCCGCGTTTTTGGGTTCGACTTTGCTGACGTATGTGAGCAATGATTTTATGAAACCGCTTTTGTTGGTCGTGCTGTCTTTTTTGGTAATTTATACTTATGCTAAGAAAAATTTCGGACAGCAAATAGAAAAAAATATTTCCCCTCAACGCCAATTGCTCAATGCTGTTGCCATTAGTTTTGTGGTGGGTTTGTACGACGGATTCATTGGTCCGGGCACCGGAAGTTTTTTGGTTGTGGCGTTTATTGCCATTATGGGGTTCGATTTTTTACACGCTTCTGCGAATGCGAAAATGGTCAACTTAGCGACCAATTTTGGTTCGATTTGCTTGTTTATGCTCAAAGGTAAAATCATTTGGGCCATCGCGCTTCCTATGGCGGCTAGCAATGCGCTTGGTGGATGGTTGGGCGCCAAATTGGCCATCAACAAAGGCAATGGTTTTATCCGAATCTTTTTTCTGGTGGTAGTCATTGGCACGTTAGTCCGATTTGCCTACGACGTTTTTTACAAATAAAAAAAGGAGAAATTATCTCCTTTTTGTGCTAATTATTCTTTACAATCCGTTTCAGAGAATTTGTATTTTACCTTTTCATAATCGATAGGTTGACCTTTGATGAAATAGGTTTTTCCTAAATACGTTTCTATTTTGCCATTACCGAGGATGAGTTCCTTTCCTTTTTTGAGTAGAGCCAATGGGTTTTTAAAGATTGTTTTATCAGTTACACCTTCAACATAACTGTAATCAACCAGTAAGGTGTCTCCACTAAATTTCCCAATGATTTCTCCATTTTTAACGGGAGCATCAAATTCTTTCATCACCAAATTGCCAGTGATGGTTCCATCTTTTAAGGTGTTAAGTTTTAACGAAACTGTGTCTTTTTCATACACTGCTTGGTAACAGGTTACTTGTAAAGGTTTTTGCTCAATTGCTTTTGAATTGTCTCCCTCTTTTTTGCAACTTGTTAATCCCAAACATGAAATAATCATGTAAATCCAAAAATTGTTTTTCATGTTTTCTATTTTTTGTTATTTAAATTTAGCTCTAATTTACAAAATAATATCAAGTTATTGATAGAAAGCAATGGGTGATTTTTATTTCCATACAATATAGCCCTTAAAACAAATTCTTAATTAGAACAATGCGCTACACACTCATAAGTTTGAGTGTAGTAGCGCTTTTTTTTTGGAATTTATTTCTCAGATAATATTCAGAAAAATTGGATGTTTTTTTGTTAAAATGTTTATATTTGGGTAGCTACAAACCAAACTATTTTAACCAAATCTGGTTATGTATTTTGAATCTTTTAGCGGTTATAAACAAGTTAGCTGTAATCCCAGGAGACACCCTGCCAACATTGACAGTCCAACAAAAAACAGACAGAAAAGCCAACGCTTCGTATAATTAAAAGAGGTGCAAGCCAACACACAAAGGCAACGCTTTTGCACCACATTTAATTTTACCCCAACGCACCCAAGCCCACCCACCACACTTGAAAATAATATAGTCAGACAGTATGAGTTTAAATATTGTTCGTATATTTGCGAACAATATAAAATTCAAATAATGACAAAGTCAGACTATTTTACCAAAGAGCAAGAACAAACTGCAAGATTTGCCAAAGCAATGGCACACCCTGTAAGAATAGCCATTTTGCAATTACTCAATTCGCAATCTTGTTGTTATCACGGTGATATGGCAGAAGAACTGCCTATTGCCAAATCTACCTTATCGCAACACCTTAACGAGCTTAAAGATGCAGGACTGATACAAGGTGACATTACCCCACCAACTGTAAAATATTGTATCAACAAAGAAAATTGGACATTGGCTAAAAAGTTGATTAACAAAGTTTTAAAATAAATTTTTGAAAATATTGTTCGCAATAGTACGAATTAAAAATATTGTTCGTATATTTACGAACTGATTAATTAAAATTCATAAAATAATGACACAAATAAAAGTATTAGGAACTGGTTGTAGCAAATGCAAAACCACTTACAACAATGTTTTAGAAGCTCTAAAACAATTAAATATGGAAGCCGAAGTAATAAAGGTAGAAGACATTGAAGAAATGATGAAATATAATGTGCTTACCACACCTGTATTGATGATAAACGAAGAAATGAAAGTGAAAGGCAGAATTGCCGATGTAAATGAAATCAAACAACTATTAACAGCCTAAATTTTATAAAAATGGAAAATCAAACATTAGTAAAAGAAATTTGCCCAACAACTACGCAAGAATGGGTAAAAAACGGAGTATTATTAGTAGATGTTCGTGAAAAAGACGAAGTGGAAGCTTTGTCGTATGATGTACCAAACATTATCAATATTCCTTTAAGTGATTTTGAAAATCGTTTCAACGAAATACCAAAAGACAAAGAAGTAGTAATGGTTTGTAAAGGCGGTGGCAGAAGTTTAAGAGCAACAGGCTTTTTAGTAAATCACGGCTATACCAATGTGGTAAATATGCAACACGGCATTGCTCGATGGGTTCAGAAAGGTTTCCCAACAAAAGGAGATACCACAATTGTTACAGGTGATGGTTCTTGTTGTTCAACTTCTGGATGTTGTTAAACTATAATAGAATGAAAATATTAATTCTTTGCACAGGAAACAGTTGTCGTAGCCAAATGGCACACGGTATTTTACAATCATTTGACAAAAATATTCAAGTGTTTTCAGCAGGGACTAACCCTGCCGAAAAGGTACACCCAAAAGCAATTTTAATGCTTAATGAATTGGGTTTGGACATTTCAAATTATTATCCTAAAAAAGTAGATGAATACTTAAATGATGAGTGGGACTTTGTAATTACTGTTTGTGGTGGAGTAAAAGAAACTTGCCCTATGTTTTTAGGCAAAGTAAAAAACAGAATTCACATAGGCTTTAAAGACCCTGGAGATGCAGTAGGAACAGAGGAAGAAGTTCTCAATGAATTTAGAAAAATTCGAGATGAAATATTAAGAGATTTCTTCACTTTTTGCAATAAAAACATTAGATAATTATGTTCGACTGGATACAACATTTTGCAGACTGGCTGATTTATTCAGCGTTCTCAATAGAACAACATACTAAATTAGGCGATGCATTAAATTTCTTTGTGTATGACACCTTGAAAATATTGTTGTTGCTTTTTTTGATTACTTCGGTAATGGGTGTTGTAAATTCCTATTTTCCTGTGGACAAAGTACGGAACTTTTTAAGTCGTAGAAAACTCTATGGATTAGAATATTTATTTGCTTCCACTTTTGGTGCAATTACGCCTTTTTGTTCTTGCAGTTCTGTGCCTTTGTTTATAGGTTTTGTAAAAGGTGGTATTCCATTAGGCGTAACTTTTGCATTTTTAATTACTTCACCTCTAGTAAATGAAGTAGCTATTGCATTGTTTGTAGGAATGTTTGGACTGAAAGCAACTATTGTTTATGTAAGTAGTGGTATCATTTTAGGAATGTTGGGTGGCTATGTTTTAGGAAAATTAAAATTAGAAAAACTACTAACACCTTGGGTTCAAAATGTAATAGCCAATGCTGAAAAAGAAGGCGATTTAGAAGAAGAAAAACTAACTTTCATTCAACGACTACCTAATATTTTTAAAGAAGCATTTAGCATTATTAAAGGTGTTTTTTGGTATATAATTATAGGTATTGCTATTGGTGGTTTAATGCACGGATTTATCCCAACAGGTTTTTTTGAGCAATACATTTCAAAAGACAATCCATTGGCAGTTCCATTGGCGGTAATATTGGGCGTACCTATGTATAGCAATGCAGCAGGTGTTTTGCCTATTATTCAAGTATTTGTACAAAAAGGCATTCCAATTGGTACAGCCATTGCCTTTATGATGGCAGTGGTTGGTCTTTCCATTCCCGAAGCTATGCTATTAAAGAAAGTAATGACCCTAAAACTCATAGGTATTTTCTTTGCAGTAGTAACTATTTTCATAATTATTTCAGGGTATTTATTCAACATAATTTTATAACAATTTAAATTCAAAATAAAATGACAAAATCAATTTTCACTTCGTTTATGGTAACTATTATGTTACTCTTTACAGCTTGCAATGGCAATGCACAAAACTCAAAAAAAACTGCGACAAAGTCAGCAAATTCAACAATTCAAATCATACAATTTCATTCCGAACACCGATGTATGACTTGCAATTTAATTGAAAAATTAACCAAAGAAACTTTACAGAAATATCCTGCTATTTCTTTTTCATTAGTCAATGTAGATGACAAAAAAAATGAAAAAATGGCAGAACAATTTGAAGCAACAGGTACAGCATTATTTTTGTATAACCCAAAAACAGGAACGAAAAAAGAATTAACCGATTTTGCTTTTATGAATGCCAAAAGTGATAGCAAAAAATTTAAAGCAGGATTAGAAAAAGAAATAAATGCTTTCAAATGATGGAATGGTTAGAAAATATTGTTCAAAATAGTAATATTCCATTACTTACAGCTTTGGCTTTGGGTTTGCTTACAGCTATTGCACCTTGCCCATTAGCTACTAATATTACTGCCACAGCCTATATTGCTAAAACAATAAACAGCAAAAAGAAAGTATTGTTGAGTGGTGTGTTCTATACTTTGGGCAGAATGCTTTCTTATACTGCGATAGGTGCTATTATTTATTTTGGAGCAAGTAAATTTCAAATAGCAAAACTATTTCAAGGAAATGGCGAAAAATACATTGGCTTTGTTTTAGTTATTTTAGGTTTAATAATGTTGGATATTATCAAACTTAATTTTATTAAAGGGCTAAATGTTTCAGACAAGTTATCCGATAAATTTAAAGACAAAGGCTTGTTGGGTTCATTTCTTTTAGGAGCATTATTTGCGTTGGCATTTTGCCCTTATAGTGGTGCATTATTTTTTGGAATGTTAATGCCTATAACTATTAAAACAGGTTTGTTAGCCCCAATTGTATTCTCAATTGGCACGGGTTTTCCTGTAATACTTTTTGCTTTTGTAATCGCATTTAGTTTAGAAAAATTAGGCAAATATTTTAAAGCAATTACCAAAGTAGAAAAAGCAATGCGAATTTTGGCTGGTATCACTTTCATTTTGACAGGTCTTTATTATATCAACATTTACTTTAAATTAATATGAACCCGTTGGGTGTAATTAAATTGTTTGATTTTTAATATTGTTTATCGGTCTATCAAAAATGAATTTATTGATATACTGAACCAATGTTAATGCTGTTATTTTTGCTAAAATTCTTGTTTTAAAACC
>JAGOFG010000177.1 GCA_017997335.1 Flavobacterium sp. | reverse complement strand
GCTTCTAACTCTACGGTTGCTTTTTTCTTTTCTGGTCGCATTTGTGGGAACAAAAGCACTTCCTGAATAGACGCGTTATTGGTCAAGAACATCATCAAACGGTCCATTCCAATCCCTAATCCAGAGGTTGGTGGCATTCCGTATTCTAGAGCTCTCAAGAAATCTTCGTCAATAGTTCCGTTAGCCTCATCATCTCCTTTTTCGGCCAAACGCATTTGGTCTTCAAAACGCTCTCTTTGGTCAATTGGGTCGTTCAATTCTGAATAGGCATTAGCGATTTCTTTTCCGCAAACCATCAATTCGAAACGTTCAGTCAATTCTGGATTATCGCGGTGTTCTTTACACAATGGCGACATCTCTTTTGGATAATCAGTGATGAAAGTCGGCTGAATATAATTTCCTTCGCATTTTGCTCCAAAAATTTCATCAATCAGTTTCCCTTTACCCATAGTTTCATCCACTTCAATTCCCATTCCTTTGGCTGCTTCAAACAATTCAGCTTCGCTTTTTCCAGAAATATCAAAACCTGTAAAATGCTTGATAGCATCGGTCATGGTTACACGAGCATAAGGCGCTTTGAAATTGATAGTGTGCTCGCCAAAAGTCACTTCGCTAGTTCCGTTAACAGCCGTTGCACAATATTCTAATAATTGCTCAGTAAACTCCATCATCCAGTTGTAGTCTTTATAGGCTACGTAAATTTCCATAGCGGTAAATTCAGGATTATGGGTTCTGTCCATTCCTTCGTTACGGAAATTTTTAGAGAATTCGTAGACTCCATCAAAGCCACCAACGATTAATCTTTTCAAATACAATTCATTGGCAATTCGCATATATAATGGAATGTCTAAGGAGTTGTGATGTGTTATGAATGGTCTCGCTGCTGCACCACCAGGAATGGATTGCAACACAGGAGTTTCTACTTCTAAGTACCCAGCTTCGTTAAAGAAAGTTCGCATTGCTGTGAACAATTTAGTTCTTTTGATAAAGGTCTCTTTTACGTGTTGGTTTACGGTCAAGTCTACATAACGCATTCTGTAACGCAATTCAGCATCGTTAAAGGCATCGTGAATTTTTCCGTCTTCGTCGATTTTTGGTAATGGTAAAGGACGTAAGGTTTTGCTCAAAAAGGTAAATTCATCCACACGAATACATTGCGCACCTACTTTGGTAGTGAACAATTCTCCTTCAACACCAATAAAATCGCCTAAATCGGTTAATTTTTTAAAAACTTGATTATATAGTGTTTTGTCTTCTTCTGGGCATAAAACATCACGATTTACGTACAATTGTATACGTCCTTCGCTATCTTGTAGTTCAGCAAAACAAGCTTTTCCTTGATCTCTAACGCTCATTAAACGTCCTGCAACAATTACTTTCTTGCCTTCTTCAAAACTTTCTTTTACTTGCTTTGAGGTATGATTTACAGGAAAAAGTTGTGCAGGGTAAGGGTTAATTCCTAAATTACGTAGGCTTTGTAGTTTTTCTCTTCGGATAATTTCTTGTTCTGATAAGGCCATTATGTTCTGAATTTTAAGTCTGCAAAGATAAGAAAAGAATGCAGACTTCAGATTTTAGATTTTAGATTTTTTGGAGCACAACTATTGTTTTTCAAGACCAGTCGTCCTGCTCTTCGCTATATCTTTTGCTTTTTAAGAAAAAAGCAAAAGGATGCCGCTGCGATCAGGGCTATTTTAGGAAATTATATTTTTCATAACATTTAACTATAAGATTATTCTGTATATTTGAACTTTAATTTTTATATGAGAATCGGATTTCACCATTTTATTTTCGTTTTGTTGCTTTTGACCACTAGCTGCCAAGTAACCGAAACTATTCATTTTAATGAAGACGGTAGTGGAACTATCGCCGTCGAAATGCTGCGAATAGAGCAGAGTTATCAGCAATTGGCTGGTGAAGAATACAATAAAGGGGAAGTTTTTGTAGATACCACTTATGTTTTTGATGATTATATTTCAAAACATTCCGAAACTTTTTCTAAGCTAACGCCTGAAGATAAAGCGGTTTTTAATGCATACAAAGGCGTGAAAGTGCACACTAAGAAGAATTCTTTTGAAAAGGAATTCCGTACCACCTTTACGCAAAATTTTCTTCAAGCAAATCAAATCGCCGATTTATATAAAACACAAGAATATGTTAGTGATATTGTTCATAATTATGCGTTAAGTGCCGAAGAGCATTATTATAAAGTTGCTTTTAAATTATCGTCAAATGAGTTCAAAAGAATGGTAACCATAATCGATGAAGAGCATTTGAAAAGAGAACAAGCAACAATCAACAACTATAAGAAACAACTTGGTGACAAGAAAATGCATCAAAGAATAACGCTTAGTTATCATTTTACGAAAAAAATAAAATCAGTTTCAATCCCAAATGCCAAAGTCAGTCCTGATAAGAAATCAGTTGAAATTTCTTTTGGTTTGCTCGAAAGTTTATTTGACCCTATTAGTACATCAGTTGTAATCGTTTTTGAAGAATCATAGGATGGATTAATAAAGATTTTTTCTTCTATAAAGTATGGCTTGGGTTTTAGTATCTTTGGCACAGATAAAAAGATTGGTAGGAAATGCTTACCTATATATATTAAGGTAGAATGTTTTTTACCACTTTCACATAAAAATAGTACATATGAAATCGATATTGTTTTTAATCTTAGGTATGACGTTGTTGTTAACGAGTTGTACAGTTACAGAAAATATTTATATAGAAGCTGATGGCTCGGGAAAATTCAATGTTGATTTGGATGGTTCGAGTTTAATGGCGATGATGCCTAAAGATTCTTTGAAAAACGAGAAGAGCATTGATTCGACTTTTACCTTTAAACAACTTTTAGCGGATAATAAGGACAGTATTGCGAAATTGCCTATTTCTGAGCAACAGCAATTGAAAAAATTAGAAAATTTCAATATGCGTATGCAAATGAATCAAGAGCAAAAGCAGTTTTTGTTTTCCTTGCAAACTAATTTCAAGAACGTCTCAGAATTACAAGATGCAATGACGGCAATCAATGCGATTAGTTTACTTCAAAATAAAGCTAATAAAGCAACTGAATTTGGGTCAGCTATTCCTTCAGAAGGGCTGGCAAACAACAATTCTACTTTGTCTTATTCTTTTAAAGGAAATAAATTTACTAGAATTGCAGTTTTGAACAAAGTCAAAAAGGAAATGCTAAATGAGGAAGCTGCTGAAATGAATAAAATGATTTTTGCTTCATCCAATTATATTGTAAAGTATCATTTTGCTAAACCAGTAAAAAAAGTTTCGAATACTTCAGCCTTATTTAGTGAGGACAGAAAAACAGTTACACTCCATTATCCTTTTTCAGAATATATGGAGAATCCAGAAAAATTGAATTTAGAGGTTGAATTTTAGAAAAGACAGAATGAATAGAACTATCCAACTTCAAGATTTAGGCAGTAAAGACTATAAAGCAACTTGGGAGTACCAAGAAGAATTGTTTAAAGGAATTGTCGACTTAAAAATTCAAAATAGGAGAGAAGATACTCATCTTGCTACTCCAAACTATTTACTTTTTGTAGAGCATCCGCATGTATATACGTTGGGGAAGAGTGGTGATATGACTAATTTGCTTTTAAATCAAGAGCAGTTAGAAGCAAAGGGTGCTACTTTTTACAAAATCAATCGTGGGGGAGATATCACCTATCATGGCCCAGGACAAATTGTAGGTTATCCCATTTTGGATTTAGAAAACTTTTTTTCGGATATACATAAATATTTACGTTTTCTTGAAGAAGCTATTATTCTTACGTTGCAAGAGTATGGTTTAGAATGCGGTAGAAGCGAAGGTGAAACCGGTGTTTGGTTAGGTGTTGGGACGCCGTTTGCAAGAAAAATTTGCGCTATGGGTGTTCGTGCTTCCCGCTGGGTGACTATGCATGGTTTCGCTTTAAATGTTAATGTTGACTTAGGTTATTTTGATAACATCATTCCATGTGGCATTCGAGGTAAAGCTGTTACCTCTTTGAATGTAGAACTTGGAGTAGAAGTTGTAGATGAGAATGAAGTGAAAGCAAAAATCCTAAAGCACTTTGCTGCATTATTCGAATGTGAGTTTTCGGAACAGCACTAATAAATAGAAAGAAGCAACATTCTAAGTTTATAAATCCAAGCTGAGTTGTTCAGGCAATAATCTGAAACTCATTCTGTGGTATTTGGTTACACCATATTTTTTTATGGCTTCTCGATGTTCTTGAGTAGGGTAGCCTTTATTCTTTTTCCAATTATACATAGGAAACTCTTCATGAATGCGATTCATGTATTCGTCTCGGTATGTTTTAGCCAAAACTGATGCAGCAGCTATACTTAAGTATTTTTCATCTCCTTTTATTATACTCGCATTGGGTAGTGTGCTTAAAAAACGAATTTCTTCCTCAGTAAATATTTTAATCCCTTTTTTGATGATTCCTCTTTTGGGTATAAAAGGAGCATTACCATCGATTATCACTGCTGATGGTTTTGGATTTAATTTTACAACGCATTCTTGCATTGCTTTTATGGATGCATTCAGGATATTGATTTCATCAATTTCAAGAGGCTCAATATGAGTCACACTATAACTTATAGCCTCGTTTTCTATGATAACTTTAAGTTTTTTTCGCGTTTTCTCTGTTAATTGTTTGCTATCATTAAGTAAAGAATTATTGAAATGCAAGGGAAGTATTACAGAAGAAGCGGTTACTGGCCCTGCTAAACAGCCCCTTCCTGCCTCATCACAGCCACATTCTAAATTTTCCGTTAAAAAAAAAGGTTTTAGCATTAAATTTTTTTTGGCAAAAATATTGTTTTATTCGTTATTGTTTTTCGTTTATGAAGTTTTTCGTTGAGAATTATTTAAAATTTTCACATATAGCTATTGTTTTCTGAA
>JAGOFG010000052.1:3651-15779 GCA_017997335.1 Flavobacterium sp. | reverse complement strand
CAAAAGAAATATAAGCGGTATTATTCCAATCGCCTACTTTAAATCCTCCTTGAAAAACCTCCAATTGCTGATTGAGACTTACTTTATCATTTCTTGAAGTTGAAAAAATAATAGTACGCAATTTGGTATTAAAATTCACACCATTATCTGCAAATAAATCATAAGCAGAAAATCCAGTTGAACCAACATTCGCAGAAATCCCAGACAATAAAGGAACACCAGCGTACCATCTATAAGTTACATCAGCCCCGGGGTTTAAAGATAAAGATTGAGGAATTGCCGTAAAATTATACAAAACGGCTTTGTTTTGAGCCAATAGTACACTCCCTAAAATTAGTAGCGCACAGGTAATAACTTTTCTCATTGAATATCAAAATAGGCAGTTACACTTGAACGTAATTTCAAATTCCCAACACTAGTTGAAGTTAATGGTGGCCCAGGCAATAAGGTAACCACAAAAGCAATCTTTTTGGTTTGCTTTAATAAATCAAGATTAGTGCCTTGAAATGTTTGTGTCAAAGTGGTTTGATTGGGTGTTCCAGCATAAGCAGGAATATCCATTTGAATCGTTGTAAGCGGTGTATTGGCAGCGTCAAGAAATACCAATCGCAAAGTAAAAGCTCGATTGATGGTATTGTTGACTTCAAAAAACAAATCGGCTTTGTTTAAATTATCTCTAAAAAAAGAGTCATTAAAAACTCCCACGTCTGGAGTGTCTATAGAAACAGCTTGTTCTGTGCCATTATTTACAAACTGATTTGCCGCAACATCAAAACTTGATAAATTAGCCACAACTACGGGCTGCAACTGAAGGTCATTTACTTGATCAAAATCAAGATCACTACTGCAAGACACCGTCAAAAGCAGTACAAAAAATCCGAGTAGGGTTTGGGTTGCTTTCATTGTTTTATCTTTATTACTACTATTCCAAACGAATAGATTATTACTTTAGTACATCATTCTAATGAAACTCTCCAAACAACTTTGAAGCCTCATTGTAGGCGCTTTCAAAACTCATAGCGCTCAAATTGGTATTTTCTTTTTTAGCAGTAAAATAAGAAAGTAATTTTTCAGTAGGCATATTTCCCGTTAAACGATCAGTAGCCATTGGGCAACCACCAAAACCTTGAATCGCTCCATCAAATCGTCTGCAACCCGCATGATAAGCTGCATCAATTTTTTCAAACCATTTATCTGGAGTAGTATGTAAATGAGCTCCAAACTCAATATGAGGATATTTGGGAATCAAATTAGAAAACAAATGCGTAATAACTTCTGGGGTGGAACTTCCAACTGTATCAGACAATGAAAGAATCTTCACTCCCATTTGCGCCAATCGTTCTGTCCATTCTCCCACAATTTCCTCATTCCAAGGATCTCCATAAGGATTTCCAAATCCCATAGAAAGATAGGCAATCACTTCTTTTTGGTTTTGGTCGGCAATTTCGAGAATTTCTTGTAAGGTAACCAAAGATTCTGCAATGGTTTTATGCGTGTTTCGCATTTGAAAATTCTCAGATATTGAGAAGGGAAAACCCAAATACTGAATTGGTTCGTGAGAAGCAGCATCTTTTGCCCCTTGGACATTGGCAATTATAGCCAATAATTTACTATCCGTTTTCGATAAATCCAATTGATCCAACACCGCTGCCGTATCTTGCATTTGAGGAATTGCCTTTGGAGAAACAAAACTTCCAAAATCGATACTATCAAAACCCACTCGCAATAATGCTTGAATATACGATACTTTTCTAGCGGTGGGAATAAATGTTTTTATTCCTTGCATCGCATCACGTGGGCATTCGATAATTTTTATTGGCTCCATAGCTTTCAAAGATAGCAAAAGGAATTAAAGTTCAAAATCGAAAAGTTAGAAAGTAATTAGTGATTAGTAACTAGTCCTTAGTTACTAGCTCTTAGTTCTTAGGATTAGATGTTTTAAATTCAGAAAAACCACTATCTCTTTTGCTTCAAAATAGCTTTATTGATTGCTTTTACCAAAGCAGGACCTTCATAAATAAAACCAGTATACAATTGAATGAGACTAGCACCAGCTTCTAATTTTTCAATAGCATCTTCGGCAGAATGAATACCACCCACGCCAATAATTGGGAAAGCACGATTGCTTTTTTCGGCCAAAAATCGAATCACTTCAGTCGAACGGTTCTTCAACGGTTTGCCTGACAATCCTCCTGCTTCTCCTTTGGTTTCAGATAAAAGGCCTTCGCGGGAAAGTGTAGTATTCGTTGCAATTAAACCCGCGATTTTAGTTTCTGCCATAATATCAATGATATCTAATAATTGCTCATCTGTTAAGTCTGGTGCAATTTTTAGCAAAATCGGTTTAGGGCTAACTTTAGTTATATTTTTATTTTGAAGTGTTTGCAGCAACTGAGTCAACGGTTCTTTATCCTGTAACGCTCTTAAATTTGGAGTGTTAGGTGAACTTACATTCACCACAAAATAATCCACATAATCGTATAAAGCATCAAAACAAATTTCATAATCCGAAGTAGCTTCTTCGTTGGGCGTCAATTTATTTTTACCAATATTACCCCCAATAAGCACATTGGTATTCGATTTTAAACGTTCTACTGCTTCTAAAACACCTCCATTATTAAATCCCATTCGATTAATAATGGCTTGATCTGCTTTTAATCTAAACAACCTTTTTTTAGGATTTCCTTCTTGTCCTTTTGGTGTTAAGGTACCTATTTCGATAAATCCAAAACCAAAATTCGAAAGTTCTTTATAAAGTGTAGCATCTTTGTCAAAACCAGCCGCCAAACCTACTGGATTTTTGAACGTTAACCCAAAAACTTCGGTCTCTAAACGTTTGTCATTGACCACATAAAGTGCTCTGAAAATTGCCGTAAATCCTGGGATTTTAGACACTATTCTAATTAACGAAAAGGTGAAATAATGTACTTTTTCAGGGTCAAAACAAAAAAGTATCGGACGAATCAATAATTTATACATAAGTAGTGTAGTTGTGTGGCACAAAAGTAAAGAATTGATTTCAAAAACCAGCAAAAAAGTGAACCCGAAACCTAGCTTTTAGTTTAAAAAAAACAGCCCAAAATGTTTACCTTTGCTAAAAAAATAATCACCATGCAACACATTATTGATCGTTTTATAAGCTACGTAACTGTTGATACTGAATCCGACCCAAATTCTGAAACCACCCCTAGTAGTGCCAAACAATGGGATCTTGCCCATAAACTAGTAGAGGAGCTCCAAAAAATTGGACTACAAGATGTGACAATTGATGACAAAGCCTACATTATGGCTACATTACCAAGTAACGTTGACAAAAAAGTGCCAACCATTGGTTTTATTGCTCATTTTGACACTACCCCAGATTTTACAGGTGCCAATGTAAAACCTCAAATTGTACCCAATTACGACGGAAAAGACATTGTACTCAACGAAGTGCAAAACATTGTACTTTCACCAAGATATTTCAAAGATTTGTTGCAATACAAAGGACAAACCTTAATCACCACCGATGGAACTACGCTTCTTGGCGCCGATGATAAAGCCGGAATCACTGAGATTGTTTCGGCTATGGAATTTTTGATTCAAAACCCAGAAATCCAACACGGAACTATTAAAGTTGGTTTTACTCCCGATGAAGAAATTGGCCGTGGTGCTCATCATTTTGATGTGGAAAAATTTGGAGCGAATTGGGCTTACACTATGGATGGCAGCCAAGTAGGCGAATTAGAATATGAAAATTTCAATGCTGCAGGAGCTAAAATCACCTTCAAAGGAAAAAGTGTGCATCCCGGTTATGCAAAGGGAAAAATGATTAATTCGATGCTTATTGCTAATGATTTTATTAGTGATTTACCAAAAGGAGAAACACCGCAAGAAACTAAGGGTTACGAAGGCTTTTTTCACGTTCATCACTTGAAAGGCAGTATTGAAGAAACAGTTTTAGAACTTATTATTAGAGACCATTCTAAGAAAAAATTTGAAAAGAGAAAAGAATTGATTGAAAAAATGGTCCAAAAAATCAATAAAAAGTTTGCCAAACAATTTGGTGAGCCTATTGCTGCAGCTGAGATTAAAGACCAATACTACAATATGAAGGAAAAAGTGTTACCAGTAAAACACATCGTAGATATTGCAGAAGAAGCCATGAAACAAGTCGGAGTAAAACCGATAATCAAACCTATTCGTGGAGGAACCGATGGCTGTCAATTATCCTACAAAGGATTGCCTTGCCCAAATATTTTTGCCGGTGGTCACAACTTTCACGGTAAATACGAATATGTACCAGTAGAAAGCATGCAAAAGGCAATAGATGTTATTGTAAAAATTGCTCAACTTACCGCAAGTACCGATTTTGAAAATCCCGCGCCTAAATCAAGACGCAAAAGATAAATAACAACATATCTGATTCCAGATTAAAATTGTTTTAAAAATACTACCTCCAAAAAGTCTTTGAACTTTTTGGAGGTTTTTTATTTCTATTTCTTTTTCTACCCCACCACCCATTAAAAACTTAACATTGGATTTGATTAATCTTCACTACATTTGTTAATATTAAATAAACAATTCGTTAACAAAAAACCAAATAATAGAGAATTATAACCAACAGCCCAAACCATGATAGAAAAAAAAGAAGATAATATCACTCCAGAGGCTACACCTCCAACTACAGAGCAACCAAAAGCTGAAAAGCCAGTTGTAAGAAGAACGAGAACTGCAAAAACAGCAACAGCTACCACAAAAAAGGTCGCAACAGAAACTACAAAAACAAACGTTGCTGCACCAAAAACAAGAAGACGTAGCACAAAAACAGACACTACCTCTACTGCTCCTGAAGAAACCATCAGCCCAGCAACTGAAGAAACTGTAACGATAGAAAAAACAGAAATCACGGCACTTGACCTAATCCCTGATAAAAAGTCAAAAGACAAAAAAAAGAAAAAAAACAAAGTAAAAATGAGCGATAAAGAAAAGGAAAAAGCCAAAAAAGCTAAAGCAAAGGAAAAAGCTAAAGCAAAAGCCAAGAAAGCAAAAAAGGCTAAAAAAGACAAAGCCAAAAAGGCAAAAGTAAAAGCTAAGGCTAAAGAGAAAAAAGCAAAAGCAAAGGCAAAAAAAGCCAAGAAAAACAAAAAGAACAAAAAGAAATAAACCGATTGTTCCAAACTAAAAAATCCCAAACTCCAATTAATTTGGAATTTGGGATTTTTTTATTTGATTAGCAAAGCTACTATTTCTTAGCTAAAGCTGCACTCATTTCCATTGAGATAGCAGAACGCTCCATTTTCAATTTGCCTGACATAGTTTCGATAATAACTGTCGTTTCAGCTAATTCAGCAACTTTACCGTGCAATCCACTTTTAGTTACAATTTTATCTCCTACTTTTAAACTGCTTTCAAATTCTTTTTCGTTTTTAGCACGTTTTTGTTGTGGTCTAATCATGAAGAAATAAATCACCACAAACATCAATAAAAACGGTAAAAAGCTTTGTAATTGTTCCATAATAAAAATCTTAATTTGTTATTTTTTTGTTTTGTTAAATTTAAATGTTGTGCGTTATTGATTACATCAAACCGCGACCAACTTTTACCAACTTCTTGCTTTCAGTTAATTCTTTTACAAGGTTATCTAAAATTCCGTTGATAAAAATACTACTTTTAGGCGTAGAATATTCTTTTGCAATTTCTAAATATTCATTCAAAGTTACCTTCACAGGAATTGATGGGAATTTCAAAAACTCACAGATAGCCATCTTTAATATGATGGTATCAACTTCAGCAATACGGTCACTGTCCCAATTTGGCGTTTTATCGTCATACGTTTTAGCCAATTCTTTTTCATTCAAAACCGTCTTGCGGAACAAATCCCTTACGAAATCCTTGTCTTCTGTATCTTTATATAATTTTGGAACTCTAAAATTATCTTCCTCGAGAGGCTTCAATGCTTTTAACTGTTTCAAAATTTGAGTATTCACCATCGGAATATCGTCAATCCAAGTCAATTTATCGTCCTCTAGATACTCGTATAACTTTTCATTAGGAACGATAATTTCTTCAAAGATAGCCGCAATAAAATCTTTATCTTCTTCAAAAGTATTAACTGTATTGCTCATGTATTTAGCATACAATTTACTTTCTTTTATCGCATTAAGCAAAATAATAATGTAATCATCGTTCAATGACCAATTATTGATTTTTCGATTTTCCATAGCAATGCTCAAAGAATTGTTTTCAGCCAAAATCTGAAAAACAGCATTCTTAATAAACTTTTCGTTGGGTTTGCGTTCTTGAGGAGTTGCAAGGTGTTTTTGACTTGATAAATGCAAAAAGATTTGTTCTTTTTTACAAATTTCTAATAATGATGACACCATTGTAAGGTATAAATCTAGAATGTTATCGATACTGTAAAAAAGAAATTTTTCTTCTTTTTCTAGATTATCAGCACCATTTTGATGCATTGCATAAATGGATTGCATGACTTTAACGCGGATGTGTCTTCTGTTTACCACCTTGTAAGAACTTTTAAAAATTAGTCTGCAAAATTAAGGATTTCATCCTTTAAATGAAAATTTGAACAGTAATTTATTTAATAAATAAAAAAGTGTTCCAATTAATAAAAGATTCGGAAAACCTTTCTATAATTGGAACACTAAAAATTTATAAAAAATATTATTTGCTATTTGCTAATTTTCTTTCAGCAATACGTTGTTGCGCAATAGTCAAAGCAGCTTGGTGTGTGGTCATTTTGTTAGCAATTGCAAAATCAAAAATCTCTAAAGTAGTGTTATAGATATTTTCGGTTTTAGCCATAATTTCAGCTTTTCCGTAATGCGCTAATTCCGCATATACATTAATGATTCCACCAGCATTAATCAAGAAATCTGGCGCGTACAAAATGCCTCTTTCTTGCAAAATTGCTCCGTGAACCACTTCATTAGCCAACTGATTATTAGCTGCTCCTGCAATTACTTTTGCTTTAATTTTATGAATAGTTGCATCATTAATAGTAGCTCCCATTGCACAAGGCGCATAAATATCTACTTCTTCTGCATATACATCTGTTCCAGTATAAACAGTTGCATTGTATTTTTGGCCAACTTCATACAAACGCTCTTCGTTGATATCAGAAATAGTCACCAAGGCACCTTCTTTAGTCAAATACTCAACCAAAGCTTCACCAACGTGTCCAATTCCTTGTACTAAAACCTTTTTACCAGTTAAAACATCTGAGCCAAATTGTTGTTTAGCAGCAGCTTTCATTCCCATATAAACTCCAAAAGCAGTTACAGGAGAAGGGTTACCAGCTCCACCTCTTTCTTCTGAAATTCCAGTTACATAAGGAGTAACATCTCTCACGATGTCCATATCGGCAGTTTCCATTCCAACATCTTCAGCTGTAATATATCTTCCGCTTAAGGAGTGAACAAATTCACCAAACTTACGCATCAATTCTGGCGTTTTTTGTGTTTTAGCATCACCAATAATTACTGCTTTTCCTCCACCAATATTTAAACCGGTAATAGCTGATTTAAAAGTCATTCCGCGTGACAAACGCAAAACATCATTCAAAGCCTCCCATTCATTGCTATAATTGAACATTCTTGTACCACCTAAAGCAGGTCCCATTACAGAATTATGAATACCAATTATTGCTTTTAATCCTGTATCTTTGTCGTTGCAAAATACAATTTGTTCGTGGTCATCAAATGACATTTGACCAAAAACAGGATCCATTTTTTGAATTTCCTTAGCGGTTGCTATTGTTGCATTCATAAGCGTGTTGTTTTTATTATTTTACAAAATTGATAAAATTTCAAGTCAAAAATATAAAATAATCAAACATAACCTAATTTTAAATCGTTATTTTGACAATATCATAAAATTTTATTGCACTCAAAAGAAAACACACCTTACTTTTTTTAACAAAAAAGTAATAATAGAAAAAGAAACAAGTCCGAATCTCAAAAAAAAATGAAAGAATTACGTTATTTAGATAAATACTTTATAAAATACAAATTCAGTTTCTCTCTTGGTATTTTAATCACAATTATCGCACAAATATTTTCCTTATTTACTCCAAAATTAATTAGTAGTTCACTTGAAGCTATCGAAAAATTCGACAAACTTTCTAGTGTAGAAAAATCATCTACAATGGTCATTGGTCAATATCGAGAAGAACTTATACACAACGTTTTATTGATTATTGCTACAACAATTATTGCTGGATTTTTAACTTTTTTGATGCGACAAACATTGATTGTAATGTCCCGTCATATCGAATTTGATTTGAAAAATGAAGTGTTTCGCCAATACGAAAATCTTTCACAAAACTTCTACAAACAAAACCGCACTGGAGACTTGATGAACCGTATTAGCGAGGATGTTTCCAAAGTAAGAATGTACGTAGGACCTGCCGTGATGTATACCATCAACACCTTTATTCGTTTCGCTATTGTCATTGCATATATGTACAATGTCTCACCAAGATTAACCCTTTACACTTTGCTACCTCTACCAATTTTGTCGTATGCAATTTTCAAATTGAGTTCAGAAATCAATATTCGCAGTACGGTTTTCCAACAATATTTATCCAAAGTTTCTAGTTTTACTCAGGAAATATTCTCAGGAATTCGTGTAATCAAGGCTTATTCTTTAGAAAACCAACAACAAAACAACCTCATCTCACTTGCAGAAGAAAGCAAAAGCAAAAGCTTAAGCCTTGCTAGAGTTCAGTCATTATTTGGCCCATTGATGTTGGCTTTAATCGGAATTAGCAACTTAGTGGTTATCTATTTTGGTGGAATGTTATACATCAACGGAACCATAAAAAGCATTGGTACCATTGCAGAATTCATTTTGTATGTTAATATGTTAACTTGGCCAGTAGCCTCTTTAGGATGGGTTTCGTCTATGGTCCAAGAAGCAGAAGCGTCCCAAAAACGCTTGAACGAATTCCTAAAAATTGTACCAGACATCCAAAACAACAATCCTTCATCAAGCACTGTAGATGGAACCATTAGTTTCGAAAACGTAAGCTACACTTACGAAGACACCAATATCGAAGCACTTAAAAACATTTCGTTCACTGTAAAAAAAGGAGAAACATTGGCTATTCTTGGTAAAACGGGTTCAGGAAAATCAACGCTTCTCTCGCTCATTTCCAGAATGTACGATGTAACCGAAGGACAAGTAAAAATTGACGGAAAAGAAATCAGTCAGTTGAACTTATTCGACTTAAGAAACAGCATCGGAATTGTACCTCAGGACGCCTTTCTTTTCTCGGATAGTATCAAAAACAATATCAAGTTTGGCAAAGAAAACGCCACCGATGACGAGGTTATCGCCGCTGCCAAAAGCGCTGTAGTTCATGACAATATTGAAGGATTCAACAAAGGCTACGACACCATCTTAGGCGAACGTGGCATCACTTTGTCTGGCGGACAAAAACAGCGTGTTTCTATTGCCAGAGCCATCATCAAAAAACCTGAAATTTTACTTTTTGACGACTGTTTATCAGCGGTAGACACAGAAACCGAAGAAGCAATTTTGAATAATCTATTCGAAATTTGTAAAGACAAAACTACCATAATTGTAAGTCACAGAGTTTCTTCTGCAAAAAACGCCGACAAAATCATAATCCTCGAAAACGGCAAAATCATTCAGCAAGGCTTTCATAATCAATTAATAAACGAAAACGGTTATTATTCCGCTCTTTATTTAAAACAACTTTCGGAAAAAGAATTACTCTAAATGTTGTTTTATCAATAATTTTTTATGATTTTTGATTGCTATTTATAAAAGGATCGAAAGAATTATGAGAGAAAATGACATGCTAGAAAAAGAAGAAATTTATTCTAAAGTGCTTCGCGCTGGAAGAAGAACGTATTTCTTTGATGTAAGAGCCACGAAGGCTGACGATTACTACATTACCATTACCGAAAGCAAAAAATTTACTGAAGAAGATGGCTCTTTCCATTTCAAAAAACACAAGATTTACTTGTACAAAGAGGATTTTGCAGCCTTCGAAGAAATTTTAAGCGACATGACTTCTTACATTTTAAACCACAAAGGAGAAGAAGTAATCTCGGAAAGACACCAAAAAGATTTCAAAAGAGAATTCTCAAACGAAACAGTAGAAAACGAAAATACCCCAAAAGTATCTAGTTTTACTGATATCGATTTTGATGACATCTAAAAACTATTAAAACAATTATCAAAGTCCAAAAGTCAACCGATTTTTGGATTTTTTTTTGGAGCACAAGTCCACGCAATCCTTCACGCCTCGTCCTGCTGTACGCTATATCTTGCTGAGGCTCAAAAAAAGAGCCCCAACAAGGATGCCGCTCCCATCAGGGCTAAAAATCACGTCTATTTTTCATAACATGTACCAAATAAAAGTCGAAAAATCATATATTTATGGAGTAAAAAACAATCCATGAAAACCACTTATTTTGCCCTTCTGCTATTGCTCATAAGCCCTATTCTTTGGGGACAAAAAACAGAATATGTTCAAGAAAATAATATTCCTTATTATAACGAAGCTGTTACACAAAGCGATTCATACATCAAAGAGCGCTGCGTTTTAGACATTTATTACCCAAAAAACAGCAAAGGATTTGCTACCATCATTTGGTTTCATGGAGGAGGTTTATCAGGAGGAAACAAAGAAATTTTATCTGGATTAAAAGAAAAAGGTTTCGCTATTATTGGAGTAAACTACCGCCTTTCACCTAAAGTAAAAGTAAAAAACTGTATCGAAGACGCCGCTGCAGCAGTAGCGTGGACCTTCAAGAACATCGCAAAATATGGAGGTGATTCCTCTTTACTATTTGTGTCTGGACATTCTGCTGGTGGCTATCTCGGAATGATGATTGGACTCGATAAAAAATGGCTACAACCTTATGCCATCGATGCCAATACCATTGCAGGACTTATCCCTTTGAGCGGTCAAGCCATTACTCATTTTGAAATCAGAAAAGAAAGAGGCATTCCAGACACACAACCCATAATTGACGAATTCTCACCTTTGTATCACGTTCGAGCTGATGCGCCACCTTTATTATTAATCACTGGTGATCGCGAACTCGAACTCCTAGGGCGCTACGAAGAAAATGCCTATTTGATGCGCATGATGAAAATCAAAGGTCATCCATCGACCACACTTTATGAATTAGAAGGATTTGACCACGGAATGGTAGAACCCGCACTTCCGCTATTGATCAAAGAAGTAAAAAGAATAACAGCATTAAAAAAGAAATTATAATGACACCAAAACTCCTCATTATTCCTGGATTAGGTGACTCAGGCGTGGGTCATTGGCAAAACTTTTGGTTAAACCATTTTCCAAATACTACCAAAGTAACCCAAGACAACTGGGACCAACCTTTGCTCGGCGACTGGCTAGAACGTTTAGAAGCGACCCTAAAAACCATTAATGAACCTATTATTTTGGTAGCGCATAGTTTAGCCACCATCTTAGTAGCTCATTGGGCAAAGACATTTGAAAACTCATATATTAAAGGAGCATTATTAGTAGCACCCGCTGATGTTGATTCCCCTGAACACACCCCAGAATGCATTTGGAATTTCGCACCAATTCCCTTGCATTCCTTACCATTTCCATCCATTGTAGTTGGAAGCGAAAACGACCCTTACATGACGTTGGAGCGAGCTCAAGAATTAGCTAAAAACTGGGGAAGTGATTTCATAAATATTGGCAAAAAAGGACACATAAATTCTGAAATGAATCTAGGTCTTTGGCCAGAAGGACAAGACATTTTAAAACTTTTAATACAAAAGATAAACTAAGCGATTCTTAATCCGTTTTCTATCTTAAAATCAGGCGACAACAAAACCACATCACCCTGCTCGCCTACCGCGCCAAGTACCAAGCATTCGCTCATAAATTTACCTATTTGTTTTTTAGGAAAATTAACTACCGCTACGATTTGTCGGTCTACTAATTCCTCTTTCGTATAATGCGAAGTTATCTGAGCCGAAGATTTACGAATACCTATAATAGTACCAAAATCAATAGTGAGTTGATACGCAGGTTTTCTGGCCTCAGGAAAATCATTCACTTCTAAAATGGTTCCTACTCGCATCTCTACTCTTTCAAATTCTTCCCAACTTAA
>JAGOFG010000052.1:0-3551 GCA_017997335.1 Flavobacterium sp. | reverse complement strand
AAAAAATCCCAAAACAGTCAATTAGTCTGTTTTGGGATCTATTTATTGAGTAACGCTTTTTTTATTTTACGTCCATTAATTCAACATCAAAAATCAAAGTAGCGTGTGGTGGAATTACTCCTCCTGCTCCACTTGGACCATAAGCCAAATCTGATGGGATTACAAAACGGGCTTTATCTCCCACTTGTAACAAAGCAATTCCTTCGTCCCAACCTTCAATCACTTGACCTTGTCCTAAACGAAATTCGATTGGTTTTTTTCTTGGGTAAGAAGAATCAAATACTTTTCCGTTTTCAAGAGAACCTTCATAATGTACAGCAACAGTTTTTCCGTTTTCTGCTTTTTTACCAGAACCTCTTTGAATGAATTGGTAACGCAATCCGCTTTCTGTTTTTTCAAAACCAGCAGCCAATTGTTCCATTTTTGCTTCTGCTTCTGCTTTCAAAGCTGCTTCTCTTTTCATTCTAGCACCTCTTAAACCAATAAAAGCTTCGATAGCATTCCAGTTTTGCGCTTCTTCACCAACACGAATAATTTCTAAAGTCTCCAATTGGTCTCCTTGTGCTACAGCATCTACAACCTCTTGTCCTTCGATTACATGTCCGAAAACAGTGTGTTTGTTATCCAACCAGCTTGTTGGAACGTGAGTGATAAAAAACTGTGATCCATTGGTTCCAGGTCCAGCATTAGCCATAGACAATACCCCTGGGCGATCGTGTTTTAGAGAAGGATGAAACTCATCATCAAATTTGTATCCTGGATCTCCAGTTCCTGTACCTTTAGGACATCCCCCTTGAATCATAAAATCAGGAATTACTCTGTGAAAAGATAAACCATCATAGTATTTTACACCTTGAGGCTTAACCTTGTTTTCCATATTTCCTTCTGCCAAAGCCACGAAATTTCCAACAGTTCCTGGAGTCAAATCGTGCGTCAATTTTACCAAAATCGATCCTTTAGAGGTATTGAATTTAGCGTATATTCCGTTTTCCATGATAAATTATTTTTATTGAGGCGCAAATTTACGAAAATAAATGCGATATCAATTTTTGCTTATTATTATTTTATTAGCTCACAAAATCCTCACTCTAGAACCATAATCTGACGTTGAATTCCCACTCCTAAGTCCTATCATTCTTATTCTTTGGCTAAAAAAACTTGGCATTAGTTTTTGACTGCTACATTTTTAATTTAGAATATTTCACTTTTGAGTTCTGGCTTTTCCATCGGCAGAAATAGCAAAACTAGAACTGCGAGTAAGCGTTTTAATATAGGTCGTTTTTCTGAATCGTAGAGCACTCCAATCTTCATCAACAGCGACCATACGAACGGGTTCAAAACCGAAATTACCTAAAACCGCCCAACCATTATCTCTATTGAATTCGCATTTGTATTTTTTGGAAGTTCCTTTTGGATAACAAAACCAAACAATAGCATCTCCGTTAATTTTTGGAAAAAGTGATGTAATTGCTTTTTCTATTTCTTGCAATTGCGTGACAAAAACCATAACAAAATCAATAGTTATTATTTCATTTTCGTTGTCGTAAAAAACAGTTTCGTTTGCCATTGCCTCTTTTTCTGAGACAAAAGATGCTGGAGCATTCAGAACTAAAATAGCTTTATGATTTTTAAAATTTAATTTTTTGAATAAGGGAGTCATTTGAAAGTATTCTTTTTTGAGCTATATTATTGTATTGAGTGAAAACCGATTGTATTGCCTTCGGTGTCAGAAGCTAATCCACAAAAACCATGTTCGCCTATAGCAAACTTTGGCGCAACGACTTTGCCTCCAGCTGCTTCCACTCTGCTTAATTCTTCTGCACAATCTCTGCAAGCAAAATAGACTAAAGTTCCTACTGCACTTGGCTTCCTTGTTTCATCTTGCACAAGTGCTCCTGACGAATTAGTAGCACCTTCTACCCAAGGAAAAGTAACCATTTGACCAGAAAACCCTTCTGGCATTGGCATTGGTATCATCTCTTCTCCTAAAACAGTTTCATAAAATTTTCTAGCTCTATCCATATCGTCAACATAGATTTCGAACCAAGTTACTGCATTTACTGTTCTCATAGCATTATAATTTTAGATTAAAAATTCCTTTGAAACTCTATTACAATTTTCCTTTTGAGGCTAGGTAATTCTTGACAAACACTTCAAAATTGGGCAAGTTTTTATCTTCATAAACCAAAATAAATTGCTTGAATTGCATATAACCATAAGTATACGGATTTTGAGAAGCTTGCTGGTAATTAGCCTTAAAATAAGCTTCTATAGTCATTCCTTCCGGTACTGGATTAGGTAGTTTTGCCCATATTTTCTTGGCATAGTTGTAACATTGTTCCAATTCTTTTTGTTTGCCTTGTTTTTTCCACCAAAGCATCGCAACAACATTTGCGAAATACTCACTCTCATAAGAGCCGAAGACATTCCCTTCAATCATTTGTTCTAAGGCATGTCCTAGCTCATGTGGCAAATAAAATCCGTTAAAAAACAATCCAAAAACCTCCTTTCCCTCTACTTCTCCCCCAGCCACTTCATAAAAAAAAGCTTTTTGTTCTGGAATTACTTGCTCCCATAAAGGCAAATTGGCTGTTTTTTGTTTGCCATCATCATCATAATAAATAAGATAAGGCGTGGTATTCAATCTGGTTTTTAAGGTTAGCACCAATGTTGGTTTGATTTGGGCTATGTCTTTGATGAACGTTGATGAAATCTGATTGGCTTGTTTGACCAAAGCGGTCGAATCAGTAAAAGCGGAAAACCATTCTTTTTGCGCGAAAGTAATTTGAGACAAAAAGAGTAAAACGAAAACTACCCATCCCTTTTTCATATTTTTATTTGTTAAAATTACAGTGAATCAATTAAAGGCTTAGAGTGTTTTACTCGCTTTTATAAACAAACCACAACTCTTTAAAAAACAACAACTTAACAAATCTACAAAACAAAATTGATTTGGATAACTAAAAGTAGTTTCAAATTACAGCTAGGCAACACGCATCCGCTTAGGCCCATACCAAAGCCAAAAACCAGTTATGGTAAAAACCAAAAGAGCTAGTCCCATTACAGTGGTATAAACTAATTTAAAGATGCCGTTACCGGTTTCAAAATACGCATCTAGGTAGGAACCATCGTGAATGTTTTCGACAAAATCAGCATTTCGACGTTCTAGATGCAAAAGTTCTCCAGTAGCTCCATCCAATTGAACACCCCAATAGTCTTCCTCAAAAACAAACTTCACCATTCCTTTATCAGGACGAATGTCAATTCGGTTCAAAGCTAAGGAAACATTAGGTGAAACTTCTTTTTGCAAATAATAACAGGCTTTTTGTTGTAAACTATCCACTGGGAGCCATTGTCTCAAATCGGTTGTGGTTCCTTTGCGCGAATCAGCCAATAGTAAGCCTCCACTATTCTTTTTCCACCCTAAAAGCAATCCAGTGATGGATATAATAAAAAAGAAAATAAATAAAAAAGCGCCCGTGGTTCGGTGCACTTTTCTAAATACTCTCAATGTTTTAGCCTGACTTTTTCTTTTGTTACTTTCGCTCATA
>JAGOFG010000176.1 GCA_017997335.1 Flavobacterium sp. | reverse complement strand
TAATTACTTTGATAACCAACTGCTGGTGGTTTTGGTACACTTGCATTGAAGGTTCCAAAATTACCGTTTGTTATTAAATTTTGAGAAAACAAACCAGAAGTGCTCCCAATACCTAACAGTAGAAAAAGGAATAGGTAATAGTTTTTTTTGAAAAGTTGCAACATGGTGGTTAGTTATTATAGAATTAAAATTTGGGGTTGTATGGTTTAAATGATTTGGATTATTTATCCTTTACAATTAGAAACTCTGAACGTCGATTTTGAAAGTGTTCTTCATCGGTACACTTATCGCCGCAGTTTATTCTTGGTTCAGCTTCACCAAATCCTTTTCCTGAGATTCTTGTTGTACTAATTCCTTTTGAGAGGATATAGTTTACAGTAGATTGAACTCTTTTTTCTGATAGATTCAAATTGTACTTCGCAGTACCTTTACTATCTGTATGCGCTTTGATGTAAATTTCCATAGCAACATTTTGGTTCATTATATAGACTAGTTTATCTAATATTTTTTTTGATTGCTTTGTAATTTCGTATTTATTGAACTCAAACAAAATCGGGTTAAAATGGATTTCGGTGTCGGTAACTACGACTTCTGGAATTGGTTCAATAGGGATAGTAATTCTTAAGTTAGGATCAACAGTTGGAGCTATAGCTATGGTTTTAGTGATAAAACCATCTTTATAGATTTTTAAATAAGGTGTTTTTTCACAAGCGATTCTAAACTCAATCCATCCATTTTTGTCAGATTGCAAGGTGGTTATTATGTTCTCGTTGCTATCGGTTACTACGACTTTTGCATTACTTAAAGGAAGATTATTGGTGGCATCTGTTAGAACAGCAGCATAATAATTGGTACAATCTGGTACACAAGAATAAATGTTGTCATTTCCCTCTCTATTGCTTGATAAATAACCAATTTTTCGATTGAAAAAAGTAGAGAAAGCAAAGTCATCTTTGGAACTGTTTACTGGTATTCCTAAATTTTCGGCCTCACTTTCGTTTTTCAAATCTATCTTGTAAACATCTAGTCCGCCTAGTCCTGGTCTTCCATTCGAAGCAAAATAAAGTAAATTGTTTTCATCAATAAAGGGGAAGGATTCGTCTCCTTCAGTATTGATTTTTGGTCCTAAATTTTCGGGTTTACCATAGGTTCCATCTCCATTAATAGTTACTTTCCAAATGTCATTTCCGCCAATTCCTCCGGGCATATTTGAGGAAAAGTAGAGTGTTGTATTCGTTGAGTTAACACTTGGGTTGCTTACAGAGTAAAGTTTGCTATTAAACGGTAATGGTTTTGCGTATATCCATACACCATGATCATTGGTGGCGGTAAATAATTGCACTTGACCACTTTTTAACTTTTTGTTCTTGATTTTGTCAAATTGATTGACCGTGAAACTTTCACTAGCAAAATAGATGTTTTTTCCGTTTTTTGTAATAGAGATAGGACCTTCATGAAAGGAGCTATTAAGTTCTTTTAAAGGGATGGGTTGAGAAAATACAGTGTCATTTTTTCTAATACTAAAAAAAATATCTAAATACGGTTCTTCATTCCAACCGTATTTTTTGTTTTGTTCTATTCTACTGCTCACAAAGTAGAAAGTACTGTCTAAAAGAAAACCACCAAAATCACTTCGATCGGAATTAATATTGATCTTTTTTACAGTATATTTTTTTTGTTGGTTTAATAATGCTTCCGTAGCGTTGTCTTTTTTTAGAAAAGTAGTACTTCTGCTATCAGATGAATATTTTAATGCAAATTTTTTCATTGCTGCATTGGCTTCATCATATTTTTTATTAGAACGCAAACAATCAATGTAGTTAAAATGTGTTGCCTTGTCTTTAATAGCTTCGTAAGCTAATTTGTAATATTTTTCAGCTTCTTCTGTTTTAGAAGTATAGTAATAGCAATTGGCTAGTTGAAGCATACCCTCGGTGTTTTTTGAAGTAACATCGATACATTGTGTAAGTAATTCTATTGCTTTGGTGTATTCTAATCTTTCAATTAAATCTGTTGCGGTGCAGCTATTCTTTTGTGCAGTCACTGCGTTGTAGGCTAAAATAAAGAAGAATATAATGAGGTGTTTTTTCATAAGTAATAATTAAAAAAAGCGAGGAGATCGAGAGACTTTTTTATAGTTAATTAAATCAAATAAGAGAATGATTTCGTGAGATGAATTTGTGGTATACTTTAGATTTGAGATAATCCGATCATAAGCATAACCAATTCTTAATTGAGGCGTAATATTTATGTTAATCATTCCTCCAAAGCTATCTTCTTTGCGATAGGTTAATCCAAACTCTACTTTATTATTGTATAAAAAATTAGTCGATACATCGTAAGAAACGGGTGCTCCAAAGGAAGATTTTACCATAGCAAAAGGTTTGAATTTCCATTCAAAATTTATATCGAAAACATAACCTCCTGTAATAAAATAATGTGGAACTTCCGATCCGTAATTTTCACCATTATAATTTAAATGGGGAGTTTTTAAGATATTAGGAATTGAAATACCAAAGTAGTAATGGTCTGTGTATAAGAAAAGGCCTGTGCCAAAATTGAAAGACGTTTTATTGATGTCTCTGCCAAATACACCATCGTTTGGATCGGGGAGTGTTGCCGCAATTTTTGAAAATAAGTCAACACTATGAAAAGTAGCGCCTGTTTTTAAACCAACGGCTATCTTCATACTCTCATTCAATTGTAGGGTATAGGATACATCACCATAAATATTTTTTTCTGCGATTGGTCCTAATTTGTCACTTATGATAGAAAGACCAGTTCCCAAATTTTTTCCAACAGGCTGATGGCCAAAAACAGAAAATGTGGTTGGAGCACCTTCCATATTTACCCATTGTTTTCTATATAAAATCCCCATCGACAAGTCCTCTTTGGATCCCGCATAAGCAGGGTTAAACACACTCATATTGTACATGTACTGAGTGTAATGAGGATCCTGTTGAGTCCATCCATTTGTAAAAAAACCTAATGTAAACAACAATGAGAGTGCTATTTTATTCATTACTTCCTTATTGTTTTTATTGTTTTCTAGTAACATAAATCCATCCAGTTTTTGAGGTTTCATCATTCAATGTTATGATGTAGTAATAGGTTCCGTCAGGAAGAGCTGCGCCGTCATTGGTTTGACCTCTCCATTCATTCTTGTAGTCTTTTTTGTGATAGACTTCAACACCGTATCTGTTCAGGATACTAATATTTTTTATTGCATAAGTTGAAAGGTCAAAGTATTCATTAGATCCATTACCATCTGGAGAGATTCCTTTTTGAGTACCACAAAAAACTGAGGAAAAACTAATGGTTTGAATCGTTTCGCAACCTATTGTAGTATTTGAAACTTTTGCAGTCAATTCGAGTGGATAAATAGAATCATCAATGGTTCCAATAGATTTTGTTACATTTAATTTTATATCATTTCCAATACTGTTTTGGTTTTTGTCCATCCAAGTAATTTCAACTTGGTTTGGAGAAAAGCTATTATCAATAGGAATAATTTCTACAATAAACTCATTTTCTAAACAATAGGATTTTAGTTCAAAAGCAATAGTTTTTGGGATTGGATTGATAACAATCTCTTCAGTATTTATCATACACGTAGTGCTATTGCTATTTCTAATACTTGTTTGGTATTTTCCAGGTTGAAGATTATCAAATAGGGGACTTGTTTGATAATTACCGCCGATGCTATACTCCATACCGTTTTGTTGCGTAAACTCTATTTTTCCGAAAGGGAGATTACAAGTAGGTTGTGTAACGTCTATTGTTGCTGCATTAGGATAAAGAGGAACAACGGGTATAATTGCTTCAATAGAGGCTTGAGATGCGCATTGATTAGCGGTTTTAACTTTAAAATTATAGCTAACACCTGCTGATAAATTCTCAAATTTATAGGTTGCACCCGTTCCAAAAACAGATGCGCCACTAGAAGGGATAATTTCCCAATTGCCATTTGGTAATCCAGTAAGGATAACACTTCCAGTAGTTTTAGCACAAGTTGGAGCTTCTATTGAGCTGACAATTGGAGTAGCAGCAGATTCAATTATTATGTCTACTTTAAGCCTATTATTGCTTTGACATACAATTGGGTTGATAGACTCCTCAACCGCATAATAAGAGTTCCCATTTAGTAAAGCAGTATCATTTGGCAATAGATTTCCTCCAGTCAAACTATCATACCATTTTATATTTGACAATGGATTTGATTTAGTAATAGCGATACTGTTCAATGTAGGGTTTTGTTCTATGCAAAAAAGCTGCGTATTTGCATTGGTAGTTGGTGTAGCAGGGGACAGAATTGAAACAGTAACTTCAAATCTTTCAACGCTTTCACAGATGCCAATTGTTTGTGTTGCATAATATTTTCCTCCATCTACTAGTGCGAAATCATTGCTTAAAAGGGTGTTATTATTGTCATACCATTTTACGTTTACCCCACTTGTTACTATTAAGTCTTTTATTTTTGGTAGGGAAGAACTACAAAAAAACTGATTCGAATTTCCTTCTGGTTTTGACGGTGATTCGATGTTAACTTTGACAGTAGTTCTAGGACTACTCTCGCAAAACAGCGGAGTACTAGTAAAAGCTGCACCATAATAAATAGCGCCATTTACTAGTTTGTCTGTTACTGATAAAGGTGTTGTGCTGTTAGGTGTTAAATACCAATTAACAGTGTTCGTGTTAGTAACTCTATTGGTTAAACTTGTAATGGTTGCATTTTCAGAAGCACAAAAAGACTCTTCATTTTGAATTATTGGACTCATTGGTTGATTGATGACTACCGAAACACTTAATCGATTAACACTTTCACAAGCGGATAGGGTTTGCGAAGCATAATAAGTAGCACCATTTACTAGAGCAGTTGTTGGATTAAGAGGGCTTCCTCCACTCGGATTGGCATACCAAAGTATAGAAGTTCCAGAGGCTATTA
>JAGOFG010000051.1:8136-15994 GCA_017997335.1 Flavobacterium sp. | reverse complement strand
ATACATTTTTTAGATAACCATTTAACTTAAAATCGGATTGACTGTAACTTGCTATGAAGGTATTGAAGGACATTTTGTCTTGATTGAATTTGAATATCCCTTCTTTGATTAACAGTTTTTTCGGAAGATAAGTAGAGGCTACTGCAATATTCCTGATTTCGAGTGTTCCTTTGCTGTTGAGTTTGCTATAATTTCCTTTTTCAGCATCACTTTGTTTCCCTTTAAGGGCTAAGTCCGTTTTAATGTAACCATCAACATCTAATCCTTTTTGTGAAAAGACTTTGTATATTTTGCTGATATTTAAAACACCTTTTGCTTTTATATCGTAAGCTAAATCTTTGAAGTTTTCTAAGTTGGCTTCAACTGTAAAGAGTTCTTGTTCAAAAGTAAAACTTGCGGGTTGTAGTTTTACTTTTAAATCATCAATAGTTCCTTTTTGATTTTTAATGGTAGCATTGCAATTGATGTTGGTGATTGGATTTGGATAATATTCTGTTTGAATAAATCCATTTTTAAGATCAATAGCAATATCAGCAATTGGAAAACTGTTAGTTTTTGCATTATAGGTTCCCTTCATTGTTCCTTTTCCAGTCAAAAGCCCTTTTACGGTTAGATTTGGAATTCCTAATGCATTATTTAGTTTTTCTAAATCAATGAAACTGAATAATTCCCCATTCAATTCAATGTTTTCCACTCCTTTAGAGTGCCATTTTGCTTTTAAATATTCTTTCTCAATATTCAAAGAAATACCATTTACATCCAATAACAACTGGTTTGGGTCAAGAGATTGTAATTTTGCGTTAAAATCTAAGTTTAAATTAGAAACAGGAAATTTACTTTTGTTGTAGTTTATAAAACCGTCTTTTATTTTTAAATCCAAATGTAAGTCTGGTGCTATTTTTTGAGAAGCAATGTATTTCCCTTTTAGGGTTAAAAGTAGGTCGGTTTTCCCTTTAATTTCTGTTTTTTCTAGCCAAGTGATGAATTTAGGTGGAAAAGCATTAATCAAATCATAGAGTTCGCTATCATTTGATTTAATGTTAAAATCAATATTGTATCCGTCTTTTAGGAAATCAAATTTACCTTTGAAATCCACTAATAATTTGTTTATGTTCAGATTATTTTCTTCAAAAACAAAAGACAAAGAGTTTACATTAACTTTCGTAATCAAATCACCTTCTACTTTTTTATTCATCAAATACGGTTCGTTTTCGTAGATGAAATTCATTTTGGAAATGTTAATGTTAGAATATAAATCAAATAAGTCTGAACTTAAATCTCCTTTTCCTGTATAATTAAAATCAAATAAATCAAGATGAATTGCCGTTGATTGGTCATCATAAACTACTTTGCTGTTTACGATTTCGATTTTCTCAAGTTGTAATGCTGTGCTGCTTTCATCATCATTTTCCTTGGTTGCTTCTTCACTTGCTTTATACACATTGTAATTCGCTTGACCATTTTTATCAACTTTTACGTTGATATTTCCTTCGGTTACAATAATTTGGTCAATGTCTACTGCCTTGCCAAAAAGTAAACTTGTTACATCGATACCAAAAGCGATTTCTTTGGCAGTTACAAATTTTTCTTTTTCAAAAGGAATTGAACCATTTAAATTGACATCGTTTAAAGTCAATGTCAATGATGGAAAATGTTTAAAAAACGATAGATTAGCGTCTCCGTAATTAAGTTCACCTTCTAGTTTGGTATTCGCATATTTTTTTACTTCTTCTTTTATTGTGTCAGAAAAAATAATGGGTGTAAGGAATAGTACGACCAAAATACTACCGAATGTTATTCCTAAATATTTTACTGTTTTTAAGAAGATGTTTTTTTTATCTATCGCCATTTTAAGTAAAGTGTTTGTTGTTTATCCGTGTACCGTTTCTGATTTTCCATAATTTCCAATGATGGAACTTTCATAATCTATCCATTCTTGCCAACGTTTATCAACATCTGTTTTTTCTGTATATTGTCTGGCAAATTTCAAGAAAGTTGTGTAATGACCTGCTTCACTTACCATTAAATCGTGATAGAATTTTGCTAGTTCTGGGTCTTTTATGTTTTGTGAAAGCACTCTAAAGCGTTCGCAGCTGCGTGCTTCAATCATTGCTGCAAAAAGTAATCTTTCTACCAAAGCATCGTTACGGCTACCGTCTTTTTTTGCAAATTTGACTAAATCATTAACATAATTGTCTTTTCTTTCTCTGCCTAAGGTTAATCCTTTTTCTTTAATGATGTTATGAACCATTTGGAAATGTTCCATTTCTTCTAAAGCAATTCTGGTCATTTCGGTCACTAATTCTTCTTTTTCTGAATTATTAATGATAATATATATGGCATTAGAAGCCGCTTTTTGTTCGCACCAAGCATGATCTGTGAGAATCTCTTCAATATTTGATTCTACGATAGTAACCCATCTCGGGTCAGTAGCTAATTTTAGTCCTAACATGATATTATTCAATTTATTGACTACAAATTTAGCTTTTTAGTTTTGATTTTTCTTTCAAAAAGCTAGAATCAGAATGAAATAGTATTATTTTGTACCCACAATATATTTGATATGAAAAAACTATTGGTAATTGGTTTTGTTTGGCCAGAGCCTAATTCTTCGGCTGCTGGAAGTAGAATGATGCAACTCATTGGTTTGTTTCAAAAGCAAGGATATGAAGTAACTTTTGCCAGTGCAGCTCTAGATAGTGATTATATGATTGATTTTTCAAAGTTTGGTATTCATAAAGTTGTTATAAAGCTAAATGATTCTAGTTTTGATGAGTTTGTAGGGGCTTTACAGCCCAATGTGGTTTTGTTTGATAGATTTATGATTGAAGAACAGTTTGGGTGGCGAGTTATTGAAAATTGTCCTAATGCGGTTAGAATTTTAGATACTGAAGATTTGCATTGTTTGCGATTGGCCAGACAAAAAGCTTTTAAACAAAAAAGACCGTTTTCTCTGGAAGATTTATTGGTTGAAGAAGTAGCAAAGCGTGAGATTGCAAGTATTTTAAGATGTGATTTGACTTTAATGGTGTCCGAATTTGAAATGGATGTTCTGCAGGCCGTTTTTAAAATAGATGCTTCTTTATTGTTTTATTTACCCATTCTTTCGAATGCATTCGACGCTTCTTTTGTAAATGAATTGCCTTCGTTTGAAGAACGAGATGGTTTCGTTTTTATAGGTAATTTTCTTCATGAGCCTAATTGGAATGCCGTTGAATATTTGAAAGAGACGATTTGGCCTAAAATTCTTCAAAAATTACCGAACGCAACTTTAAAAATTTACGGAGCATATCCTTCTCAAAAAGTGCTACAATTGCATCATCCTAAAACAAATTTTTTTATTATGGGACGTGCGGAAGACGCTCAGAAAGTTGTTCAACAATCAAAAGTAGTTTTGGCTCCTTTGCGTTTTGGAGCGGGTATAAAAGGGAAATTATTAGAAGCGATGCAAACAGGTACGCCGAGTGTAACCACTACTATTGGTGCAGAATCTATGCAGGGAGATTTGCCGTGGAATGGCTATGTTAGTGATGCTGTTGAAGAATTTGTAGACGCAGCAGTTCAGTTGTATACTGATAAATCCAGCTGGCTTACATCACAACAAAATGGGTTTTCTATTTTGAATAAAAGATATAAAAAAGAGCTTTTTGAAAGTGTTTTTGAAGAACGATTACAACATTTGTTGTTTACCATTGAGGAGCATCGACTTAATAATTTTTACGGTGCTCTTTTGCAACATCATACGCTCGCAAGTACAAAATATATGTCCAAGTGGATTGAAGCCAAGAATAAGTAAAAAAAATCCCGTTTTGAAAGTTCAAAACGGGATTTCTATTGTAAAGAAAACTTTTGTTATGCTAACATAGTTACTGGGTTTTCAATGTATTGTTTTAATGTTTGTAAAAACTGAGCACCTGTCGCTCCATCAATAGTTCTATGGTCACATGCTAACGATAACATCATAGTGTTACCAACAACAATTTGTCCATTTTTCACTACAGGTTTTTCAACGATTGCTCCTACAGAAAGAATAGCTGAATTTGGTTGATTGATGATAGAGTTGAATTCAGTAATTCCAAACATGCCTAAGTTAGAAATGGTAAAAGTACTTCCTTCCATTTCAGTAGGTAATAATTTTTTGTTTTTTGCTCTTCCTGCTAAATCTCTTACACTAGCACCAATTTGTGATAAACTCATGCCGTCAGTAAAAGGTAATACAGGAACAACTAAACCATCTTCAACAGCTACTGCTACACCAATATTTACGTGATAGTTGATAGTGATAGCATCCTCTTTCCACTGTGAATTGATTTTTGGGTGTTTCTTTAATGCCAAAGCACTTGCTTTAATAACCATATCGTTGAAAGAAACTTTTGTGTCCGGCACAGTATTGATTACAGCTCTAGATTTCATAGCTTCGTCCATACTTACTTCAATTACTAAATTGTAATGAGGTGCTGTGAATAAAGATTCTGATAAACGTTTTGCAATAATCTTTCGCATTTGCGAATTCTTAATTTCTTCTGTTGCTACTTGTCCAGCAGGAACATAAGGTTTTGGAGCTGCTACAGCTTCTGTTTTAGCAGCTGGTGCTTGTTGTGGAGCTGCTTGAGGAGCAGTATTTGCTTGTGGCGTAAAGTTTTCGATATCGCTTTTTGTGATACGTCCATTTTCACCGCTTCCTTTAACTTGTGATAATTGGATTCCTTTTTCTGAAGCTAATTTTTTAGCTAGAGGGGAAGCTAATATTCTTTGTCCGTCGGCACTTGGCTCTTGAACAGTTTCAATATTTTTTTCTGTAGTTGCTGGTGCAGCTGCTGTTTCTGTTGCTACAGGTGCAGCAGTAGTTCCGCCAGCAGTAAAGCCAGCTGCTACTCCAGTAATATCAGTTCCTGCAGGTCCAATAATAGCTAAAAGACTGTCAACAGGTGCTGTATTTCCTTCTTGAATTCCTATGTAAAGTAGTGTTCCAGCGTTGAACGACTCAAACTCCATTGTGGCTTTGTCTGTTTCTATTTCAGCTAGGATATCACCTTCGGCGATGGTATCTCCGACTTTTTTTAACCAAGTAGCTACTGTACCTTCGGTCATAGTATCACTTAATCGTGGCATAGTTACTACGATTACTCCTTTTGGAAGTTCTGTAGCGGTAGTTGTTGCTGCTGGAGTAACAGTTGCTTCTTTTGGTGCTTCTGTTGCTGCTGGTGCAGGAGCAGTAGCTCCTCCAGCAATTAATGCAGTTACATCTTCGCCTTCTGCTCCAATAATAGCAAGTAACGAGTCTACAGGTGCAGTTTCTCCTTCTGGTATTCCAATATATAATAGTGTTCCTTCATTAAAGGATTCGAATTCCATTGTTGCTTTGTCTGTTTCGATTTCAGCTAGAATATCTCCTTCATTTATTTTGTCACCTACTTTTTTAAGCCAAGTTGCTACCGTTCCTTCCGTCATAGTGTCGCTCAAACGGGGCATTGTAATAATTGTTGCCATAATGGATTATAATTTGTGAGGGATGAATGGATAGTTTTCTTGTTCGTATACCACATCATAAAGTTGTTGTACTTCTGGGTATGGAGATTCTTCAGAGAATTTCACACACTCTTCTACTAAATCTTTTACACGTTGGTCAATTACTTCGATTTCTTCCTCTGTTGCATATTTTTGATCCATAATTACATCTAAAACTTGAGTAATTGGATCTATTTTTTTGTATTCTTCAATTTCTTCTTTAGAACGATACAATTGGGCATCTGACATAGAATGTCCTCTGTAACGGTATGTTTTCATTTCTAAGAATGTTGGTCCGTCGCCACGTCTAGCTCTTTCAATGGCTTCAGTCATTGCTTCGGCTACTTTCACTGGGTTCATTCCGTCAACAGGTCCGCAAGGCATTTCATATCCTAATCCTAGTTTCCAAATGTCAGAGTGATTGGCCGTTCTTTCTACAGAAGTTCCCATCGCATAACCGTTGTTTTCTACGATAAAAACTACTGGTAATTTCCAAAGCATGGCCATATTGAATGCCTCGTGAAGTGAACCTTGGCGGGCAGCTCCGTCTCCAAAGTAAGTAAGAGTAACTCCTCCAGTATTGTTGTATTTGTCTCCAAAAGCTAAGCCAGCTCCCAATGGGATTTGTCCTCCTACAATTCCATGACCTCCATAGAAACGGTGTTCTTTAGAGAAAATGTGCATAGAACCTCCCATACCTTTTGAAGTACCTGTAGCTTTACCCAATAGTTCAGCCATTACTCTTCTTGGGTCAACACCCATTCCGATTGGTTGTACGTGGTTTCTATAGGCGGTAATCATTTTGTCTTTTGTCAAATCCATAGCGTGGAGTGCTCCTGCTAAAACGGCTTCTTGACCATTGTACAAATGAAGAAAACCTCTTATTTTTTGTTGTATGTAAAGAGCAGCTAGTTTGTCTTCAAACTTTCTCCAAAGAAGCATGTCTTCATACCACTTTAAATATACTTCTTTCGTAACTTCTTTCATCTGAAATAATTCTTTTGTAAGTGTTAATACTATTCGAAATGGTGTAAAATTTATTATATCGAAGTGCGGTTTTTGAAAACCGAACTTCTAATCCAACACAAATTTGCGAAATGCAAAAATAAGACATTCCGAGTAAGCAATAAAATTTAACAACCAGTTTTTATTCTGATTAGAGGAATTTTTTGTTAAACATAAAGGGGAGCAGGTTTTTAAGTGAGTCAGACTGGTAAATTACACCGGTTTCTCCCATAAAATAAATTTCAATAGGTTGTTCTTGTTTGATTTCATATTCGGCTATGGATTGTCTGCAAGCGCCGCACGGAGGGATAGGTTCTGTAGTAGGGTTGGTGTCCGAAGCTGCTGTAATAGCCATTTTATTTATTCTCACTCCAGGATAATTCGCTCCGGCGTAAAAAATAGCTACCCGTTCTGCACAAAGACCAGATGGATAGGCGGCATTTTCTTGATTGGAACCACAAACTACTTTGTTGTTTTCTAATAATAAAGCGGCTCCAACTCTAAAATTCGAATAGGGAGCATAAGCATTCTTGCGAATAGTAATGGCTTCTTGCATTAAGTCTTGAATTTCTTTAGGTAATTCAGTTATCGAGTCAAATTGCTTGAATGAAGTAGTGATATTAATTTCTTTCATGATTCTAAATTTTCTAGTTTAGAGACTATTTGTTTTTTGAAGAAGTTTTTAGTGAAATTTATTTTTCATTGTTGAGGAAAAAAAATCCAAATTTCAAGGCTATAGCTTTTGAAATTTGGATTTGTTATCAACTTAATGTGTTTTCTAATAATTTTCGTATTTGTCGCCAAAATTAAAGGTTAAAGAAAAGCGTAAAGTATTTTCTAAAGGATTTTTAACTTTTGATGCGGAAAATAAATAAGATACATCTACTTTGACTACATTATATTTGAAACCTGCTCCTAGAGAGAAGAATTTTCTAGCTCCTTTTTCATTACTTTCATTAAAATATCCTGTTCGCAAGGAGAAAGAATCTTGGTATTCGTATTCTGCGCCCAATGCGTAGGTTATTTCTTTTAGTTCTTCGCTAAAACCTCCTGGTGCATCACCAAAAGATTTAAAGATACCAGAAACCCATCCTATTTTGCGATAGTCTTCTGTTTTTTGAGCTGTTTCAGCTGCTGTATCACTATTTTCGTATTGAGGAGTAGGTACTAGTAGCTTGTTAAATTCAAGATTAACACCAATTTTGTTGTATTCGTCTAAAATAAAATCGAAACCTCCTCCGATCTTTAAATTGGCAGGTAAGAAGTTATTGTTGAACTCGTCATTGTCGTAGCTAATTTTGGGACCTAAGTTTTGAATGTTAAATCCACCTCTCCATCTTCCGTT
>JAGOFG010000051.1:0-8036 GCA_017997335.1 Flavobacterium sp. | reverse complement strand
ATGTCGGTAAGATATGGAGTGTAACTTACTGAAAATCCTTGCTTGTCAGTAGCAAAAGCATATTTGGCAGGATTCCATTGTTGTGAATAAGTGTCTGGTGATGTTGCTACTCCGATGTCTCCCATACCTGCTGCTCTTGCATCGGCTGCAATTTGTAGAAAAGGGACTCCCGTTGTAATTGATCTATCTTGTGCTATTGCGTTGGTTGTTACTACGCCAATAAAAATCAGAATTAATTTCTTCATTATGTTATTAAAATCATTAAACAAATATAGTATTAAATTTATAGGATGACCAATTTTTCTATTTTTTCAGCTTTTTTGTTGTTCAATGATGACTTGACTGTCAATCGATAAACATAAACTCCTTTTCCTAATCGGTCACCAAAATCATCCTTTCCGTCCCATTTAATTTCTCTTGATAAAAATCCCTCGGTAGTGATGATTTGATTTTTTGACCAAACTACTTTCCCGGTAATTGTCATGACTTGTACTTGTACCTCTAGGGGTTCAAATGGTCTGTTGTGTGTGAACCAAAACTCGGTATAGTTTACAAATGGATTGGGATAATTCAAAACATTTGTAAGTGTTATAGATTCATTGCCAACCACAAGAAACTGTATTTCGCTAATGACAGGATTATTGTATACGTCCCATGCTTTTATGGTTATGGTATGAAGTCCTACTGAGAGATTTCTGAAAGGGAATCTAATTGTTCCAGAGGTAAAATCATCTAGTTTGGTTTCATAATAATCATTTAAGATAAATGGATTGCTTTCGTCTCCGTCTAAAATTGCAACAATGTCATGTCCAATTCCGCTGGCAGTATTTATTCCGTTTTCGTCTTCTAATTGTATTATTAATATAGGAGACTGATTGGTCGTTCCGCCAGAAACGAAATTTTCATCGTTCATATATAACTTCACTTTTGGACTAATATTGTCTGCAACAGCATTTTCATTAATTCCTCCTATTTTAATAGTTGTGTTTTGTCCAGTTTGGTTTTCGAGTGCATTATTTTTTTTGGAATAGAAACTAATTTTTCCATTTCCAAGGGGGATACGAATATCTCTTGGGACTACAAAACTAAATTCAAACTGACCATTTTTTACTGTTGCATTTCCTCTAAAGATAGCTTCGCCTAATACAGAGAATGGTATGCTGGGACTGTTTCCGTCATTATTAAGCGTATTTCTAGTGACTAATTTGTCAGTGATAATCGTTGCAATTTCTCCATTATAATTAGACAGTACATTATTGTTTTCGTCTGTGACTTCACCAGAGAGCTTCATTTTTGATAGCGACTTGAAATCGTCTATTGGTTGTGAAATAGCAATGTCATTTACCTTTGTTAGGTTAATTTTAGGTTTTGCTATGGCGAGGTGTAAAGCGGGGTCGCCTATAAAAACTACAACATTTGTAGATGAATTTGGATTTGTGTTTTTTGAAATTCGAAGTGCTTCTGCCATTGAAATGTAATTATTCGAACCAAATGAAAGTAGATTTTTGGTCAATAATGGATTGAAATTCTCGGCGCTGAATTGTCCAATCGAGCGTATTGTAGTTATCATTGCAATAGCGCCTCCTTTTGGGTTCCAATAAGTATATTCGCCTGCTGTTGGACGTAATGGATTGTCAAATCTAGAAAATTCGCAAGTAATCGTTACAAAAAGCGGATATCTGAATGGATTGTTTAGGTTTTGTCCGTCTGATTTTTCCCAAATACGTTCTACAGCCAATCCGTCTTCACCACCATGTCCTAAATAATTGAAGACCAAAGCGCCTTTTTCGAAGGCATTGAATAAATCTGTTCTAGCTTTTGGGTATCGAAATCCACCAGCCGATGCTTCTTGTATATAGGAGTCAAGTAAAATTTTGGAGACATTTAGAAATGGTTTTTCAGTCGTGATTAAGTCTCCTAAATTATTTTGTTTTTCTTGTAGGGAAGCGTCTGAGGGAACATCTGAATCATCACCTATGAGTACGAAGTTGTTTCTCCAATTTCCATAAGATTTTAAGTCGTGATAGTCGATTACTTTTTGCACCATTTCTTCGGCTTGTTTGGTGTCGTTTACGATCATTCTGCCTACAGCGATATCAATTCCTCCAAAACTAGACGTTATGTTTCCTTCATTGGTATCCATTAATCCAAAAAAATCATCAGAGGCAAAAGAAGATTCTCCTGTGGCATTACTTATTAAGGAGTGATAAATTGGAACTATGTTGCTGTTGTTATTGATTCTGTTCTTGTAATCATAGGATGCGTCCCCAAAAAGGTTGACGTATTTAATTCTTTTACTAGGAGCAGAAGCGTTGTCGTATATGTATTTGATGCAATTTCTAATTGCTCCAATATCTTGTTTTCCTGAGGCAAATTCGTGATAAATGGTTTCGGTTGAAATCACTTTTACGTTTAGATTAGAGTAATTTCTGTGGAAAGTAGCCAGTTTTTCGGCTTGATTAATTAAAAAATTGGGTGTAATAATCACATAATCGATGTCTTGAAACTGACCCTGATTGTTTTTGAAAATACTTCCTTTGATGTTTTGGTTGGCAATTTTTGATTTTTTCGAAACAGTTGGAGTCAAAAAGTCATTAGCATCTAATGCAATATATTTTCGGACTTCACCCAAATTGGCTTTAAAACTGAGCTGGTTTTGGTTGTTGTTTTCAATTTTTTGAATGGCATTGAGTTCGGTTACATCCCATATCTGATTTATAGCCGTGGCGTTGGATAGCGCATATTCAACAATTCCGCTTGCAGAAAAAGCATTATCGTATTGAAAATGAAATTGCTTGCCGTATCCTACTAGTTTTCTTTTAGCTACCACTTTTATGTAGTCTAAGTACCCAATTGCATTTGGGACTCCTCCATTATTATAAGTGTATTTTATTTTGTTTTTTTCGGAGCCTAAAAAAGTAGCGTTGCTTGGAAGGTTTGCAGTGTAAAAAGAAATTCCTGAATTATTTGCTAGAGCAGGAAAATTTATGGTTCCAATAGGGGAGTTATTTGCAGAAACTACGAAGGATGTTGGGGTAAAGGCTGCGGAAGCGGTCTCTGTACTGATTTTTATAGGTACTGTTGCATCAATGTTGGGAAAATCAAAATCGAATTCTTGTTCGTTATTGATGTCGAATTTTTCTCCAAACCATTGCCGTCCCAGTTGTCCGATGTTGATTTTGTCCAATTCATGAAATTGAGTATCATCAAAAGTTGATAAACTAAGGGTTGGGTTTCCTGAAGGCTGTGTAAATGTTTGAATTCTTTTTCCAGAATTACCATCAGTAGTGATGTAATAATAAGACTGGTCTTCATAGAGGTTATTGAAGGTCTTGCTTTCTGTGTTCCAGGTGTCGGTTCCTTCTCCATAAAAAAGAATATAATCTTCGTTATTAAAGACTCCGTCATTTTCGCCAATTACTTCAATAGGCGTTTCTTCAATGTCTAGTGGATATGAATTATTGTTTGTCAGTGGAATCATTTTTCCGCCATTACCATAAATTTTGATTTTTCTTGGGTCTATTGCATTGGTTGATAATCCTAATTGCTGTAGAAAGCTTCTTGATATTTTGTAAACTCCTGATTTTTTAATTTGGAATTGGTACCAATTGCCAGAGGACAACACAGAATTACTTATGGTTTGTATAGCACTGGTTTTATCTGTATTCGTTGTTCTATTTGTGTTTTGAACTACTGAATAAGAGATTGAAGTGACTTTTTTTATTCCAAAATTATCTTTTACAAGTGGTGAAAAAGTTAAAAATACTGTCGAAACATCTCTCGAAATAGTCGTTGTAATTTTTTCGTTTAGGTTTGAAGGAATGTTTGCAATTATTAAGTCACCTAATTCCTCGTTAGTGATGTTTTCGTATGTAACATTGTTGATTATTAAGGTTTCATAGGATGAATTCGATTTTATCGGGCTACTATAAATAATGGTTTTGTTTAGAGGGTCAAATTGAAAAGCATTATTGTTGAAAGTTGGAATTCTGATGGAATAATCTCCAATGTTGGTGTTTTTTGTTGGAAGCCAGTTAATTACAATCGTCTCACTATACTGTGCGAAAATAAAAAAAGGCAGTATAAGTAGTGACAATGTAAATAATCTGTTTTTCATCTTGATTCTAACGAACTTTAGTTGCTAATATTTTAATGGGTAAAAATAATTTAATTACTCTAGGTTTTAATAATAAAAAATATATTTTTGCGTTGGTATTCAGGGATTGTATAAATTTAATTAGCCCCGTTAAAATTATTAAATATTGGTGTTGTAGGTAAAAGGTTAATTGTTATATTGCGGCACCAAATTATGACCTATTAATAGTATGAAAGTAAAGAAAATTTTGAACTTAAAATTGATCACATCAATTTTACTGATTGCAGGATTAGCTAGTTGTAGTAAAAAATCTAGCTCTAGTAATGCTTCAAGAGCAACGGGATGGAACTTAGATCGTCAGAAAAATGTTGCTGCTAAAAACAAAAATCAAGCTGGACCTGGTTTGGTTTTCGTAGAAGGAGGAACTTTTACTATGGGTAGAGTTCAAGATGATGTAATGCACGATTGGAACAACTCTCCAACCCAACAACACGTTCAATCCTTTTATATGGATGAAACAGAAGTAACCAATTCTATGTACTTAGAGTACTTAGAGTGGTTGAAAAAAGTTTTTCCTCCAACTGAAGAGAATTATAAAAATATATATGAAGGAGCATCTCCAGATACTTTGGTTTGGAGAAATCGTTTGGGTTACAACGAGACGATGACTAATAACTATTTAAGACACCCATCTTATGCTGAATATCCAGTGGTAGGTGTAAATTGGATTCAAGCCAATGAGTTCGCAAAATGGAGAACGGAGCGTGTAAATGAAAGTATGCTTGAAAAAGCTGGTTTCCTGAAGAAAAACGCAAAAGTTACTGACGTTTCTGCTGAAAGTCCTTTTAGTACCGAAACATATTTGGCTTCTCCAACTTCTGTTTATGGAGGAAATGAAGAAATTGTACTTAAAGAAAGATCTAAAAGAAAAGCACCTAGAGCAGGTAAAGATGGAAAAGTAGCAGAGCAAAAAAATGTTTATGCTCAACGTTCATCAGGAATTTTATTGCCTGAGTACCGTTTGCCAACAGAAGCTGAGTGGGAATACGCTGCAGCTGCTGATGTTGGACAAAGAGAATACAATATTTATAAAGGTCAAAAGAAATATCCTTGGTCTGGTAGTTACACTCGTTCAGGAAAACGTGTTTCTAGAGGAGATCAGTTAGCTAACTTCAAACAAGGAAATGGTGATTATGGTGGAATTGCAGGTTGGTCTGATGACGGAGCTGACATTACTAACCAAGTAAAAAAATATCCAGCTAATGATTTTGGTTTGTATGATATGGCTGGAAACGTAGCCGAATGGGTTGCCGATGTGTATCGTCCTATTATTGATAATGAATGGAATGATTTTAACTACTTCAGAGGTAACTTGTATACCAAAAATAAAATTGGTAAAGACGGTAAAATCGAAATTGTTACAACTAAAACAATTGAATACGATACACTAAGTAATGGTAAATTAGTTGCTAGAGCGTATCCAGGTCAAATTGCACAAGTTCCTGTTGATGAAAATGAAACTTATTTGAGACAAAACTTTGATAAGAGTAACAACATCAACTACAGAGATGGTGACAAACAATCTACTCGTTTTTATGATTTCGGAAACACAGGTGAAGAAACTAAAGGTGAAAAAGATGCACGTAAAATGTACAACTCACCTAAACATAATGTAGCTGTAGATAGTTTAGGTAAAATGTCTAGAAAATATGATTCATCTAGTAAAAGAACAACTTTGATTAACGACGAAGTTCGTGTTTTCAAAGGAGGATCTTGGAGAGATAGAGCGTATTGGTTAGATCCAGCTCAAAGAAGATATTTGCCACAAGATATGGCAACAGATTATATTGGTTTTAGATGTGCAATGTCTAGTGTTGGACCAAAAGCACAAAAAAGAAAATCACCAAGAAATTAATTTACTTTAGTATACTTATAATAAAAGCCCTTTGATTAGGGCTTTTATTGTTTTAATTCTATTTATTATGGATATAGCTAGCATTCATAACCTATTTTTACAGTGTGATTCTGTTTCTATTGACACACGTAAAATTTTACCTAACTCATTATTTGTAGCTATTAAAGGCGAAAATTTTGATGCCAATACATTTGCAGAGGAGGCTCTCACTAAAGGAGCTAAATACGTTATAATTGACAATTCTGATTATTACATTGATGAGAGGACGATTTTGGTAGCCGATAGCTTAAAAGCATTACAGCAATTGGCTCAATTTCATAGAAATTATCTCAAAATTCCAATTATAGCTTTGACAGGAAGCAACGGAAAAACTACTACAAAAGAATTGATTCACACTGTTCTTTCTAAGAAATTCAATACCAAGGCAACGGTAGGTAATTTGAACAATCATATTGGGGTTCCCTTGACTTTGCTATCCTTTACCAAGGAAACTGAAATAGGAGTAGTTGAAATGGGGGCGAATCATAAAAAAGAGATTGAGTTTCTTTGCCAATTGGCTACACCTGATTATGGTTATATTACCAATTTTGGGAAGGCGCACTTAGAGGGTTTTGGCGGAGTTGAAGGTGTGATTGAAGGTAAAAGTGAGATGTATGCTTATTTGTCTTTTGCTAATAAAACAACTTTTATTAACCTTGAGGACCCAATTCAAGTTGAAAAATCACAGTCACTAACTTGTTATTCTTTTGGTATTAATAAAAGTAGTGCTGCTGTCAATATTACAGCAATAGAGGCGAATCCTTTTGTAACAATAAAATATGATGGATATTCTATAGTTACTCATTTGATAGGTTTGTATAATGCTAATAATATCAATGCAGCTCTTACTATAGGTAAGTATTTTGAAGTGCCAATGGACTCAATTAAAGAAGCATTAGAAAATTATATTCCTGAGAATAATCGTTCTCAAATGGTTGTTAAAGGGTCGAATACTATTCTATTAGATGCATATAACGCTAATCCGAGTAGTATGGCGGTTGCTATAGATAATTTTATTCAATTGGAAAAACCTAACAAAATATTGGTTTTAGGGGATATGTTTGAACTTGGAGAAGAAAGTCTGTTCGAACACCAACAGTTGGTTCAACGCCTTTCTGGAGTTCCTGACGTGCGTTGTTTTTTTGTAGGGAAAGCTTTTTTTGATTGTGGAATAGTCCAAGATAATTTTCAATTTTATGCTACTTTCGATGGTTTTTCTGCTTATTTGATCGATCATCCTTTTTCAGATGCCACCTTGTTGATTAAAGGTTCAAGAGGTATGGCCTTGGAAAGAACACTAAATTACTTGTAAACAAAAAACGCAACATTAAGTTGCGTTTTTTGTTTGGGGTTAGATTTTCATCAGGAAACCTATTAGGTTTTCTTTTTTGTTCAATTCTAGTTTTTTACGCAGTCTGTATCTTGCCAATTCCACCCCTCCATTAGAGATATTCATAATCTCTGCTATTTCTTTTGTAGACATATTCATTAGGAGATAGGTGGCTAAGTCTAATTCTCTTGGGGTTATCGTTGGATACTGTTCTTTCAGTCTTTTTAAGAAATCATAGTGTACGTTTTTGATGTGCTTTTCAAGATCTTTCCAACTTTTATCCGAGTTAACTTCTTTTACAATGCTTTTTTGAAGTTTTGTAAATTGTGCTTTCAAGGTATCATCTAAGTTGTCGTGATTGATTTCTTTAAGCTTATGAATGATTCCGTTTAGAATTTTATTCTTTTTCACCACTTGTAAGTAGTTACTTACTAGTTCTTTGTCTTTTGCTAGGATTTTTATTTTTAGTTTGTCATTTTTTAATTTTTCAATTTCTTTTTCAAGTGAATATTGTTCTTGTCTGATTTTTGTCTCTTTTTCGAGATATAGTCTTCTTTGTTCAACGGTTTCATAGTATTTGTTTTTTCTAATTTTTGCTTTAACTGTTCTTTGGATGTAAAGTATAATAACGACTACTAAAATGATGTAAATAATGT
>JAGOFG010000050.1:12965-16192 GCA_017997335.1 Flavobacterium sp. | reverse complement strand
GTTAAATCTATTATTAAATTCTCTTTGTTTTTAAGAATTTATGATTTAAAACGAAACGATTCCAAGTTGTTTTATTAATTTGTATGTACAAATGTTAAATTATTTTTTCTTATTATCGCTTTCTTACAAATGCTTTACTTTTGTTTTTGAACTTTTTTTAAAAACCAATTAAACCATTGATTATTTATGATGTCTCATCTAATTAATTAATAAAAAAGCAAGTTTAAAATTCAATTTATCTTACTTTAGAAGGTTAAAAACAAACTGCTTTCCACACCCAAAGAATTACCAAAAAAAATAAATAACCTTATGAAAATAAAAAACCTTGTTTACACGCTTTTAGTTCTTATCATTGGAGGTTTTATAGCCTACAGAGTAGTTTCTAATTCTAAAAAAGGAGGCGATTCAAAAGACAAAGGAGGAAAAGACAAACCGATGAACGTAAGTGGAATCGTTATTAAAACCCAAGTTTTTAAAAACAATTTATCGCTTTCAGGTTCTATCGAAGCCAATGAACAAGTTGAAATTAGAAGTGAAGTTTCTGGTATTGTAGAAGCCATTTCGTTTCAAGAAGGAAGTTTTGTAAACAAAGGTCAAGTTTTATTCAAAGTCAACGACCAAGAATTAAAAGCCCAACTCATTCAAGCAACAACTAAAGAAGGTCTAGCCGCAGAAAATGCTAGAAGAGCTAAATTGCTTTTGCAAAAAGAAGCCATCAGCCAAGAAGAATATGATGTCGCTAGAGCCGAGCACAAATCAACCCAGGCTCAAGTGCAATTAATTAGAGCTCAAATTGCAAAAACATCAGTAAGAGCTCCTTTTTCTGGTAAAATAGGATTACGTTCCATCTCTCCTGGAACCTACATTACACCTACTACTCTAGTTGCGAATTTGGTTAATATCGGAAAATTAAAAATTACCTTTTCAGTTCCAGAAAAATATGCTTCACAAATCAAGTTAAATACCAACATCACTTTTTCCGTTTCTGGTACCACTCAAAAATACCACGGTGTTGTTTATGCTATCGAACCTGAAGTGGCCACTGCAACCCGAACTTTACAAGTTAGAGCCATAGCCGATAATAAAGAAGGAAAGCTTTTCCCTGGGACTTTTGCTAATGTCGAATTACCATTAGATGTCATTAACGATGCAATTATTGTCCCTACGGAGGCAATAGTTCCGATTCAAAATGGTAAAAAAGTGTTCATTTCCGAAAAAGGAATGGCAAAAGAAGTAAAAGTAGAAGCTTCTACCAGAACAGATGCTTCCATCTTGATTCTTTCAGGATTAAAAGCTGGAGATACTTTACTGACCACAGGCGTAATGGCTTTGAAAGATGAAACACCTGTAAAAGTTAAAATTAAGTAGTGTTTTTAGTAATTAGTAGCTAGTCATTAGTGATTAGTCATAAACAACTGAAGATTAAAACCAAGAACTAAAGACTAAGGACTTAAATAGAAAAAGAAAAAAATGAGTTTATCCACCATAAGCATAAAAAGACCTGTTCTAACGATAGTTTTGAATTTAACTATCATTTTGTTTGGAGCCATTGGTTACACTTTTCTGGGAGTTCGAGAATTTCCTTCTATCGACCCTGCTCAAGTTTCGGTGAGAACGAATTATACTGGAGCGAATTCAGATATTATCGAATCTCAAATTACTGAACCTTTAGAAAAAGCCATAAACTCTATAGATGGGATTCGAAATGTTACTTCTTCGAGTATTCAAGGAAGTAGTAACATTACTATTGAATTTGATTTGAACAAAGATTTAGAGGAAGCTGCAAATGATGTTCGTGATAAAGTATCACAAGCCGTTCGTAGTTTACCACAAGATATAGATGCTCCTCCTGTAGTTTCTAAAGCGGATGCCAATGGGGAATCCATTATTTCTATGACGGTACAAAGTGATTCTAGAGACGCATTAGAATTAAGTGATTTTGCCGAAAATGTAATTGCGCAACGTCTAGAAACGATTCCTGGCGTAAGTGGCGTTCAAATTTGGGGACAAAAAAGATACGCTATGCGTTTGTGGATTGACCCAGTAAAATTAGCAGCTTATGGGTGTACTGTAGCTGAAGTTCGTACGGCATTAAATAAACAAAATGTAGAATTACCTTCAGGAAAATTAACAGGAAGCAATACTGATTTGACCGTAAAAACAGTTGGAAACCTAACTAAACCTGAAGAATTCAACAACATCATCATTCGAAGTGAAGGCGATAGAATTGTTCGTTTTAGCGATATTGGAAATGCCGAACTAGGCGCTGAAAATTTAGAGACCAAAATGAGTCAATCTGGGCTTCCGTTATTGGGTGTAGCGATAGTTCCGCTACCAGGAGCCAATTATTTAGATATTTCAAAAGAGTTTTATAAAGTCTACAATTCTTTGCAAAAAGATTTACCAAAGGATATCAAATTAAACATTGCCATTGACAGTACGATTTTCGTAAAAAAATCGGTAGTTGAAGTAGCTGAAACCCTTGGTATTTCAATCATTCTGGTAATCTTAATTATTTACTTGTTCTTTAGAGATTGGGCCATTGCCTTCCGTCCGTTGATTGATATTCCCGTTTCCTTAATTGCAACATTCTTTATTATGTGGCTTTTTGGATTTTCGATTAATGTATTGACGTTGTTGGCGATTGTGTTGGCCACAGGATTAGTAGTAGATGATGGAATTGTGGTAACCGAAAATATTTTCAAAAAGGTAGAAGAAGGAATGTCGCCTATTGAAGCAGCAATAAAAGGGTCGAATGAAATCTTCTTTGCGGTAATTTCAATTTCGATTACGTTGGCTGCCGTTTTTCTTCCTGTAATATTTTTGGAAGGCTTTGTAGGACGATTGTTTAGGGAGTTTGGAGTGGTCATTGGTGCAGCTGTATTAATTTCAGCTTTTGTTTCTTTGACTTTGACCCCAATGCTAAATGCCTATTTAATGAAAGGTGGGGTTCAAAAGAAATCCAAATTCTATTTGATGACCGAACCTTATTTTGAAAAATTAAACAGCAACTATGCGGAATCCTTAGGCCGTTTTATGAAAAAGAAATGGTTGAGTTTCCCTATTCTAATTGTTTGTTTTGGATTGATTTACCTTTTCTTTTCGCTTTTGAAAAAAGAAACAGCTCCTTATGATGACAGAAGTGCCATTGTAATGTCAATGACTACTCCAGAAGGCGCTTCTTATGAATATACGGACCGTTTTATGCAGGAAGTCTCTAAAATTGT
>JAGOFG010000050.1:0-12865 GCA_017997335.1 Flavobacterium sp. | reverse complement strand
GCTTCTATGTTTGTCAAAAACAACAAAGGAGAATTGATTCAAATGGACAATGTGGTGACCATTCAAGAACAAAGTAATCCACCACAATTGTATCACAACAACCGTTATATGTCGGCCACTGTTTCGGCGGGATTAGCGCCAGGCAAAAGTTTGGGAGAAGGAATTGAAGCTATGAATAGAATCAAAGCCAAAGTTTTGGACGATACGTTTACGACTGACTTAGGTGGAGAATCTCGAGATTTTGTGGAAAGTAGTTCAAATACTTCCTTTGCTTTTGGATTGGCTTTAGTCTTGATTTTTTTGATTTTGGCTGCACAATTTGAAAGTTTTATTGACCCGTTTATTATCATTTTGACTGTTCCGATGGCGGTAGCTGGAGCTCTATTTTCATTGTGGTTGTTTAATCAAACTTGGAATATTTTCAGTCAGATTGGAACCGTAATGTTGATTGGGTTGGTGACCAAAAACGGTATTTTGATTGTAGAATTTGCGAATCAATTACGAGAACAAGGCAAACCGAAATTTGAAGCGATTATGGAAGCTTCTGAAGCGCGTTTGCGTCCTATTTTAATGACAAGTTTGGCAATTTCGTTAGGAGCGTTGCCAATTGCTTTGTCACTTGGAGCAGCTTCAACTAGTAGAATTGGTATGGGAGTCGTGATTGTTGGTGGAACCATTTTTTCATTGGTGTTGACTTTATTTGTAATTCCAGCGTTGTATTTGATGTGGTCTAAAGCCAGAAAACATTATCCTGAATTTGACCATATTGCAGAATACGAAGCCGAATCGAAATAATTTTGACAACGTTTTATGAAAATGAAAGGTGTAGTCTAGCCCCGATTGCTTCGCCAGTTCGCTTCGCTCGTGTGCAGCGGCATCCTTTTTTTATTTTTCTTTTCAAAAATAAAAAAAGATATAGCGGATAGCGGGACAACTCGTGTTTTGAAAACAAATGTGGTGCTCCTTAAATAGAAAATTAGAATTTAATTGGTAGTTGAAAAGAAGAAATGAAAAAAAATATAATTGCTTTTTTGGTATTGCTTGGCAGTGTTTTAGGAAATGCTCAAGAAGTATTGACTATAAAAGACGCGGTGGCAATAGCCTTGGAGAATAACTTCGAAATAAAAATTGCGAGTAATAACCTGAACATAGACAAAGTCAATATGTCTGAGGGAAATGCTGGGATGTTGCCTACGATAACGGGTTCGGTGGTGGACAATAATAGGGTTCAAAACAGTTCTCAAACCTTGCAAACGGGTCAGGTAAATTCTTTGAAAAATGCCAAAAACAACAGTTTGAATTATGGTGTGAGTTTGGATTGGACCATTTTTGATGGTCTGAGAATGTTTGCGAGATACGATCAATTAAAGGAATTGCAAAAGTTAGGCGAAACAAGATTAAAACAAACGATTTTGCTGAAAATTGCCGAAGTAAATGCAACGTATTTTGATTTGGTGCAACAACAACAGCAGTTGATTGCCATTGATAGTACCATACTGATTTCATCGCAGCGATTACAATTGGCTGAAAATCGATTCAAAATTGGGAAAGCCTCAAAATTAGAGGTTTTGAATGCTCAGGTAGATTTAAATACCGATAAAGTAACCTTATTGCGACAAAAAGAATTGTATGCCAATACCAAAATTAAATTGAATCAAATTCTGGCTAGAGATGTCAAGAAAGAATTTACGGTTTTGAATGATATCAAAGTGGATAATTCTCTGGTTTTACCTCAATTAATTGAACTAGCTAAACAGCAAAATCCACAATTACAAACCCAAATTATTGCCAAAAATGTTTCGGAATTGCAACTCAAACAAGTCAAAGCCGCTAGATATCCTGTAGTGAGTTTGAATACTGGTTACAATTTTCAAAATACCGAATCAAGTTTGGGATTTACTAGAGAATCTTCTGCCAGAGGATTCAATTACGGTTTTTCAGCAACCTTAAATATTTTTGATGGTTTTGCTCAAAATAGAAATGAAAAAATAGCCAAGTTTGAATTAGAAAATACAAAACTAGCCATCGAACAGCAATCTCAAGTATTGGAATCGCAATTGTCTACGTTTTATCAAACCTATTTGACCAATTTAGAATTGATTAATTTGGAGCAAAATAACGAAGCGATTGCCAAACAAAATCTTGCTATTACAATTGATAAGCTAAAAATTGGTACCATAACCACCATCGAATTTAGAGCCGCTCAATTGAATTATGTAAATGCAAGAGTTAGAAATAGCAATGCACAATACCAAGCGAAATTATCTGAAATTGCGCTAAAAGAGTTAGCTGGAAACATTTCGTATTAATTTTTCATTCTACCACAATGACCTCCTATAACCCAAAAGATTGGATTCAATTTATATTTTTCTTTAGTAAAGGTGATACTTTTAGAAAACTAGCGCCTATTATGTTTTTGATTGGTGCTTATTCGGCAGCGATAGGATATTTAGAAATTGAATATTGGCATTTACCCGATGATAGTCACGTCAAAAACATCTCAATGATGCACAGTATGCTGGGATTCGTAATATCGTTGTTACTAGCATACCGAACCAATACAGCCTATGATAGATGGTGGGAAGGTCGAAAAATGTGGGGCGGTTTAGTAAACAATAGTAGAAACCTAGCTATTAAATTATCGGCTATTTTGCAAGACGAAAAGGACAAAGTGTTTTTTAGAAAAATGATTCCGGGTTATGCTTCTATTTTGCAAAAACATCTCAACGACGAAGAAACAGCACAACAACTGTTTGATGATGTAGATTTAGAAATTGACCATCATAGACACCGTCCTAATCAAATAGCACAAATGCTCTTTAAGAAAATCAATGATTTGTATATTTCCAAAAAAATAACTGGTGACCAACTGATTATTCTAAATAAAGAGATTCAATCATTTACAGATATCTGTGGTGCTTGCGAACGCATCAAAAACACGCCTATCCCCTATTCTTACAGTGCATTTATAAAAAAATTCATTTTTATCTATGTACTTACTTTGCCTTTTGGCTATGTTTTTAGCTTAGGATATTATGTAGTTCCCGTTGTTGTTTTTATTTTTTATGTGTTAGCTAGTTTAGAATTGATTGCAGAAGAAATTGAGGATCCTTTTGGTTCTGATGCGAATGATTTGCCAACAGCAAAGATTGCTTCCAACATTAAAAAACATATTGAGGAGTTGTTGTAATAGTTTTTTTTAGTGTGTTTCAAATTTCAAAACTTATTTTCCTTAAATTTAAAGTTCTGTTTTTGAAATCATTTCTATGAAAACCAATCGAGCCTTATTGATTCCTCCTAGTCTCACGAATGAAAAGTCGCTAAAAACTTTAGTGGAGAATAGAACAGTATATTCCCTGAATCACTGCGAATTGAACATTTTCGAAACCTATGAATCTTCTCAATTGGTTCCTTTAAAATTCAATGATTTGGTTGTAACGAGTATGCTTCGTGGCAAAAAAATTATGCACTTGTTTGATGACCCAAGTTTTGACTATTTACCAGGCGAAACAGTAGTAATTCCGTCTAATGTTGAAATGAAAATCGACTTCCCAGATGCTTCCAAAAACAATCCAACGCAGTGTTTAGCTTTAGCAATTGACCAAAGCAAAATCAAAGAAACTTTACATTTTTTGAATGAGCGTTACCCAAAAGAAGGAAGTAATCAGTTTTGGCAATTGAACTATCAAAACTATTTTTTCTATAATAACATCGAATTAGCTACGACAATCAACAAATTGGTCAAAGAATGTATGAGTACTGCAATCACTAAAGATGTTTTGGCAGATTTGACGTTACAAGAATTGCTAATTCGGATTATTCAAACTCAAACCGTAAAATCTTTTGAAGAAGGAAAAATTCAAGACTCTAATAACTCTATCGCGCAAGCAGTAGAATACATTCGATTAAATTTGAATGGCAATATGAGTTTAAAAAAGCTCAGCGAACAATCGTGTATGAGCAGCACCTCTTTTTATCGATTATTTAAAAGAGAGTTAGGAATGAGTCCAATAGAATTTGTTTTGAACGAAAAGATAAAATGCGCGAAACAACTACTAAAAAACCAGACCATTCAAATTAATGAAGTATGCTATTTATCAGGTTTTGAGGATGCTAATTACTTCACTCGCCTATTCAAAAAGTATGAAGGAATAACACCAAAACAATATCAATTGTTATATGCAAACTAGCTTATTCCATAAACCGCAAAGGTTCTAAATTTTGAGTTTCTTCGGCGGTAAAAAGTCGGTATTCAATTCGAAATGTCTTTTTCATTGGAGTTTCTAAGGAAAACCCACCAGCACCAAAACCATCAATTAAATCTAGTGTAAAATGAGCGTGTTTCCAGTATTGGAACAAATCATTATCAACCCAAAACTCAGTATTCTCAATAGTTCCAATGCATACATCTCCTGTTCGCAGGTAGAAGCCTCCTTTTTCAAAACACTGAGGTTGTGTCCCTTCACAACATCCTCCTGCTTGATAAAACATTAGTTCCCCGTGTTTTTCTTTCAAAATTGTAATCATTTCAATAGCACTTGTAGTAGCCGTAATTCGCTTTATCATAATTCATTCATTTAAAGTAAGAAAACCTGACGTTTACAAAAGCAAAACGCCAGGTTTTTGATTAACCAATAATCAATATTCTATTTATACTAAAAGAAGCCTAATTTATTTTTATCGTAAGAAATCAGCATGTTTTTAGTTTGACGATAGTGTCCTAACATCATTTTGTGGTTTTCGCGACCAATACCTGATTGCTTGTATCCTCCAAATGGCGCTCCTGCCGGATACGCATGATATTGATTTACCCAGACACGTCCAGCTTTAATCGCTCTTGGAACTTGGTAAATTTCATGAGCATCTCTTGTCCACACTCCTGCTCCTAAACCATACATAGTATCATTAGCCAAGGCAATAGCTTCTTCGGTAGTTTTAAATGTAGTTACCGCTAAAACAGGTCCAAATATTTCCTCTTGAAAAATGCGCATTTTATTATGCCCTTTAAAGATAGTAGGCTGAATGTAATATCCGTTTTCAAGCTCTCCTTCTTGCTTGTTCTCATCGCCTCCTATCAAAACTTCAGCGCCTTCTTCCTTACCTAATTTCAAATAAGATATGATTTTTTCTTTTTGAATAATAGAAGCTTGAGCTCCCATCATACTCGATTTATCTAGCGGATGCCCTAATTTAATTGCAGCAGTTCTTTCAATAACTTTTGCAATAAAACGATCATAAATAGCTTCGTGAATTAGCAATCTAGAAGGACACGTACAAATTTCGCCTTGATTCAAGGCAAACATCACCGCACCTTCTACTGCCTTGTCAAAAAATTCATCATCGGCATCAGCCACGGAAGGGAAGAAAATATTTGGAGATTTCCCGCCAAGTTCAAGAGTTACAGGGATAATGTTTTCAGTTGCATACTGCATCACCAAACGCCCCGTTGCAGTTGAACCTGTAAATGCGGCTTTAGAAACTTTTTTGTTTGTGACCAATGCTCTTCCCAACTCAGCTCCAAATCCATTCACAATATTCACAACTCCAGGAGGCAATAAATCCCCAATTAATTCCATAAGTACCATTATAGAAATAGGTGTACTTTCGGCAGGTTTCAAAACTACCGTATTTCCTGCTGCAAGTGCAGGAGCTAATTTCCAAACAGCCATCAAAATAGGAAAGTTCCAAGGAATAATTTGAGCAACAACCCCCAAAGGCTCACTTAAAGCTATGGATACCGTTTGAGCATCTAATTCACTAATTGAACTTTCTTCAGCACGAATAACCCCAGCAAAATATCTAAAGTGGTCTATGGCCAATGGAATATCAGCAGCAAGAGTCTCTCGTATTGCTTTGCCATTATCAATAGTTTCTACTGTTGCTATATACTCTAAATTATCCTCTATAACCTGCGCAATTTTATTCAAAATTATGCTTCGTTCTGTTACCGAAGTTTTTCCCCAAGTTTTAAATGCTTCATCGGCTGCATCAATTGCTAAAGTCAAATCCTCTTTAGTCGAATGTGCCGCTTGAGTAAATACTTTACCATCTATGGGAGAAATTACATCAAAATAATTTCCAGCTGTTGGAGCAATGAATTTTCCACCAATGTAATTGTCATACTTTGCCTTAAACGTAGGTCTTTGTGCTATATTACTCATAATTAAAAAGTTTAGTTTGTTCAAAAGTAATCCGATTGTCATCACCAGAATAGCACAATTATTTCAAATAGTAGCATAAAATTAGCATATGTATATTTTTTATGTATTTATTTTTTATTTATCATTTTTTATATATTAATTTTTTATACATACTACAATTTAGACCGTATAAATATCACAAACAAAGCAATAGTAAAAACCAAAAAAAATGTTTCTATCTCAAAATAGCAATCCTTATATTTGCAATCTTATTAAAAATGACAAATGAAGATATCATATAATTGGCTCAAACAATTCATTAAGATTGATTGGAATTCTGAAGAAACAGCAGCATTACTAACAGATTTAGGACTTGAAGTAGAAACTGTAGACAAATACCAATCTGTAAAAGGAGGTTTAGAAGGCATTGTAGTAGGACACGTACTTACTTGTGAACCGCACCCAGATGCTGATAGATTAAAGGTTACTACAGTAGATTTAGGAGATGGGACTCCCGTTCAAATTGTATGTGGAGCAAGTAATGTAGGTGCTGGACAAAAAGTACCTGTTGCAACTATTGGAACGGTTTTGTATGATAAAGAAGGAAATCCATTTACCATAAAAAAGGGGAAAATACGCGGACAAGAAAGCCACGGAATGATTTGCGCAGAAGATGAATTAGGTCTTGGCGAAAGTCATGATGGAATTATGATTTTAGATGAAACTTTGGTTCCAGGAACTAAAGCTGCCACAGTATTTAAAATTGAAAATGACGAAGTTTTTGAAATAGGATTAACACCTAACCGTGCTGATGCTATGAGTCATCTTGGAACCGCAAGAGACCTAAGAGCGGGAATGCTACAAAGCGGCGTTAACGTAGAATTAATTACCCCATCTGTGACCAATTTTAGAGTAGACAAAAGAACTTTAAAAATAGATGTTGATGTAAAAGAAAGCAAATTAGTGCCAAGATATTGCGGGGTTACGATATCCGGAATTACCGTAAAAACTTCGCCTGAGTGGTTACAAAATCGCTTAAAAGCAATAGGAATCAATCCGAAAAACAACATTGTTGACGTAACCAATTATGTTTTACACGATTTAGGACAACCTCTTCACGCTTTTGATGCTAACAAAATAAATGGAAAAGTACAGGTAAAAACGTTGCCTACAGGAACAAAATTTACTACTCTTGATGATGTCGAAAGAACTTTGCATGAAGAAGATGTAATGATTTGTGATGACAAAGGACCAATGTGTATCGCAGGTGTATTTGGAGGAAAAAATTCTGGTGTATCCGAAAACACAACAGCAATTTTCCTTGAAAGTGCCTACTTTAATCCAGTAAGTGTTCGAAAAACTGCTAAAAGACATCAATTAAACACCGATGCCTCTTTCCGTTTTGAGCGTGGAATAGACCCAACCATCACAGAATATGCTTTAAAAAGAGCGGCACTTTTGATTCAAGAAGTTGCTGGTGGAGAAATTACATCTGATATTGTGGATGTATATCCAAAGAAAATAGAAGATTTTACAGTTTTCTTAAACTTTAGCAAAGTTGCTAAAATCATTGGTCAAGAATTACCAAAAGATACCATCAAGCAAATTTTGGCTTCTTTAGAAATAAAAGTAAATAGTGTTTCTGATGCTGGTTTGGGATTAACAATTCCTTCCTATCGTGTAGATGTTCAAAGAGAAATTGATGTAATCGAAGAAATTCTTCGCGTTTACGGATACAACAATATTAGTTTATCCAAAAAAATCAATGCATCTGTAGCCAATTCTCCAAGAACAGAAGATTATAAAGTTCAAAACACCATTGCCTCACAATTGAACGCACAAGGCTTTCATGAAATGATGGCCAATTCGTTGACTACTGCTGCTTATGCAGAACTTTCAACTGTACTAAAAGAAGAACACAATGTGACGATGCTAAATCCATTAAGCAGTGATTTAGCAACAATGCGACAATCCTTATTGTTTTCTGGATTAGAAGCATTGGCTTACAACATCAACAGAAAAAATGCCGATTTAAAACTATTTGAATTCGGAAAATCATACCACAACTACCCTTCTGGTTACGAAGAAATCAAACATTTGACTTTGTTCCAAACCGGAAATAGAAATCAAGAAAGTTGGACACAAGCCTCACAACCGTCTAATTTCTTTTTATTTAAAGGTTTTGTTACTGCAATTTTAGAAAAATTAGGAATTCAAAAAACCAATTGTATCCCTGTAACTTCTGATGTTTTTTCAGAAGGAATTGCTTTTGGATTAGGCCAAGAAACTTTAGTTGAATTTGGTGTAGTTAAAAAGTCAATTTTAAAGTATTTTGGAATCAAGCAAGAAGTTTTTTATGCAGATTTCAATTGGGCACTTGTTTTAAAATTAGTGTCAAGCAAAATTAAATTCACCGATATTCCAAAATATCCAGAAGTTCGTAGAGATTTAGCTTTGTTATTAGACAACGAAGTCTCTTACGATGCTATTTATAAAATTGCAAGACAAACCGAAAAATTATTGCTAAAAGAAATCAACTTGTTTGATGTTTATGCTGGGTCAAATTTACCCGAAGGTAAAAAATCATATGCCCTAAGTTTTACGATTCAAGATAGTGCAAAGACTTTAGAAGACGCTCAGATTGATAAAATCATGTCTAAATTGCAAAAGAATTTTGAAACAGAACTTGGAGCAGTTTTGAGATAATCCCTAAATAAGAAAATAAAAAGCGGTTGGTGTTTATTACATCAACCGCTTTTTTATTTTTGCACTTTATTTGAATAAAGTACAACTAAACTAAACAAAACAACTAACTATAAAAAACTAAAGATTATTGTTTAGGCAACACTACAGTATCAACAACGTGTATAACCCCGTTTGACTGATTTACGTCAACTATGGTTACTTTTGATTTGGTGCCATTTTCATCTGATAAGTACAGAGCACTACCTTCCATCCATGCAGTTAAGGTTCCGCCACTAACTGTTTTTAGCATTGCTTTTCCATTCCCCAATTGAATCGCTTTGGCTATATCAGCAGCATTCATTTTGCCAGCAACTACATGGTAGGTTAAGATAGTTTGTAGCATTTTTAAATTTTCAGGTTTTACTAATGTTTCTACTGTGCCTTTGGGTAATTTATCAAAGGCTGCATTTGTTGGGGCAAAAACGGTAAAAGGTCCTTTGCTTTGTAAAGTTTCTACTAGACCTGCGGCTTTAACTGCTGCAACTAAAGTAGTATGGTCTTTAGAATTAACTGCATTTTCAACAATATTTTTGGATGGATACATTGGCGCTCCACCCACCATTACTGTCTTTTGAGCAAAAGAAGTAACAGAAACGGCTACTGTAAAAAATGCAACTGATAAAAAATTTCTAGTTTTCATAATATCTATATTTTAAGTTATATAGACATTTACGAAGTAAAGTAGAATATGGTTTTAAAAGAAGCGTTTTTTTTTGAAATAAAATAAAACACTAGAAATAGGTCAAAAAAAAAGCCTCGCTAAATGCGAGGCTTTGATATTTAGAAAATCTAGAAATTATTTTTTCTCTGATTTTTCCATTTTAGCTTTCAATGCAGCTAATACATCATTGTTATCTCCTAAAGTTGCAGCTGGTGCATTAGTAGAAGCAGATGAAGTATTTTCAGTTGCAGCTTTCACATTTTTCTCTTCTTCTTCACGGAAGATAGCAGTGTGAGAAGCAACTACTCTTTTGAATTCTTTGTTGAATTCAATTACTTTGAAATCTGCAGATTCGCCTTTTTTCAATTTCTTTCCGTCTTCTTTTTCAAGATGACGAGTAGGAATGAAAGCAACGATATCATCTCCAAATTCTACAGTAGCTCCTTTGTCAACGATTTCAGAAATTTCACCATTGTGGATAGTTCCTACAGCGAATGAATCTTCGTATTGATCCCAAGGATTAGCAGTAGTTTGTTTGTGACCTAAAGATAATTTACGTCCGTCAACATCTAATTCTAATACAACTACGTCTAATTTTTCACCAACATTTACAAATTCAGATGGGTGTTTGATTTTCTTAGTCCAAGAAAGGTCAGAAATGTAGATTAATCCATCAATTCCTTCTTCTAATTCTACGAAAATTCCAAAGTTTGTAAAGTTTCTAACGATACCTGTATGTTTAGAACCTACTGGGTATTTAGAAGTAATATCAGTCCAAGGATCTTGAGTCAATTGTTTGATACCTAATGACATTTTACGGTCATCTCTATCCAAAGTTAAAATAACTCCTTCAACGATATCTCCTACTTTTACGAAATCTTGAGCAGAACGTAAGTGAGTAGACCATGACATTTCAGAAACGTGGATTAAACCTTCAACACCTTCAGCTACTTCAATGAAAGCACCGTAGTCAGCGATAACTACAACTTTACCTTTCACTTTGTCACCAACTGCTAAGTTAGCATCTAAAGCATCCCATGGGTGAGCGTTTAATTGTTTCAATCCTAATTGAATTCTTGTTTTCTCATCATCGAAATCAAGGATTACAACGTTTAATTTTTGGTCTAATTCAAGAACTTCACTTGGGTGGTTGATTCTACTCCAAGAAAGGTCAGTAATGTGAATTAATCCATCAACACCACCTAAGTCAATAAACACACCATAAGAAGTAATGTTTTTAACAACACCTTCTAATACTTGTCCTTTTTGTAATTGACCGATGATTTCTTTTTTCTGTACTTCAATATCCGCTTCAATAAGCGCTTTGTGAGATACTACAACGTTTTTGAATTCGTGGTTGATTTTTACCACTTTGAATTCCATGTTTTTGTTTACGTATACATCGTAATCTCTAATTGGTTTAACATCAATTTGAGATCCTGGTAAGAATGCTTCAATTCCGAAAACATCAACGATCATACCGCCTTTAGTTCTGCATTTTACAAAACCAGTAACGATTTCACCTGTTTCGTTTGCAGCAATAACTCTATCCCATGATTTAATAGTACGAGCTTTTCTGTGAGATAATACCAATTGACCAGTTTTGTCCTCACGGATGTCAATTAATACTTCTACTTTGTCTCCAACTTTTAAATTTGGGTTGTAACGGAATTCATTTAATGAAATAACACCTTCCGATTTAGCATTGATATCAACGATAACGTCTCTATCTGTAATTCTAACAACTACTCCTTCAACAACTTCTTCTTGATCTGTAGCGATGAAAGTTTTTGATACTAGTTCTTCGAATTCTAATAAGTTTTTCTCATCTACTGCATCGATACCTTCTTCGAAGTTATGCCAGTTAAAATTTGCTAAAAACTCTTCTTGTGATTTTAATTGTTCAGACATGCTGATAAAAAATTTGTATTCTGTTTTTCTTGAGTTTCTTAATGCGAGAGAAAAAACAGAAGTTGTTTTACATAAATAGTTGATACCTAAAGGAAACTCTTATTCACCAAAAGGTGTGCAAAAGTAAAACAATTAATCAATATGACAAAATATTTAATCTTAGATGTTTAGTACAATCGAGAAAAGGATTTTAACTTAGAGAAAGAAAGTAAAACATAAAAACTGCTTTATAAATTAATTTGCTCAAAAAAATACAATAAAATCATAAAAATCAGACAATTATACATGCAAATTTAAAACAATCGGAAAAAGAGCCAGATTAAAATATCACATTACCATGAATTTTATAGTATTGATAAACTGATTTTATTTAGTTTTGCTTTAGGCAAAATTAGCAAATATGGACATCGTTAAATTCAAAATCACCCCAAAAACCATAAAAGTAGAAGTACGTAACTCCAACAATTACGTATTTAATTTTAATAGTGCGGTGGAAATCGATAAACAAGACCGAGACGTTTTATTAAAACTATATAACGCATTAGACCTGTTGTTCAAGAAAGAAACTACTAATGACCCTAAAAATTATATTTCACCAAATCAAACCAACATCTTAGATCAAATCAAGGAAGTTGGTGCTGCTGATGAACAATTGTAATTTTTTTTTAGATATTCAAATAAAAAAAGGCTGTCTCAACAACACGAGACAGCCTTTACTAATTTGATAAAGCCCCCAATCAATTTCTAATATAAATAGTTAAGAGCAGTTATGTCATTACTGTTGAACGCACCTGTCTCGCTTCCGCTAAAACAAGCTCTCATATAAGATGTAGCATCATAACCAGAAGGAGTTCCAGGAATTAAGACGGCACCAACACCTGCTGTTCCTTCACTTTGATTAGATCCACAACTTTGACGGCTAAACCAATCGGTATGACGCAAACCTATACAATGCCCGATTTCGTGTGCAGATACGTGTGCATTCACACCAGTAGAATAGCTATCCAATCCTGAATACAATGTTACAGTGTTAAAAGGCAACCCTCCAGAAGGGAAACCAGCTACACCACCAGCAGAACCCGTTTGTCTTCTTACTACGATATTAGCACCTGAAGTATTGGAGCTAAAGGTTAGCGTAAAAGTAAGCGCCAATCCTAGATTATTATATCTATTTATTGCAGCCTGCAATCCAGCACGCATATTGGCAGATAAAGCAGTAGTTCCTGTCCCTGAAAGACCAACAACTCTTATGGTTCTTGGTGCAGATACTAAGTTGTTCGTACGATTCTGCTCTGTAGTTATTCCTCCGTGAAGGTCCATTTTGTCCAATTGTTCTTTGGTCATAAGAATATCTCCTTCGATTAAAAAGGCATCTTCGGTAGTACCATCCAATTTGGTATTTTTAACC
>JAGOFG010000175.1:3127-5099 GCA_017997335.1 Flavobacterium sp. | reverse complement strand
TTATACCCTTTAGTTGAAATTATTTTTACCACATAGGGAGAAACATAGAATTTATTATTCGTAAAAGAAAAGATAGACGTTTTACTATTCACATAGTATACTATGTGTGAGATAGAACTATTTCTATTTATTCTTTTTCATAAACTGTAATCTATTGTTCTATGTGGTTATTTTTTTATTTGAATTTCACCAAACGGTTGAAAATATCGAACAATAAATAAAACTTCTCGATTATCCTAAACCCTAGCCCTGATGGAAGCGGCATCCTTTGTTGCCGGGGTTCGGCAGCAAAGATATAGCGTACAGCAGGAAATAGCTCCTGATTACCAATCGGATTATTTTAGAATCAGGATTGTTACGTTGAAAATTTGTTCGAATAAAGCTTAAAAGTAGTATTTTTGCAGTATGGAAACAAATAGACAGAAAAAAATAGGCGGTGTAATCCAAAAAGATTTGGTGGACATTTTGCAAGGTGAAGTGAGAAAAAATGGCGTTACTAACTTAGTAATTTCAGTATCCAAAGTAGTGGTAACCTCAGATTTATCGGTAGCTACGGTGCATTTAAGTATTTTTCCTCAAGAAAAAGCACAAGAAACCTTGGCAGCGATAAAAACGAATACCAACTTGATTAAACACGATTTATCGCAACGTGTTCGTTTGCAATTGCGTAGAGTTCCTAATTTGGTTTTCTTTATTGATGACTCGTTGGATTATATCGAGAAAATCGACAATGCCTTGAAAAATCAAGAAAATCCTATTGAAAACAGAGATTTATTAGAAAAACGCAGACAGTTTTAAATTGAATTTTCCGCTTTACATCGCGCACCGATACCTTAGGAGTAATAGCAAAAACAGCGCTATTAACATCATTAATCGTATAGCTAGTTTAGGCATCATTGTGGGTGCTATGGCGCTTTTTGTAGTGCTGTCGGTATTTAGCGGTTTGAAAGAATTTAGCCTTTCGTTTACCAACGAAATTGACCCCGATTTAAAAGCGACGCCTACCCTTGGCAAATCGTTTTTTGTTACTCCCAAACAAGACCAAGAAATCAAAAAAATAGCCGGAATTGCTTCGTTCTCCAAAATTATTGAAGAACGAGTGCTTTTTACTTTTGCAGACAAGCAAGAAGTGACTTATTTGAAAGGAGTGGACACGCAATTCACCAAAGTAAACGCCATTGAAAAAAAATTGTACAACGGGCAATGGCTGCAACCCAACACCTATCAAGTTGTCGTAGGATATGGAATGGCGCAAAAATTCTCGATGGGTTTGTTTGATTACAATACAGCGCTTGAAGTTATGGTGCCAAGGCCGGGCAAAGGGACGATTACTATTCCATCAGAAGCCTTTAACCAGACTGATTTGATTCCGATTGGGATTTATTCGATTAGTGAAGATTTGGACTCAAAATACGTTTTTGCCGATTTGGGATTGGCACAAGAATTACTAGAATACCAACCCAACCAAATTTCGGGAATAGAATTTAAACTTCGTCCAAATGCAGATGAAGACGCTATTATTGAGCAACTACAAACGATTTTCAAGAATAAAATCACGCTAAAAAACAGAGCGCAGTTGAACGAGTCGCTTTATAAAATGTTGAACACCGAAAACATTGCGGTGTATTTAATTTTCACCCTGGTTATTGTCGTGGCGCTTTTTAACCTGATTGGGGCTTTGATTATGATGATTTTGGACAAAAAAGGCAACCTGAAAACCTTATTCAATCTCGGAACCGAAATCAAGAGTCTTCGCAATATTTTCTTGCTACAAGGGACTTTATTGAGTGTTTATGGCGGAATCATTGGATTGCTTTTGGGCATCGTAATTGTGCTATTGCAACAACAATTCGAGTGGATTATGATTACCCCAACATTGGCTTATCCAGTCGTTTTTAGTGTTGAAAACATCGCAATCGTAATGGTGACCATTATCACGCTTGGCTTTTTGGCTTCGTTGATTGCTAGTAGT
>JAGOFG010000175.1:0-3027 GCA_017997335.1 Flavobacterium sp. | reverse complement strand
TCTAGTACAGCAAATAATTCTTCTGGTTTATCGAGCGTAACCAATTGTTGTTTGTAGGTTTTGAACGAATGAATTCCTTTGAAATAATTGGTATAATGTGGTCTTGTTTCTACAATTCCGTGACGTTCGCCTTTCCAATCCATAGCCCAAGTCAAGTGGTTGCGAACCGCTTCTACTCTATCAGCCACCGTGGGTTTGGCCAGATGTTCTCCTGTATTAAAGAAATGTTTGATTTCATTAAAAATCCAAGGATAACCAATGGCGGCACGACCAATCATAATCCCGTCGACTCCGTATTTGTTTTTGTATTCTAAAGCTTTTTCAGGAGAATCGATATCGCCATTTCCAAAAATCGGCATCGTAATTCTTGGATTGTTTTTCACACGAGCAATGTGTGACCAATCGGAATGACCTTTGTACATCTGGGCGCGTGTTCTAGCGTGAATACTCAACGCAGCAACGCCAATATCTTGCAAACGTTCGGCCACCTCATCGATGTTGATAGAGTTATCGTCCCAACCCAAACGCGTTTTTACAGTTACAGGCAAATGGGTACTATCTATCACCGCTTTGGTCAAACGAATCATCAAATCGACATCCTTCAAAACTCCAGCACCAGCACCTTTACAAACGACTTTCTTTACGGGACAACCAAAATTGATATCAATTAAATCTGGATTTACGGCAGAAACGATTTTAGAAGACAAAGCCATCGCTTCTTCATCGCCGCCAAAGATTTGTATTCCAACGGGACGTTCGTAATCAAAAATATCCAACTTCATTCGGCTCTTGATGGCATCGCGAATCAATCCTTCAGAAGAAATAAACTCGGAGTACATTAAGTCGGCACCGTGCATTTTGCACAATCTGCGAAAAGGCGGGTCGCTTACGTCTTCCATAGGTGCAAGAAGTAAAGGAAAATCTGGAAGTTCTATGTTGCCAATTTTGGGCATTGCTTAAATTTTTTGCAAAGATAGTTAAGAATTTTAAGTAATAAAATTTAATCTCAAGAGTGTCTCATTTTTAGCATTTTATAAGTATTTTTACGAAAACTTCGATATCAAATTGCTAACATTGGACATTAAAGAAATGTTTAATTGGGCACATTAAATTTTCTATAGTTATAAATGGCAAAACAACCCAATACCAATTCACCGAAGGTTCCTAAAACAAAAATACCAGATGGCAATCCATCAAAAAGAATAGAAATAATTCTTCCCGCTGCCAAGCCCAACATAAAAATCATATTAGAAATAGTTGCCGCTTTCCAAAATTGTTTTTGAAAAATTCCTAAAACCCAAAAAAATGAAAAGCCCAAATACAAACCCATTATGGCTTTGAAAATTGAAAATTCGTCGGGTGATTGTAGGCTTACCTCAAAAAGAAAATTAGGTTTAACACCATATATCAGACCAACAGGTGCTACTATAGCTGCTGAAATAATAAGATGTAGATTTTTCAAAAAAGGGGATGTTGCACTCATTTCTCAAATATACAAAAACAACAGCAATACCTTTCTACTGCTTCTAATCGATAAAAAACTTCTGTATCAAAATACCATCCACATCAATCAATTCATAAACTCTTAGCGTAAGAGGATTAAAAATAAATAGTTATCGGTACTAACTTTAAAAACATACAATTAAATCTAAACTTTGCGCTATATTTGCAGCTTGTAAGCGATATTTTTCGCCATTAATGACAGAGACAACGCATGAAACACATTAGAAATTTTTGCATTATTGCACACATTGACCACGGAAAAAGTACCCTTGCCGACCGATTATTAGGCGCTACGCAAACGGTTACCGCTCGAGAAGAAAAAGCCCAATTGCTTGACAATATGGACTTGGAGCGCGAACGTGGGATTACCATTAAGAGTCACGCCATACAGATGGAATACACCTACAAAGGCGAACAATATATCTTGAATTTGATTGACACTCCGGGTCACGTGGATTTCTCCTATGAAGTTTCGCGTTCAATCGCCGCTTGCGAAGGCGCACTTTTGATTGTAGATGCGGCTCAAAGTATACAAGCACAAACGATTTCTAACTTATACTTGGCTTTAGAAAACGACTTAGAAATCATTCCTGTTTTGAATAAAGTCGATTTGCCAAGTGCAAATCCTGAAGAGGTAAGCGATGATATTATTGATTTGTTAGGCTGTAAATTAGAAGATATTATTCACGCATCTGGAAAAACAGGTTTTGGTGTCGAAAATATTTTGGCTGCCATTATCGAAAAAATTCCACCTCCAAAAGGTAACAAAGAAGAACCTCTACAAGCCTTAATTTTTGATTCACATTACAACCCTTTCCGCGGAATTGAAGTTATCTTCCGTGTGGTAAATGGAGAAATCAAAAAAGGTCAAAAGATAAAATTTATGGCTACTGGCAATGAATATTTTGCCGATGAAGTAGGTACTTTAAAACTGAATCAAGTGCCAAAAAGCGTCATCTCAACTGGGGATGTTGGATATTTGATTTCTGGAATTAAAGAAGCCAAAGAGGTAAAAGTAGGGGATACCATCACTGATGCCAAAACTCCTACCACCAATATGATTACCGGGTTTGAGGACGTAAAACCGATGGTTTTTGCTGGAATTTACCCTGTCGATACAGAAGATTTTGAAGAACTAAGAGCTTCGATGGAAAAACTGCAATTAAACGATGCTTCGTTGGTATTTACAGCTGAAAGTTCGGCGGCTTTAGGATTTGGTTTCCGTTGTGGATTCTTAGGAATGCTACATATGGAAATTATTCAGGAGCGATTGGAGCGCGAGTTCGATATGACGGTAATTACTACTGTTCCGAACGTTTCGTATTTGGCGTATACCAAAAAAGAGCCTGAAACAGCTATTATCGTTAACAATCCATCCGATTTACCGGAACCATCAAAATTGGACCGTGTAGAGGAACCTTATATCAAAGCGACTATCATTACCAAGTCTGATTTCGTGGGTAACGTAATGAGTTTGTGTATTGAAAAACGTGGTATTATCACGAATCAAACGTATTTGACCAC